>NZ_CP009435.1:2744828-3049809 GCF_000960995.1 Burkholderia glumae LMG 2196 = ATCC 33617 | reverse complement strand
AGTAGCCAGGAGCAACGCTGATGACGCCGCATAGTCAATTATTTTCCATACACCAGGATGCTGACGGCCCACTCTTTGAGAGCGTCGGCGGCGATATCCGAGAGAGGATATGGTTCTGGAATAGTACGGTGTCCGATGATTCGCCCGATCGAACCACATATGGCTTTGTCATGTCGGGAGAATGCAAGCTTGAACTCGAAGCGTCTCGTCATGTCCTGGGGGTGGGTTGTTATTTCTCGGTTACTGGCGCGTTCACGATTCGAGGCGGCAAAGGGATGTTGATTCACGTGCCGGCATATCTCGGCCTGAACGCCGTGGGCGGCCCAATAGAGAGTCGCGGGCGGCTGCGATATATCGACGGCTGCACCGATACGTTGCTTATTCCACCCGTGAAACTGGGCGATCCTTGTCTGAATGCGCTTTATTTTCCGCGCGGCATTTCTCAGACGGCGCACACGCATCCCAGCGTGCGCCTCGGCGGCGTGTTGTCAGGCAGCGGAGTATGCAAGACCAACCTAGGCGATTACGTACTGGAGTCGGGTGTTTGCTTTTGTTTACCCGCCGGTCTTTCGCACGGCTTTCACACGACAAGCAGCGAATTGGTTGTCATGGCTTATCATCCTGACAGTGATTTCGGCCCGCAAGACGAAAACCATCCGATGTTGAATCGCACGATCGTCGATGGCGTCAGCGCGCGTGCGCTACCTGCGCTGCATACGCGATGAGCAAAGCGCCTTTGCGTTTTCGCCCACAGCGCCGGGCCAGCGGGCCAAGCGTGGGTGTCTTGATCGTCGGTCTGGGGCAGGCAGGCGCACGGTTCGTGCGGGCGTGCATGGCGATGAACACAGGGTTGACCAAAGTTGTCGTCGTGGCGGGTGTCGACGTCGGAAAGGAGCGCTGCGAGGCGTTCGAAAATGGTCTCGCGTTTCCTTGCTTCGGTTCGATCGAGGAGGCCGCCTCGAAAGTAACGCCCGACATCGTCGTTGTGACTGCCGCTGAGGATCAGCACTTTCGAATCCTTATGTCGATACGGCGATGTTTCCCTCGCGTTCGGCGCGTTCTTTGCGAAAAGCCGTTGACCTCCACTGCCAGCGAGGCGCGCGAACTGGCGCAGCATTATGGTGAGAAAGAGGTTTCCGTCAATTTCGTCGAGCGGTTCAGTCCTATCGTGACGGCCTTGCAGCGGTTCATGCAGCAACGCCGACGCACCATACTGAGGGCGAACTGCTTTTGGGGAAAATATCGCGTCAAGGATGCACGACCCACACTTGGCGTCATTTCGGTGGAGTTGGCACATCCTGTCGATCTAGTTTTGATGCTGGCATGCGTCCACCCCGGCACACATTTCAAGGTCGCCTCGGCTGTGGCGTCGCGCAGCAATTTCGATGTCGGCGAGCACAGCGTACTGCCGCTGGATACCGTTCATGCATCGCTGGAATTCGCAAGCGGCCTGCAGATGATCGTATCCACTTCACTGCTCTGGGCGGAACGTCAGCGCAAGATCGAATTGACGCTGGCGGACCGTGACGGGAACGCATCGGAGCTGGTGGTACTGACGTTCGATAAGCCAATGTGGGATCTCGATCGGCTGGAGGTCTATGAAATTCGGCAAACGGGCGGGCGGCCTGATCTCATTGAGACGATGGATGTCGACGCCGCATCATGGAATACTGACCGCCTCACGATAGGGAAAGTCTGCGCATTTCTGGAATCCAATCTCCGGGAAATCGCCGGCGAAACACATGATTTGGTGCCGAGATTGTCACAAGCGATGTACGTGCAGGAAGTGCTCGAGCGCATTGAGGATGCAGCAAACGTCACGGCCATGTCGACGGCCTGTTACGTGGAGCCTCGGATAAGCGGGGGGGTCCCCCTGTCTGCCCATGTTCACGTGCTTGCGCGTATCGCCGACGGTGTGCCGATCGACGGACCGGAATACATTTGGGATAACCCATATTGAGGCGCGGCAGCGAGAACGGCGGTCATCACGAGACTATGGAGAGCAGGTCGCGCTGGTGAGCGAGGTAGGCGCGGTATCGTGGAACCGAAACGTCACGAAAGTAGGCTTCGCGGTGCGGATTGCGGGCAGGGAGTGGAAGGCGTTGGTTGATGAAAGTATTGGCCGCATCAGTGAGCAGAATGAACGCGGGATGAAGTGTCATCCAGGCTTTGATGACATCGGGCTTGTACCAGTCCGGCTTCCCATAGCCCTCGAGAAAAGAAGTTGCGAAGATTCCAATTTTGCTCGAATGGGCGGTAAAGTAGTAAAGCGATTGTGCGATGTCGGCACATACGGGCCCGATACAAGATTTTTCCCAATCTAGTACGGTCAGCCCGTGCTCGTGAATCAGTATGTTGGCTGGCGTGAAGTCGCCATGGATGAGCCCGGTGGGCGACAAACGGAGCGTTTCGATTTCGGTGGCGTGATCGAATTGTTGCAGCGCATAGCGCAGCAGTGCGGCCAAATCGGCGGTCTCCGCGATGCTGGCGACGGCGTCGCGAATCGTTTGCCACTGGCGGTCGAGCATATCTAGGACGGGCGCGTAAAAGAACTTCCGTGCGATCACGGGTTGCGGGAACTCATGAATCGAACGAAGGACTTCGCCTAGCCTGCGCGCGTCGGGCCAGGTGGCGGGGGGAAGTTCTGCGAGCGTGGTTCCGGCCAGGTGCTGACGGATTACCACGGTGGCGTTTCCTAGTTCATGGATCAGCCAGTTTCCCGTGGGTGCATTGATTCCGTTGCGAACGGCGAGCGTGCCGAGCATGCGGTCTTCGCGAATGTCGGCGGCCGTGCGGCGCGTATCGTATCGAACGACGCGGGTGGTACCGTCCATACAAACAATGTGGAAGTTCCGTGCCGCAATTCCATGCCGATATTCGACGATCCGGGAGGCTTCGATGCCTAGCATTTGCAGGAGCCGCAGGATGTCGGTATCGCGAGTGGGATGGCGGATAGTCATCGCGTGAGCACGAATGAGTCAGGGTAACAGCCGGGTGGCCGATGCGAATCGTCTGTTGATCACGCTCCGCAGCCTGGACTACAGGGTTCAAGCCGCGCGTTATGAGGTTCTGCACGATGTTACAACGTTTCGACGTCGCCGGCATACGCCGCCTTTTTCCGATTGCAGACCAAACGCTTTATTTCGACTCGGCGCGCCACACACCTCTTGCCGTGCCGGTCCGGCGTGCGTTGGAACGATTTCTTGCCGAGAGCGAGGCGCACGCAGGACCTAAATCGGTATGGCTCGATCGCGGTGAGCGGGTGCGCGAGAAGATGGCGAAACTGATCGGCGCGCGTCCCGAGGAGGTTGCATTTACCAAGAATACATCCGACGGACTCAACATCGCAGCGAATGCGATCCCTTTCTGCGAAGGCGATGAAATCCTGTTGAACAATGCTGATCATCCTAATATCGGATCGATTTTCCGGTATCGCGGGCGCGGCGGCGTGAACATGCGCAGCGTGGATCGACTGCGGACAAGTGAAGATCTGGACACATTGGTGGGGGCTATCGGCCCACGGGTCAAGGCAGTCGTCTTGTCCCACGTCGCATTCGATTCCGGATTCCGCTCCGACATTGAAATGATCGGGCAGCAATGCGCTGAAACCGGTGCTTATTGGGTGGTCGACGGCATTCAGTCGGTGGGGGTGTTGCCCTTCGACGTCGATCGATCGCGCATCTCTTTGGCTGCGTTTGGATGCAACAAGGGGTTGCTCACCCCTCCGGGCCTCGGGGTGATGTATTGCAGAAGCGGGCAGCCGCAATTGCAACCGCTGTACGCACCTGCCACATGTGCGGAAGGCGACGGGAAACGTGAGGGCGATCGCGACGACGCAAAGCGGTTCGAATACGGGCTCGCAAATCTGCCGGCACTGCACGCATTGGATGCCGCGCTGGACTTGATCACCGACATAGGGGTGGCGGATATCGCCGAGCACGTGCTGGATTTGGGCGAATACCTCTCCGACCGAATGGCTGAACTACGTGTCGGCGTGTTGGCGGGCGGCCCGCGCGCTCGTCGCTCGCACATATGTTTGCTGGATCTACCCGGGCCGGGCTGGCAGACGTATCTCGCGGAAAATCGCGTGCGGTTCTCCATGGAGCGCGACGGAGTGAGAATCGCGTTCGCTATGTTCAACACCCGGCAAGACGTCGATCAACTCGTCGAGTTGATTCGAGACAGGTTGCATGCAACCGGCGACTACGTTCGGGACGGCAAGCGAGTCGAGGACACCCGCGCAAATTGACGTTTACGGAGAATCGAAAAGTTGCTGCCCAGCTTTCCACTCGTCACGCTACTCACGCCCAACCGCGTAAAACGGTCCGTCTACGACCTCAACGCGGACTATGTCCGCTCGCTCGAAATGATTCGGCAGCGCTGGGGGGGCAGCGGGACAATCCGAGAACGTCTCTGGAACCATGCGGCCATGCTGCTGCGGCCAGACGCGATCGTAGGACGCCGTGCCGCGGCGGTGTTTCCTGCGCTGCGAGCACACGGATTCATACCGGTTGCGGTTCGTCGCGTTGCGCTGGATTCGCCGCGGACTTCCGCGCTGTGGATCTACCAAAGCAACGTGTCAACCCCGGAACGACTCCGTCTCATGGACCGCTTGATGACATCCGCGCCGTCAGTGTATGTGGTACTGCGTGACGTCCGTTCGCGCACGATGACGCCGGCGACGGTGCATGCCACTTACATCAAGGGGCCGACGGTGGCCGCAAAAAGAAAACGTGATCATTTACGCAGCCTGGTGGGGCCGCCCATTGCGAACCTACTGTCGTACATCCATATGGCTGATGATCCGGCCGATCTCGTGCGGGAAATGGGAGTATTGTTCGACGCGGCTGAACAAGCCGGAATACTCGCCGAAATCGACGCGCGACAGGATCGCACCGGTGTGGCTTTACGGATCATTTCGCAACTAGAAGCGAGGCTGCCTGATTCGGGCGCGTTCGCCGCGGGCGGCTCCCAAGCGGGTGGCCTCGGTGGCGACACCTTAGCCAGCCAACTCGGCCGTTGCGACGCCTGCCCCCCCGAACTCCCGACCGACGCGGGGTGGAAAGCATTCGTGGAGGAAGCGATTAACTGCAAGAGCTTCATTTCCGGCGAGAGCTACGACACGAGCCTAGCGACGGTCCCAGACGACAAGCGCTTGTCCTTGCCGGTGGATACGTATCTGATCCGCGCCGAGTTCGGCCTGCCATAGGATAGGCACGATGCGTGAGCAGTTGGGGAAACTCCGCACGATGCAGAGCAATGGGCTGCGCGGCTTGCTGACCGAATACGGTGAAGTGATGAGCAAGTGACGAGCGAAGTTGGACACGGAAATACCGGCTGCGCTCAGCCGAATCGCAGAGCGGTTACCTGCGGCACTGATCGATACGTTACGCGAGCAATGGAACGGGTTGGCGAAGCTCGACGAACAAATCGCGGAAATCGAACGCCGGATACGCGACTGGAAGAAGGAAGACAAGGCAGTGAAGGCGATTAGCGAGATACCCGGCGTAGGTTTGCTGACGGCCACAGCAGCAGTCGCAATGATGGGTGACCCGAAGGCGTTCAGCTCAGGGCGGGAGTTCGCGGTGTGGGCCGGGTTGGTGCCGAAGCAGACCGGCTCGGGCGGCAAGGTGAACCTCCACGTGATCAGCAAAAGAGGCGACACGTATCTGCGCGCGCTGCTGATCCATGGCGCACGTAGTGTGCTGACACACGCGAAGGAGCCCGGGGAGTGGGTCGAGCAGATGAAGAAACCGCGACCGCCGAATGTGGTGATAGTCGCATTGGCCAACAAGATGGCACGGACGATCTGGGCGGTAGTGGCACACGATCGGCCGTACCAAATGGGGTACGTGAGCGTGAAGCCGGCTTGATAGGCGACTGCCACGTTGAAGATCAACGTTTAACACAGGGTGAACGTCGAAAGGTTGCGCAGTAGTCGAATGTGATGACGAATCAGGTAGGACCTGGGACTCGCTAACTGAATGGTCTGTCGAGAATTGAGCTCGCTAGAGGAATGAGGTGCGAGTCAGCGGATTTCATAGGGGGCCGCAGCGGCAATATCGGCTGCAAGAAGGCCGGATATAGAGCTGCAGCCCATCCTGTCAGTCTAAACATGCGAAAACTGTTGCAAACGGAACGCGTTCATATAGTGACCATGACGATTTCCCATGCCCGTGCAATCCGCCCACTGGTGGGTGTTTCGTGTTGTACGCGAGAGATTTCAGGAGCGATATTTCATACCGTGCTCCAAAAATATCTGATCGCACTGTCCGAATACAGTAGATGCGATACCGTGCTCATTCCCGCACTAGGCGGCCGCGACGGTGCACACGCAACCGATCTTAGGCATCTGATTGCGCGCCTTGACGGCGTACTGTTGACCGGCGGCCGCTCGATGGTGGAACCGAAGCACTATGGCGGGCCTTCGGATGGCCCCGATACCCTGCACGACCCGGGTCGGGACGCGACCACGATTCAGGTCGCGCGTTTGGCAGTGGAAATGAGCGTACCGCTGTTTGGTATCTGTCGCGGACTGCAAGAGATCTGCTGTGCGTTCGGGGGAACGCTCGACCAGGATCTGTCCGCCGACCGCGAAAAGCTGAATCACCGAGCACCGGTCAATGTCAGCTACAGGGACAAATATCTGCCGGCTCACTGGGTCGAGAGTGCACCGGGAAGCATGCTTGCGAGTATGGCAAGTAAATCAATCGGTGCGCTCCGCTTTCAGGTCAACTCGCTGCACCAGCAGGGTATCCGTACGTTGGGCACGGGGTTGAGCGCCGCAGCCTATGCGGACGACGGCGTCATCGAGGCAGTCGAGGTCAATATCTCGACTGCGTTCGCGCTGGCGGTGCAGTGGCACCCGGAATGGAACCTTGAGGCCAACCCGGTGAACCGTGCAATGTTCGATGCTTTCGGATCTGCGTGCAAAAGTCGACTCGGCGCGACCATGCAGCTTCGTGACCTCGTGCCTGCTGGGCCTCTGCGCCCGCAGGTTCAAAAGGAGGCGAGGCCTTTGAACCGATGACGTGTTGGTGCGCCGCGCTGCCCGTAGGCCTTGGTCCGGTATTCGTATTCCCAGGCGGCATACTCGTTGGTGAATTCGCTGTTCGCTCGATCCCGCTCGAGCAGTCTCAGGCCTGACTCACCGGACGGCACGCCTGGCATGGCCGCAAGCAGAGGGCTCGACAATTCGAACAGGTAGTCCACGAAGTCGAGCGAGCGGGCGATAAATGCGCGCTTGCCTGCGTCATTGTCGGTGTCTCGCAGATAGGCGAGGTCGAGAAACCGGGCGAGTAGCGGCGCCGTGTCGGGTAATCGCCTCAGGTAAGTGAGCAGCCATTTGCGGCGCAGACTGGTGACGCCACGAAGGCGCAGATAACCTGATGTCTGAATGAACACGTTCTCACGAGCCAGCTCGACCGCACGGTCCACGTCACCCGAATCCCACGCACCTGCCAGATCGAGCAAAATAGCGAAATCGGAGGCGACCCAACGGTATGCGACATAAAGGTATTCCTGCTTCGAAATCCGTCCCATGAGACGCTGGAACGCGTCCGCACCGCGCAGCACAATGCAATTGAATAGGCGATGAATCATGACCTCTTCCCGATCTGTCAGGCGCTTGGTCAGTAGGATCAAATTGCGGGTTGCATAACGGTAGATTTCTCGTAGCCGGTCGAACACCGAATCGACTTCGGCGAAAGTCTTGAACTCCACGTCCACCTTGATTGACGTGCCAGGCACCACGGTATGAATGAGCAGGACGTTGCACGCGTCGGTTTCTGGACGGATGATGTCGCGCTCAACGCTAATCACCCTGTGATGCCGCTCAAGATCGATTGTTTTGCTTGAACGATATGAGTTCGTGAAAACGTACACATCGATATCTGAATACGCGTTACCGATACCCTCGATCAACGTTCCGGCTACCACCACGATATCGTCCGGTTGCACGTAACAGCTTTGTAAAAGAAACGCCGTATCGAGTTCCAGCGCGCCCCCCGGGAGTGAAATCGTCGGCATTATCGATGTTTCTATCATGTCACTCATGAGAGATCCTTTTCACGCGCGTGCAAAGAAAGGGGCGGCCCGGTGGCTGCGGCCGTCGCGAGCAGCAGTTAATTTACCGCGCTTCCTTTTCAGTGTAAACGGAGCGTGAATGCCCGGAGTAGGCTTGCCGCATTCGGACTACAAGATCGTGGCATTCGGTTCAGTTTGGAAAATGTAATGCGTTTGACATAGCGCGTTCCACCCGATTTTTTTCGCTACAGCGTTGCAAGCCATAAGCTTGCGTGCTACGCTCGGTTTCTGTTGTAGGTAGTGGCCGGATAGACGAATGATTGGAAATCGAACAAAGGACGATCCTTTTACTTAAGGAAACACTGATTAATCCGGCTCGGTGGTCATCGCTGACGCAGCCGAGGACGTTGTAGAAGATAGTTCACGGAACGAGCCCACGACGATGAAACGGCAAATGAGCTTTGCGGAAGCGGAAAGCGCGGGCAAGAAGCGCATGACCCGGCGTCAGCGTTTCCTGGACGAGATGGAGAAGCTCGTGCCGTGGTCGCGACTGCTGACGGCAATCGAGCCGTACTACCCGAAAGGAACACTCGGCCGCCCGCCGATCGGTCTGGAGCGGATGCTTCGAATCTACTTCCTGCAGCAGTGGTACAGCCTGTCGGACGAAGGGCTGGAGGATGCGCTGTACGACAGCATCGCGATGCGGGCCTTCGCCGGGATTGATCTGGCCGTGGAGAACGTGCCGGATGCGACCGCGCTGCTGAAGTTCCGGCGCCTGCTTCTCGAACATGACCTGACGCGCAAGCTGTTCGACGAGATTGGCATATCGCTGTGCGAACGCGGGCTGATGATGAAGGAAGGCACGCTGGTCGACGCGACGATCATCGAAGCGCCGCCGTCGACCAAGAACGCCGAGAAGCGCCGCGATCCGGACATGCATCAAACGAAGAAAGGCAACGCGTGGCACTTCGGCATGAAGGCCCACATCGGCGTCGATGCCGATTCGGGGCTGGTTCACAGCGTGGTTGGCACTTCCGCCAACGTGTCGGATGTTTCGCAAGCGCACGCGCTGTTGCATGATCACGAGCAAGAAGCGCTCGGCGACGCGGGCTATATCGGCGTAGACAAGCGCAATGAAATGAAGGGCCGGTCGGTGAAGTGGCGCGTGGCGGCCAAGCGCGGAAAGATCAAGGCGATGCAGGATGGTGCGCTGAAGGATCTGATGATCGCGCTTGAGCGAACCAAGGCGCAAATCCGCGCGCGGGTCGAGCATCCGTTCCATGTTGTCAAAAACCTGTTCGGCCATTGCAAGGTGCGCTGCAAGGGACTAGCGAAGAACACGGCGCAACTGTTCAGCCTGTTCGCCTTGGCGAACTTGGTGATTGCGCAAAACCGGTTTCGGTCGGTTCACGGGAGTAGTCCGTCACGTGTATGAAAAACGCAGGAAATGAGGCGCTTTCCCGGGTCAAACTTCCCCGAATTCGCTGCGCTTCACTTCGGCATCCGGAGTTTGCGCGTCAGCATCGCCGACAAGCTCGCGCGTTGGCCTATTAATCAGTGTTTCTCTAACGGTCCTATGCTTCCATTGGAAACAGTATTGACGCCCAATCGGATCAAACACCGCTATTATTGGGCAGACGCCGATTTTAGGCACGCCATGGAGGTGATCCGTGGGCACTGGATTTGCACCGATCGGATCATCCATCGCCTGTGGAACTATGCAGCGCTGATACTGCGTCCGGACGCGATTGCCGGCGGCCAGTCCGCCGCGGTGTTGCCGATGCTGCGGCAGCATGGATTCATACCGGTTGCCGTGAAACGGGTTCACGTCGGCGCGTCGAGGGCTGAGGCACTTTGGCGCTACCAGTTCAACGTCGCCACGCCGGAACGGCGATCTGTGCTTAAGCATTTGATGTCGATGGGCGATTCCGTCTACTTGATCGTGCGCGACGATACCGTCCGTACGTCCGCGCCCGCCACGGTTCATCTGACGTACCTGAAGGGAACGGCCGTGATCGAGCGGCGGAAGCCCGGCCATCTCAGGACGGTGGCAGGACCCGCCGTGGCGAATATTTTTTCGTATGTGCATGTATCCGACGATCCAGCGGATGTCCTGCGCGAAATGGCTGTGTTATTCGACGATTTCTCGATCCGGGCGCTGCTTGCACAAATCGATTCGGGGGTTGACCGCTCCGCCGAAGTTTACGCTGCGCTTCGCGAGCTGCAATCGCTCGTTCCAAAAAATGCGCTGTTTCATGGCGTTGGTGCGTCGATAGACAGAGCGGTCGATGAAGAAAAATGGCAAATCGCATCTGAGTGGCGTGACCTGGTTGAAAGAGCGAAACGAGTCAGAAATTTCATGACCGGCGAAAGCTATGCCGGAGCCGATGCGACGATTCCGGACGACACGGGGTTGTCGTTGCCTTTGGACGGACATCTTGTCTTTGCTGAATTGGGCCTGAGGTAGAGCCCGACCGTCCGTTTCTGCATTGAGGAAAGGACATGACTGACACCAGAGCGGGCGAGGGCATGGAGTTGGCGGCGATTCTGGCGCGCGTGCGGGACGCGCTTGTTGAGTTTAATGACGACGCCGATCTGGCGGAACTGGGTAATGAAGATTCGTTGAGCGACACACTCGAATCATTTACTCATTTCGCATTCCTGATGTCGCTGGAAGAGAAGTTTAACCTTACTATTCCCGATCATGAGTTCACGTTCTCGAAAATGGGAACGCTGGCCGCGATCGCAAGGGTGTTGTCCCGTTATGCCAAGTCCGGCCCCGACGCGTAGTGCTTGGGGACCGAGGTTAACGCGACCGGCCGCAGAGGAGCAACCGATGACCGAGTTTTCGGACGATAGCTTGCTGATGAACGGGACTCGTGAGCAACGGACCCTAATAGCGCTTTCCATGGTGGACAGGCAGGTCCCGGCCGCTTTCTTTGACGAGGTTTTTTCCGCGCGGCTCGATTGGCCCTGGATCGTCATGCAAGCCATGCATCAGCGGGTACTTTGCTACGTGTGGGAAAACCTGAAGCACCGGAATCTCATCGGGCCGGCTGCGCGCAGTGGGCTGGTGAAGAATTGGATCACGTACATGGACCAGCTCAGCCAAGCCAATCTAGAAAAGAACACGCTTTGGCTGAACCTGCTCAGGCGTACAATCGAGGCAGTGAACAGGGCGGGTGTACCGATCGTATGCATCAAGGGTAGCGCCCTGATCGGCGACATCTATCATCCGGGCAATCGAATGCTGGGTGACGTCGACACGTTGATTCCCCAGAGCGCAGCAGCAGAGGTTTCGGCGGTGCTGAATGAGCTCGGGTTCGTCCAGGGCACGGTCAATTTCGTGAACAATACAGTCGAGCCTCTTTCGCGCGAAAAAATTCGATTTTGGAATTTCAACGCGCATATTATGGCCAAATTCACGCTGTTGACGAACCACCCGAGCGTTCCGTTTTTTCGTTTCGCCGCAGGGTTCGATTTCTTCGACCCACACGATATCTATAGTTTTCCAAGTGACGCAGTACTGTCGCGGCGCGTGCCGAAAAGCGTCGATCCGATCATTTCGATACCAGACGAAGCGGATATGGTGCTCAATTTGTGCATCCACATCTACCGCGAGGCCGTGTCGGCAATTTTCGCCGCTTCGGCCGATAACTGGCACCTGGGTAAATTTAGCGACCTCAGAATCTATATTTTGAAGCACGACAGCGAAACGTTGCGCAATGCGGTGAAAAGCCGTGTGGCGGAAAATCATCTGGAGAAACCTTACTATTTCGCGCTGCACTACACGCAGGCTGTGTACGGCGACTCCGCGCTGGCACCCTGGGCCAATCTCGTCGATCCAGGGGACGATAAGGAGTTCATTTATGAAATGCTGGATGGAGAGCGCCGGGTCATGTATCGCGCACCGTTTTCCGAGCGGCTCTTCGATACGGCGGGCACGGAAATCCCCGGGCTCGACCCCGCGTGGAAAAAAGTGATGACCGACGACGCATGGTAGTACGAAGGCCAACGCGGTCGATTGATCAACCAGTAAATGCCGAATGGGCGACCGATGACGCAGACAGCGAGTAAAACAACTATGAACCGCGACCCCTGGTGTTATCGGGGAAAGCGGCTCACCGAGCGGATTATCCAGCTAACCACATTGCCGACGGTGATCGATCGACATGCTGCCGGCGAGGGGATGGATCGGCCTGCGTTGACTTGGTATGTTGATCAAGCGCGAACTACACATTGGACGTACCGGGAGATGATCGCGGACATTCATTGTCTTGCTGCAGAGTTGGCTCTACATCATCGCGTGTCGCGAGGTGATCGCGTGATGGTCATTTCGGCCAACTGCCCCGAAGCCTACCTTACTTATCTGGCGATTCTTTATATCGGCGCTATTGCGGTGCCCGTCAATAATGTCGAGTCGACGCGCAATCTGCAATACATTGCCGGACAAGTCCAGCCTGTATTGACGGTCACCGGCCTGGGCGTCGGCGCCGATTTGCTGGTGGCGATCGATGCATCCAGGATAGGGACTGAGGAACTATTAGCGAATGCGAGGGCACGGGGGGCTGCGAGTATGCCGTCTCCGGCCGTCGAGCCCGACGATCTTGCGGTGCTGTTGTTTACCTCAGGCACGACTTCATCACCCAAGGGCGTCCGCCTGAGCCATTACAACATCTTGGTCAATGCCGAGGGATTGAGGATCGCCCACGCTCTCGACGTGAATCAACATCATCTTTGCATCCTACCGTTGTTTCACGCGAATGCCTTTGGTTTCTCGATGATTGGTTCGGTTTACGCAGGATGTCACACGGTTTTATGCAACCGCTTCTCAGGCCAGGGGCTTTGGGAGATCGCCAGCCGCGAGCAAATCAACATCTTGTCGGCAGTTCCGGAAATCATTCGTTTGCTCGGCAGCCGCCGGTCGAAGCCGGAGCTGTCGCCTGATTTCCGCTATGTCGTGTCCGCTGCCGCACCCCTGTCGCGCACCGACGCCGCATCGTTCGAAAAAAACCTCGGTATTCCCATACACCAGGGTTACGGTCTCAGCGAATGCACGAATTTCGCCGCTACCACGCCGGCGTCGATCGATCCGATCGTTCGCAGGCGTTTGATGAATGAGTGGAACGTACCGAGCATCGGCCCGGCGTTGTTTGGCACCGAACTGAAGATCGCGCGGCGGGATGGTTCGCCTGCAGACCAGGGCGAGGAGGGCGAGATTCTGATTCGCGGCCACAACGTGATGTCCGGCTATTGGCGGGCCGACGAAGAAACCTCTCTGGCATTCGCCGACGGATGGTTGCACAGCGGCGATCTCGGCTTCTTCGTCCAGGTGGAGGAGGTGCCGTATTTTTTCGTCACGGGCCGCCTCAAGGAGATCATCCTCCGGCGCGGCGACAGCATCAGCCCCCGAGCAGTGGAGGCGGAATTGGCTGCTCTGTCGCATGTCGGCCGCTTCGCCGCTTGCGGTTTTCGTAACGAATGGGCCGGGGAAGAAATTGGCGTCTATGTCTTTACAGACGACATCGACCATGCGTTGGCCGAGGTGCGAGCGATCGTGGAGCGCTGCTCGCCGCGGTATCGTCCTGGCGTTGTGATGGTCGGTGCGCGCACGATACCGGCCACGGTGACAGGAAAGATTCAGCGTAGGCAACTTGCTTCGCGGTTTGGTGTTTTTGCTGCCGCAGCGTTGGGTGGAAAGCCCCGTGTGGTGGCCGACGAAGCGACCGGTGGTAACGGATGAGCGCGATCATCGCTTATTCGGATCGTTGGAGCGTGGCGCCGGGTGAGACGATTCGCTTCATGGTGAGCAGCGCGAATGCTGAACCGTATGATGTACAAATTGTCCGGCTGCGTCAGCCGAACGCCGGCCCGGGGGCTTCCTCCTTCGAACCGGAGTGTGTTGCAACTCCTTGTAACGGTCGTTATGAGGGCCGCACTCAGACAATTCCGATCGGTTCACTGGCCGTTTTCGATCGTCTCGCCCTGGACGTTAGCGACGGGTTTTCGTTGACCGCGTGCATCCGCCCGACGACACCGCGCAAGGGCCGTCAGGCGATCATGGGCGCGTGGTCTGAACACCAAATGACTGGCAGTGGGCTGGAATTAGATGAGCGCGGCGCGTTGCAGCTTGTGTTGGGGCGGCCCGGACTGGCGCCGGTGTATGTGTCCACCGGTGTGCCGATGACTCCACGCTGGCATCGCGTTGCGGCATCGTTCGACGCCGCGGCGGGTGCCGTGACACTGTGGCAAGAGCCGTTGAGCCGTCATGATTTCCATAATGAAGCGCCAGTGTCGGTGACGGTCAACGTGCCGTTCTGCCCAGCTGCGTTCGCCGGACCGTTCACGATGGCTGCGTGGAGCGCGGATCGCACGGACGAACCGTCCGCGTGGGAAGGCTGGCAGTTCGCCTGTCATTTCAACGGTTGTATTGCGCGACCACGCGTCGCACGTGGGCCGCTTGCGCGTGATGAAATCGCCCTGTTGGATGCGTGGCCGGAACGCGCCGATCTGGGGGAGCGTGTGGTGGCGGCGTGGGACTTCACTCAGGGAATATCGGGCGACGCGGTTACCGATCTCGGGTTGCGGCAGCACCACGGGATATTGATCAATCAACCGACCCGCGCCGTGCCTGGACACGATTGGGAAGGCGAAGTGTTCGCGTGGCCGCTTGCCCCAGATCGCTATGGTGCGATTCATTTTCACGACGATGATCTGGTCGACGCTTGCTGGGCGTCAGATTTCGAATGGGTCGTGCCAAACGCATTACGATCGGGCGTATATGCGGCGCATCTTACCAGTGATGTGAGCGAATTCTGGATACCGTTTGTCGTACGGCCACCGCGCGGCAAATCGAACAAGTCGACTGCACGTATTCTGCTGTTGCTCCCGACCGCCACCTATATCGCCTACCAGAATCATCGCACTCGTTTTTCCTCGCTTGCGAGCGAGCGTCTGCATGGTTGTCTGTCGCTGCTCGACGCCGTTGACGTCGCATTCCTAGATACGCCAGAAATGGGGCTGTCGACTTACGATCGCCATAGCGATGGAAGTGGGGTCGCTTACGCAAGCCGGCACCGACCGGCACAGAACGTCCGGCCGGACGGCCGCTTGTGGAATTTCAATGTCGACCTTTTCATCGTTGATTGGCTTGAAAAGCTCGGCGTGGCCTATGACGTCGTCACCGATGAAGACTTGCATGCGGAGCAGGCAGCTTTGCTCGCGCCTTACGCGACCGTCATTACTGGTTCGCATCCCGAATACGCGTCGCGTGAAATGCTCGATGCGATCGAGTGCTATCTCCGAACGGGCGGCCGGCTCATGTACATGGGAGGCAACGGCTTTTACTGGCGCATCGCATTTCATCCCGAGCGCAGCGGTGTGATCGAGGTTCGGCGAGCGGATGGCGTGCGCGCCTGGGATGCGGAGCCGGGCGCACTGCATTTGAGCTTCAATGGCGAGCGCGGTGGGTTGTGGCGGCAGGCGGGCCGAGCGCCACAGAGATTGGTCGGTGTGGGCTTTGTCGCGCAGGGCTTTGATCGTTGCAGCTATTATCGACGCACGTGCGCGTCGTACGATCCGTGCTTGGCGTGGATGTTCGAAGGCATATGTGGCGAAGTTTTCGGTGATTACGGAATGTTGAAAGGAGGCGCGGCGGGCATCGAGATCGATGCCTGTAGTGATGACCTAGGTACGCCACCTCAAGCAATCGTGATCGCCCGCAGCGAAAATCATTCGAATACGTATGAACAGGCGGGCGAGGAAGTGCTGGTTCCGCACGGTGCGACGGATGCACTACTCAATGCATCCGTCCGCGCAGAGATGGTTTTCTTCGCCATTCCCGGTGGCGGCGCCGTTTTTTCGACCGGCTCGATCGCTTACGCCGGCGCACTGGGCTGTAGCGGTCGCGATCATGATGTGTTCAGGTTGACGACGAACGTGCTGTGCCGGTTTGTCGACCCTGCGCCTTTCGATTTCGATAAGCGCCAAGGCAGGCCTTTGAAGCAATCGTGACCGATGGCCGCCAGTAAGATGAACGTGACGCCTCGAGTTCGGCCCGGCGGCGTCGGGAGAGACCGATGGCAATAACGAAATGTGGCGAGCTGTCTGAACAGGCTTTTATCTCACGCTATCTGACGACCAATCAGCCTGTCATCGTCGCCGGCGAGATGGACACATGGGGCATTTACCAGGAGCCAGCGCTTCAGTATTTTGCGACCAAATGCGGCGACGAGCAGGTCCAGGTTTATGACAACCTGTTCGGCCTAATCGACGTTTGTAGCTTGCGCGCTTACTTGCTCGCAAGCGAGGAAAACCAGGACGCAGGCTCACTTCCTGGTTACGTGAGATGGTACGCCCAGTTCAGGGATGTCGATTTCGTCTGGTCGGATCCGGCGTTTAGCATGATCGAGCGAGAATGGACGCATCCGTCATTTTTACCGAAATCGTCGTACTGTCTGCCGCCTTCAAGGAAAGGCCAGGAAATCGATGTCACGCGAGATGCATTCCCATACAAGGGAATTTTTATTAGTTTCGCAGGCTGCCGTACCCGGCTGCATCGTGACCCGATAGGAACGCAGGCGATCATTTGCCAGCTGCAGGGCACCAAGCGAGTCACGCTTTATTCGCCCGACGCGGCATCGAAGCTCGAGTGCGATGGCGCCTTCTTCGATCCGATGAACCCGGACAAGCAGATGTTTCCGATGGGCGAACATGCGCGCCCCGAAGGCGAGATCGTGCTCCAGCCCGGAGAGATTCTCTTCATACCGGACGGCTGGTATCACGATGTCCTGACGCTCACTGCGAGCGTGTCGATCACGTGGAATTTTGTCCATTCAGCTCGGATCCGGGGTTTTATCAATGGGCTAAAAGGCCAGCTTACCGCCCCCGAGGCAAGCATGGTTCGATATTTCTTCAAAGGCGTTGACGCCGGCCATCTCGACGAGATGGAGACCGGACTGCGCCGAGCGTTGCACCGCGCAAACGTGCTTTCCGACACCCTTCAGAAGGGCTCAACCGAAGGAACGACATGACACCTCCACCCTCGAGCGACACGATCGCGACGTTCTGGCGGCGCATTCTGGCCGTCGACACACTGGCCGAGACCGACAACATACTCGCTAAAGGCGCGACGTCGCTGCATGTCTTGCAGTTCATCAATTGGATCGAGAAGCATTGGCATCGGCGGCTTCCGATCAGGGCGGTCTACATGGGGCCGACGATCAGCGAGTGCGCCATGGCTGTAGCGGTGCTGGCACCTGTATCACCGGACGATTCGGCCCGTACCGCCTACGCCGCGCCGAACACAGTTGACTTTCTGCAGGTACTGACCGGCGCGCAGCGCCACTTTCATGCGGAAGCGCGTCGCGATCCGGCGAACCCATCTCTGTACGTCGAGGCGTCTTTCCATATCACGGGCGACGTTAATCTCCCGGCGCTGAGGCAAAGCTTCGACATTGTGGGCCGCCGTCACGAGGCACTGCATTGCTATTTCGTGCACGAGGGCGCCGCTGTCGAGCGACGGCTCGATCCGGATGCTCAAGCTAGCATACGCTGCCTCAACATAGACGACACTGGAGCGCCCCGCGATATTTCCACGCTGTCAGCCCGCCTCGCGGCGGACCTGATCGAGCAAACGATCGACCTTTCCCGTGCGCCCCTCTATAGGGTGGTGCTGGCCGAGTTGGGACGTCGTGAATGGCTGGCCGTCATCTGTGCTCATCACATCATTTTGGATGGGCCGGGTCTGCATCTATGGCTTAAAGAAGTATCGGACGTTTATGCAGAGATCCTTGCGACAGGAAGCGTGAGGCCTGCGCTAGCGGCCCCACAGCAGTCGACATATCTTGCGTGGCTCGACGCGCAACTATCCAGCGATGTCGTCGTGGACGCAGTCGACGCGTTTCGGCAGACGATGTCGGGTGCCGAAACAACGATTTCTTTCGCTCCCGTCGAACGAACGAGCGGTGGACCAGGCCTCATGCACGGCTCGTATAGAATTCTGCTTTCGGAAAATGCGCGCGCCGCAATAGCGGGATTTGCCGCAGATCATGGATGCAGTCACTACGCGGCACTGATTACGGCCTGGAACATCGTGATTTATCGTCGTCTCGGCATCCAAGACATGACCTTTCGCGCGGCGGGCAGCGCCAGAGACCACGCCGAGTTTGCTCAGATGATTGGCATGTTATGGGCGCCACTCTACGTTCGATGCCAGTTTTCATCCGACACGACAGTTGGCCAGCTCGCAGGGCTCGCGCAAGCGTCCGTCATCCGGTCCCAGGCTTTTCTGCACATGCCATTTGATACGTTAGTCGACGCGCTACGTCCGGAGATCGACATGGAAAAAACGCCCCCGAATTTTCACTTTACGCTTCATGGCAATCGACTGGACCGTTCGCTGAGACTGAAAGGGGCCGAGGTCAGCCCCTTGTCTTTCGAGCGAATCGATCATGGCGCGGACATCAAGATCCACATGAACGACGGGGGCGACCGTTTGAGTGGTCGCCTTGTCTATCGGGCGGACAGGTTGTCGGAGTCATTCGTCAGTGAACTGGGGCGCGAATTTTGCGGGGTGGCGGCGCGATTGCGTGATTGGGCGCAGCAGCCAATCAGCGCATGCCGGCGCATTTACGCTTTGGCTTGAACCAGCTCGCACGGAAGAAGCGAGATCGATCACCTGCGATGCTTTTCTGCGCGGACCATAGTGTCCGCGCCGACGGAATTTTGAGCCACCGGGGATGCGGCCATTTTCTTGGACTGATTTACGTTGTTAACCCAAGGCTTTCACGGTACTCGATGGGGCTGAGATAGCCGAGGGAGCCCTTGATCCGTTTTTCGTTATACCAGCGAATATAGGCATCCAGTGCCTCAACGAATTCCGCGTTGATCGTCGAACGCCAATTGCCAGGGTAAAACATTTCGGTCTTCAGCCTTCCGAAGAAACCTTCGCAGGCCGCATTGTCTGGTGAGCAGGCTTTGCGCGACATGGATCGAATGAGGCTGGCGTTCGCAATCCGGGACAGCCAACTAGGCCAGAGATAGTGACCACCTCGGTCGGAATGCACAATGGGCTTCTCGTCGCCCTCGACGTCCCCCCGTTTTCAGTAGCGCGCGGCCTGAGAATCAGGAGTTGATGTCGCTGTTTTTAAAGAAAATAAGAATGGTATTGCCCTGCCGGAAGGCGTGAATCAGTTGAGATTGTATTTGAGGGGTAATTTAAATATCGACAAACGTTTTGCAACGCTAATATCTCGTATTATCGGCATTGCGTTTAGAGTCGCTAACACAAGTCATCCACGAATCTCGAGCAGATAACGGCGGCAGCCAGGAAGAGCAAAGCAGCATGAATATCGAGACGGCGCTCGAAGCGAATCCGGAGCTTTCCAAATCCGGCGAACCAAGCGTGCGTGCGCTCGACGACCCAACGATGTCGCCCCAGCCGTTCGCTGCTTTCGATACCGCGGCGGGCGATACGGGTCTTGATGCCGCGCTGTCTCAGATAACGCCGGCAACGCGCGAAGTCATACCCTTTGTCAGCGTGCAGTTTGCTCGGACGCTTGCGCGGCTGGCCGTTCAGGCCCGGTACCGCAGGAATGGCATCAAGCGTGGGTTCGAATGCCATCGAATCGTGCCGGTTGGCTCCCGTAATCGTGATAGCCAGCGGGATGCCGCGTGCATCTACGACGATGTGTCGTTTCGATCCGAGCTTGCCTCGGTCCGTCGGGTTGGGGCCGGTTTCCTGCCCCCCCGGGGGCTGGAGACGCTGGCTCCATCGAGGCTCGCGCGCTCCCAATCGATCTGGTCGTGTTCACGCAACCGACGCAGCATCGCCAGATGCAGTCGCTGCCATACGCCGGCTGCTTGCCAATCTCGTAGACGTCGCCAGCACGTCATGCCGCTGCCGAAGCCCAGCTCTTGTGGGAGGTCCTCCCACGGGATACCGGTTTGCAGCACATACAGGATGTCGTTGAGCGCAGCTCGATCATCGACCGTGCGCCGGCGTCCGCCTTTGGGTGATGGCGAGAACTCCGGAATCAGCGGTTCCAGCGCCACCCACAACTCGTTGCTGATTTTGCGTCTTGCCATGCAGCGGACGATACGACGTATGCTGCATCATGTCCAGGTTGTGTTAGCGGCTCTTAGAGCCGCCAACATAACCTAGACATGACGTAGCAGAAATCGTATCGTCTGCGATATGGCAAGACGCAAAATCAGCAACGAGTTGTGGGTGGCGCTGGAACCGCTGATTCCGGAATTCACCCCATCGCCCAGGGGCGGACGGCGGCGCACGGTCGATGACCGAGCTGCGCTCAACGACATCCTGTATGTGCTGCAAACCGGTATCCCGTGGGAAGACCTCCCGCAAGAACTGGGCTTCGGCAGTGGCATGACGTGCTGGCGACGTCTACGAGATTGGCAAGCAGCCGGCGTATGGCATCGGCTGCATCTGGCGATGCCGCGTCGGCTGCGTGAGCACGACCAGATCGATTGGGAGCGTGCGAGCATCGATGGAGCCAGCGTCTCCAGCCCCGGAGGGCCAGGAAACCGGCCCCAACCCGACCGACCGCGGCAAGCTCGGATCGAAGCGACACATCGTCGTAGATGCACGCGGCATTCCTTTGGCCGTCACGATCATGGGAGCCAACCGGCACGATTCGATGGCATTCGAGTCCACGCTCGATGCCATTCCTGCGGTACCCGGGCTGAACGGTCCGCCACGCAAGCGCCCGAGCAAACTGCACGCTGACAAAGGGTATGACTTCGGGCGTTGCCGACGTTATCTGAGACAGCGCGGCATCAAGGCTCGTATCGCACGCCGCGGTATCGAAAGCAGCGAACGGCTGGGCAGGCATCGTTGGGTCGTCGAGCGTACGCATGCCTGGTTCGCCGGATTCGGCAAGCTTCGAATTCGCTTCGAACGACGCCTCGATATTCATACCGCTCTGCTTGTCCTGGCTGCCGCCGTCATCTGCTCCAGATTCGTGGATGACTTGTGTTAGCGACTCTAAGAGGCCAGTTCAAAAACCCTGCTCAGCTCGTCTGAAGATGTTCCAACAGATGATCGAGCAGCCAAGTTTGAGGAATGCTTCGTGAATGTAGGCACTTCGCTCGAAGCGAGTGCGTAGGCGCCGGAAATTGTGGAGCCAGGAATGCGTACGTTCGACCACCCAACGATACTTGCCCAGACCACTGCCATGCTCGGTCCGGCGCTTGGCGATCACGGGCTTGATACCGCGTTCGCGCAACGCGCGACGATGTCGGGTGGAATCGTAGCCGCGATCGGCGTAGACGACGCCGGGCTTCTGAAGCGGTCGGCCACGAACGCCGCGAATGGGTGGAATCGCATCAACGAGCGGCAGCAACTGCGTGACGTCGTTGGTGTTCGCGCCAGTCAGGATCGCAACGAGAGGAACGCCGTTGGCGTCTACGAGGACGTGGTGCTTGGAACCGGGTCGCGCGCGATCGGTGGGGTTCGGGCCAGTTTTTCGCCCGCCCCAACGGCGCGCACGGACGACGAATCGACCGCAGCGTATGACAGATCGATTTGGCCGGCCGCACGCAACTTGTCGAGTAGCAACTCGTGCAGTTGGTCCCATACACCAGCCTTTTGCCAGTCGCTCAATCGCCGCCAGCATGTGGCGCCCGAGCCAAAGCCCAGACGAGTCGGCAAGTGGTTCCAACGAATTCCCGTTTTGAACACGAACAGGATGCCGTTGAGAGCCGCACGGTCGGACACGCGCGGGCGACCAGGATCGCTCTTCGCTCGAAGCTTCGCAGGTGGCAGCAATGGTTCGATCAGTATCCACAGTTCGTCGTCAATGATTGGCGCTTCCATCCTTGGACTTCCGTTGTTCTGATGCCCAAGGTTAACAGCTTGCCGAGGAAGTAAACAGCCCCTCTCGGGAGTTTTTGAACTGGCCTCTAAGACTGCAGCGATATTCGCGTCGAAAGCGCGTCGGCTTGCCGGCATCACTTCGCCGTATTCGCCCAAGAGTCCGCGGATGCAATTGATCTGGGAGGTGCGAAACTTCACGAGTTGCTGGCGCAGCCGATGCTGAACCGCACCGAATTTTGTGGAGGCTCGGATTCTTGAGAGAATGGAGCCATGAACAAGAAGGCAACCAAGTTTTCCCCGGAAGTCCGGGGGCGCGCAGTGCGTCTGGTACGTGAGCAGCGTAGCGAACATCCGTCGATGTGGGCGGCGGTCGAATCGATTGCGCCGATGATCGGCTGTACGCCGCAGACGCTGCTGGATTGGGTCAAGCGCGAGGAGATCGATCGTGGGGAACGTGATGGCGTGAGCACGGCCGAGCGTGAACGCATCAAGGCCCTGGAGCGTGAGGTCAAGGAACTGCGCCGTACCAACGAGATTCTCAAGCTGGCGAGCGCGTTTTTCGCCCAGGCGGAGCTCGACCGCCGATTCAAGTCCTGAAAGCCTTCGTTGATCAGCATCGCGACACCTTCGGGGTCGAGCCGATCTGCAAGGTCTTGCGGATTGCCCCGTCGGGCTACCGACGCCATGCTGCGCGGCTTCGTGATCCGTCCAAACGCTGCGCTCGTGCCAAACGCGATGAGGTCCTGCAACCCGAGATCAAGCGTGTCTGGCAGGCCAACATGCAGGTCTACGGTGTGCCGAAGGTCTGGAAGCAGATGAACCGGGAGGGCATTGTGGTCGCACGCTGCACGGTCGGGCGGCTGATGAAGCTGCAGGGCTTGCGTGGCGCAGTTCGCGGCAAGCGGGTTCGCACGACGAATCCCGATACGAGCGCTGCGCGCCCGCTGGACCGGGTCAACCGGCAGTTCAAGGCTGAGCGCCCAAATCAGCTTTGGGTGTCTGACTTCACCTATGTCTCGACATGGCAGGGTTGGCTGTACGTGGCGTTCGTGATCGACGTGTTTGCCCGTCGCATCGTCGGTTGGCGCGTCAGTTCGTCGATGAGCACGGACTTCGTTCTGGATGCGCTCGAACAGGCGCTGTACGCGCGCCAACCGGGCGACGATGGGACCTTGATACACCACTCCGATAGGGGGGCTCAATACGTCAGCATTCGGTACAGCGAACGTTTGGCCGAGGCGGGTATCGAGCCGTCCGTCGGCAGCCGTGGCGACAGCTACGATAACGCGCTGGCTGAAACGATCAACGGTCTCTACAAGACTGAACTGATTCATCGGCGCGCCCCTTGGAAAACGAGGGAATCCGTCGAACTGGCAACGCTGGAATGGGTCGCCTGGTACAACCATCATCGGCTGATGGAACCGCTCGGCTATATCCCGCCTGCCGAAGCTGAGGCAAACTACTACAGGCAACTCAGAAATGCTGCTGAAGTGCCTGCATTAACTTAAACCAACCGGCCTCCACGATTCCCGGTGCGGTTCATGCCGAGCCAGCACGGCCTGTTGCGCCTCGCTCTTCACTGCTACCTTGTTGCCGGGTTGCTGGACGGCAAGCCAGATTGCCCGTGCATTCGCCGCGTCGTTCTTGTTACCGATGTTGAATGCCTTGGCAAAGCGCGGGGCCATGAGACGGACCTTGTGTCCGAGCTTGCTGAGCGATCGTGCCCAGTGTTGGAGCCCCCACAAGCCTCCATGCCAATCAAGCAGGGCTCCAGGTTGGCGAAATATTCGAGAAAGTTGGCGCGCTTAAGCGGTTTGTTGATGATTTCGCCGCTGCCGGTCGCAATGTAGTGGATCTGGAAGACGTTCTTGCCGATATCGACACCCACAGGGATGGGATTCGTAGCTGCCTCCGTTCAGAAGTACCGCACGCGTATGATGCGCTCAGTGCGCAGCGGCGTTCATCCCATCGGATTATCGAGATTATTTGCTCGATGCTCACTGGCGCAATCCTCGATTTGTAAAGGGAATTTCAGTTGTCGCGAATAAGTGCGGCTATGTGATCCACGAAATTTAATTGAATATTAAAAATCGAAATAATACGATTTCGTGTGTTTGATTTGATTGCTATTTTTCGGGAATTGGTCAGTCGGCTTGTTTATTTTTAAGAAAATTGACGATGCCACTGATGCCCTGATTTTCGAAAATCAAAGCCCATGTCGCAAAGGCGCTTGCTGACCAGACCGAGGAAATCATCGGTGGTGGCATATTCCGGCCGTGCGATCAGCCGCCCTCGCATGGGGCGATCGACGATTCACCGGTTTTTCATCTGAACACGGTGTACGCCGCGTTCCGCTGGCTTGGCCTGCGTGCTTGACGTGGGGGCGGGTGGCGGCACGCTCGTGTGGAAGAGCGGCGCTGATCTGCATGTCGATCGCGCCTGGAAACGGGCAACGTCCCTGACGGATCGGGGGGAAGAGTTGCATTTGGTAAGTCATGGTATTCCATCTTAAACAATTAGCATTGCCAATATATTTTTGAGTGAAATATGAAAGAAAAAACGAATCCTATCGGGTTGAATCTCTGCGTAGCCGCGGTGTTGTCACTGACGGCAATGTCGGCCGCGCATGCGCTCCTGATCGATCAGGCCACGTTCAAGCAGAACGGTGGCAATCCTGCGAACGTACCGGGGACCATCAAGGCCGCCAACAAGAAGCTCGCCGACCTCAGCAAGGAAGCGGCATGGCGCAGCGTCGGTAGGCTCGATCTGGCCCCGGTGAATCGCCGCTTGCCGGGTATCTCCTGCACCGCGACGTGGATTGGCGACGCAGGCCGTTGGTCCTATTTCATGACGGCGGCGCATTGCCTGGCCCCGCGCGGCGGTCGCCCCGAAATGCCGGTCTCGGCCCGTTTCACGGACTGGAGCGGTCGCACGGTGGCGGGTGGCCGCGGCACGGCCTATTTCACGGACCCCAACTTCAGGCCGGGCGTGCTCGTGAAGACGCAGACGTTGGGCAATGGCGCTTCGGGCCAGCTCGCGATCGTCAAGCTGCCGCGGCACGACTTCATCAAGGACCGCTTCCGGCTGACGCCGATCGAGCCGCCGATCATCAACGACATCGCGGACGAGATCGGCCGCGATACCATCTTCGTCGGCTATGGTATGTGGGGCGTTGGCCCGAACCGGACCGCCTTCAGCCACAACCTGGCCGTCGGCGACGGCCGCCTGTACGGCCGCAGCCGCGTCGACGGCGTCTCCAGCGACGGGCTCGGCCTGATTGCCAACTATCAGCCGGCCGGCCCGTCGTCGCACTGGGCGCAGATCACGCCCGGCGACGACGGCGCAGCGTGGTGGCAGATCCATGGCACGCGGCCCACCATCGTCGCGGTCACCGATGCGGGCGCCTTCAATCTGTCGGCGGCGGTACGTGTGGCGAAATTCACAGACTGGATCAAGTCGGTCTATCCGCAGGCGCGCTTCCTGTCTCAGGTCAAGCCGCGTGCCTGCCTCGTCAATGCGCTGTTCGGCGTGAAATACTGCTTGAGCGAGGGCCAGGAAAGCTACAACGGCGACGGCAAGTGGACGGTGATGTTCTCGGGCATGGACCTCGGCGTGCAGGCCGACGATGGCGTGGCGGTGCAGTTGTCGACCGACCGTCGCATGGATGCTGTCGGCAGTGGCAAGTCGGCAGAATTCGTCGGCACGGTGGAGAGCAGCCGGCTCAAGCATGTCAAGGCCAACGACGGTCAGTACCGCGACTTCTCGCGGCCGAACGCGATGCGCGTGAGGTCGAGCGGCAAGCCGCTCGGCTGCATCGTGAGCCTCGATTCGGCTCAGAAATACTGCCTGCCGGCCGGCCAACAACCAGTCCAGCAGCTACCGGCATGGATCAAGGGGCAGGACGTGTTCGTGCAGGCTGATCAGGGCGTGGCGGTGCGGCTGTCCGACCGCCCGAACTTCGCCTATAACCGCGTGGCGACGTTCAGTGGCACGGTTAGTCACGACAAGCTAATCAAGGTGCGCGCCGACAACGGTGAGGATCTCGATTTCTCGCGGCCGGTGTCGATGGAGGTGATCCAGCATTAACACGTACTGGGCGTAGTGTAATGGCCGAGGCGGGATGTATTCCCGCCTCGGCCATTTGAGAGTAGTCACACGGCTTATTTCCCTTCGATCGATCCACCCATTTTCTCGGGTCGTTTCAAGCTGAACCGCATACCGAATCGGCATACCAAATCGTTTGGGTGTGCTCACGCAACCGACGAAGCCTCGCCAAATCTAGCCGCCCCCATACGCCTGTGGCCTGCCAGTCTCGTAGCCGCCGTCAGCATGTCGTGCCGCCGCCGAAACCTGGCTTCTGAGACAAGTCTTCCCATGGAATGCCGGTTTGCAGCACATACGGAATACCGCCGGAGATCGTGAACGCCGGTCAGGTAGCCGATTCACGGCGGGGGCGTTGACCGAGACGGTGCCGGGCCCAGGCATTCGGCTGTCGATGGACGGCAAAGGCGGGTGGCGCGACAGCGTATTCGTCGAGCGCGTATAGCGTCGCATCAAGTACGATGACGTCTACTCTGGGGCCTGCGAGTCGGTCAGTCAGGCCCGACGCGCCATCGGCGACGGCGTCGAGTTATATAAGCGGAAACGACGCAATTCGAGCCTGGTGGGCCAGACGCCCGATGAGGCATACTTCGCGACGCTGCCAGCGATCCAATCGGCTGCATGTTTGCCTCGGCAATCCACTTGAAAATCTCGGATAACTGTCCGAATGAGCGAGGCTGCCTCTGTCGGTCGCCTCGAGCAACTGATCGCAAGCGAACATGAAAATTGTTATCAAGAAAGTTGCCGGCATACTGCTGCTGACGACTGCCTGCATTTCGAATGCCGCTTTTGCTCAACGGGCGCCGGGCCAACTGATGACGGCACCGCTGCTGAATTCCGCGTTCGTCGCCGACAACGCGGTGCCGGTGGCCGATGGCCCGCTGCGCGGCACTGCGGCGACGTTCGATTCCGGGCACTTCACGAGCCTATCGAGCAGCGGCCCGGTGACGTTCTCGACGCCACAGCCGTTCGCCCCGAACGGCGCCGGTGCGACAACTGCGCTCGGCGCAACCGGCAATCTGCAGTTCCGGGCGTCGCTGTCCGGCGCCGGCGGCCGCTCTGTCGCGAGCAAGCTGAGCGACGTCGTGAGCATCCTCGACTTCCCAGGCTGCGACAAGACCGGGGTGGCCGATAGCACGGCCTGCATCCAGGCCGCGCTGAACTCGGGCGCGCGCACCGTCTACGTTCCGGCGGGCCAGTATCGCGAAAGCGGCCTCACGCTGCCGCAGACGCAGGGCTTCACGCTCTATGGCGACGGGCCGAACAGCGTCTTGATCCAGACGGGCGGCTCGATCGGCTATCCGGCGATCTCTGGAGCCGTCACGTTCGACTCGCACTCGACAATCCGCGACCTGAAGTTCGACGGCACGGCCGGCACCGGCAATACCATCGATACGTCCTACGCTCAGACGCTCGACCTGCTGAATCTGGCATTCAACAACGTGCCCGTCGGCTACGCGTCGATCAAGCTCGACGGCAACCCGAGGGCGGGCGTCTATATGCACGATGTTCGCGCGAGGAACATCCGCATCTACTCGACGACGGCGGGCAAGGCCGGCATCGAGCTCGGTGCCTACGCGTCTGACTCGACCATCGACGGCTTCATCATGAACGGCGGGTTCGTCGTGAACTACTGCCTCTACGCGAATCCCGGTGCGCAGACAACGATGGTCCAGAACTCGCACCCGTACAACGCCGCGATCAACGTCGTCCGGCTGGCCGGCAACAACAACGATTTCGGCTTCATCGGCGACACGATCGACAACGCGCTCGGCGACGTCTTCTACATCAAGAACTCTACGCACACGCGCATCTCATCGACTTGGATCGAGTCTATCAACAGCTTTCAGCGCGGACTCGTGCTGGATGGCTCGTCGAACAACACCGTAATGGGGCTCGGCTGCCAGACATACGGTGTGACGAACGCCACCTCGTGCGTCGCGGAAATCAACGGCGCCGCAGGCAATCAGATTTTCGGCGCGCAGCTCGACCGCGCGTCGAACTACTCGATGCCGTTCAATCTGAGCGGCGCGGGCAGCTTCTATCAGTCGATGAACAGCGGCAACTCGCTGAACACCATGAGCGCGGCGAGTGGTGCCTCGCCCTCGATCACGGCTACCGGTTCCGACGGGACGATCCCAATCACGCTAAACCCGAAAGGCGGCGGTGGCGTGGTGTTGAACTTCAGCAACTCCGTGACCGCGAGCTACTACTCGGACACGGCCGGCGAACTGGCGCTCGAGGTCTACAACCGATCGACGCCCACCAAGAAATACAACCTGAATCTCGTGAAGTACGGAGGGCGCTTGCTGCTTGGCGGCGTCGACGACGGAGCGAACAAGTTGCAGGTCGGCGGCTCCGCGGCCATTTACGGGAACCTGACCGTAGCCGGCACCGGCGCGATGCCCTTGTACTCGACGGCTGGCGCGGCCGCCAATGCGCCGCACATGGTGAAGGGGACGGCGACGCTCGCCTCGGGCGCGGCCACGGTCGCGCTTTCGGGCGCCGCCGCCTATACCTCGTCAACCAGCTACGCCTGCACGGCAACCGACACGACCACTGCAAACCCGGTGCGGGTCTCGCAGACATCCGGGACCTCGTTCGCCTTGAGCGGCACGGGAACGGACGTCGTGCAGTTCCTATGCGCCGGCAACTGACGTCGCGCTGGCAGGCTGCCAAAATGCCATTTTGCGAAGGGGGGAAGTTCGGCCGTCTCAGGACGGCGCATCGGCCCCCGCGCCACCTCGGTCAGGGGGCAAGGCCCCCTGATTCGACTCGCCGATTGCCGGGCGGCGGTCGCCTGTCCGTCGAAGTCTATTGCCTCCAGCGCCTAGCCCAAGCCGGCCGCGCGACGCGGACAATCGCAGCAGGGGTGACATGTCGTTGCCGTCCGCTGCGGCTCCGCCTCCAGGCTACGCGCGAACTGGACGTGGATGGTGCGGCCGCTCTCGGCGCGAAGGTCCGCGCCTGCGCATGCACGACTTTTCCCTTAACTTTCAAGCGGATCTGTGGCGTGTAGCCTATACTGCCGTCCTTTCTGCTTCTCGACTGGATTGTTCCTGCGGCCGCGGTGCTTACGTGCTGTCTTTGGGAGCGACATTGTGGCCTGTCGCTTCGAAATGAGCGAAAAACGAAAGACACCAAGGTCGAACCAGGCCGCCCCAGGACGCTCGCATCATCATGAATTTTCAGGAAAAATCAGTTGAATCAAGGTCTCGGCGCGTGTCCGTCGCGCCGATGATGGATTGGACGGACCGCCATTGTCGCTCCCTGCATCGAACGATCTCGCGCCACACTTGGCTCTACACGGAGATGGTGACGACAGGCGCGCTGATGCATGGCGACGTCGCGCGCCATCTCGCGTTCACGCCGGACGAGGCGCCCGTCGCGCTGCAATTGGGCGGCAGCGAACCCGACGATCTCGCGAAATCGGCCAGGCTCGGTGAGAACTGGGGCTATGACGAAATCAATCTGAATTGCGGCTGCCCGTCGGAGCGTGTGCAGCGCGGCGCGTTCGGCGCCTGCCTGATGAACGAGCCGGGGCTCGTGGCCGATTGCGTGAAGGCGATGCGCGACGCGGTGTCGGTGCCGGTAACGGTCAAGCACCGGATCGGCGTGGACGCCGTGGAGGAGTACGCGTTCGTGCGGGATTTCGTGGGCACCGTTGCCCAGGCCGGCTGCGACGTGTTCATCGTCCACGCGCGCAACGCGATCCTGAAGGGTCTTTCACCGAAGGAGAACCGCGAGATCCCGCCGCTCAAGTACGACTATGCCTACCGGCTCAAGCAGGACTTCCCGGACCTCGAGATCATCATCAACGGCGGCATCACGACACTGGACGAGGTCGAGGCCCATCTGCAGCACGTCGATGGCGTGATGCTGGGCCGAGAGGCTTATCACAATCCCTTCGTGCTCGCGGAGGTCGATAGGCGTTTCTACGGGGCGGCCGCTGCCGCGCCGACGCGCGAGGAGATCGAGGAGCGGCTGATCGCCTACTGCGTCGCCGAGATCGCACGCGGCACCTATCTGGGGGCGATCGTGCGGCATGCGCTCGGGCTTTATCGCGGCGTGCACGGCGCGCGCGGCTGGCGGCGCGTGCTGTCGGACAGCAAACGGCTGGCGCGCGGCGACGTGGCCGCGATTTTCGCCGAGGCGCGTACCCACCTGACGGCTCCTTCCGAAATTTTTTAAAAAAGGGGCTGTACAAAGCGAAAAAGTGCCCATATAATCTTGCTTCTTCGCTGCTGAAACGAAACGGTAGCGATTCAGAAGCAAGCAGTAACAGTGGTGGCTGTAGCTCAGTTGGTAGAGTCCAGGATTGTGATTCCTGTCGTCGTGGGTTCGAGTCCCATCAGCCACCCCAAAGAATTCATTCAAAACAGGCGCTCAGGCGCCTGTTTTGCTTTTCGCGATGCGGATTTCGGAATTCGCGCCCTGGCGTTCGCCGCTTTTCCCTTCCTTCGAGCTTTTCCCTTCCCCCCGGGTCGTGGTGCCGATGCGCCGTGTTGCGATGTACATGCGCAGCCGAATCGCGGGCATCCGCGTCCCGATTCGACGGCTCGGTGACCGGCACCGCCCCTCACGCCAGGCACGTCGCCCGTCACCGAATGCCAGTTCGGGATCGTGACGGCAGACGCCTGGCTAGCGCGATCGTGAATCGGCAGTTGGCGCGCGCAGTGGGGACGCAGCCGTGTCGGGAGATCGGCGCGATGGTCCGCAAGACATCGCGGCTAAACGGCAAGGTCGCTGCGGCGGGTTGGATCTCAGCCGCCCAGCTTCTCCCATGTCGACAGTTCCGGGCCAGAAGTGCCTTGCTCCAAGGTGGGCTCGGGCGGCAGATCGAGATAAACGCTGACAGCGACTTCGTTCGGCCGATATCGAAAGACGCGTCCGATCACGATGAAGGTTTGTGGCCCGCCGGGGAGTTCGTTTTCGAGGAAGTCGCCGGTCTGAGGGAAGGGGGCATCGGCTTCGTAATGGAAGGTGGCGTTCTGCGCTCCCGTCATGACTGCGCGAGCGCGCTCGGTGTAGTTCAAGGTGATGTTGATGGCCATGCGAACCCCGTCGTGGTGGGTTGAGGAACGGAAGAGTTTCGATTCTCGCATAGCCATGATCGGTATCGAGCATCACGCTGGCGACGGCGTCTCCGGAATCGGGATGGATTGCACCGCAGCCTTCGAAAGCCGTTACGGGGCCGGGAAGTACAGGTCGACGGCGCGCAGCGGGCAAATGATTGGCAAAGCTAAGCATGGGAGAAAGCAGGCCGGGCCCTTGCGGACAGAGAAGCCGCGCCGGGATCATAAGACCGGCAAATAATCGATTCCAGTGATAGACGGCAAGACGCGGGCGAGAGAGGGACCACTCGCCGTGCTTGTGAACGCCGTGCCAGCCGGCGTAGAATCGCGGATGCTTTTCGGAGCGTTCGTCGCTCCGAGGTCCCAGGGTGCCCAGTTGTTCCCACATTCGATGCCCGGGGCCATGAGCCATATAACGGAAAAGGCGGTTGACGGCGGCGCTCGTGCTGCCGCAGTGCGGGCTCCGGTTCGTTCAGCCGCCCTCAGGAACTCAGAAGCGGGTCTAGTTATAGACGGCGCCAGCCGACAGGTTGGCGCCGTTTTTGTTTGGCGCTTCAATGCGCACCACAGGTTTGGGCTTCGTAAACAAGCTTGTCGCTCGAAGTAAACTTGATCTTGCGCAAGACTCGGGGAAAGAAACCGAAGCTTTCCCGCGCCTTGCCGTTATCCTTCGATCGACAGCTGACTTGCCTCGGCTGACTTGAGTTTTAGCCCGCTTCGTCGACACCGAAGCGGGCTTTTTTACGCGTAACGACGGCTAAGCTTCCGGCGCGGGCCCTGGCGACGCCGGTGCCGAAGCCAGGCCTGATCAGTGCGCTTCGCCGGCGGCTTTCGGCTTGGTCCCTGGGCCCGGCAGCAGTTCGATATCGCGAGGATCGAGCGGTTCGCCGCACTCCGAGCAGACCATGAGCGGCCGCAGCAGCGCACCGCAGTGCTTGTGGCGGATCAGCACGGGCGGCCCGGCGCCTTCGTCCTTCCAGCGGTCGCCCCAGGCTGTCAGCGCCAGCAGCACCGGATACAGGTCGCGCCCCTTGTCGGAAAGCCGGTACTCATGGCGCGGCGGCCGCTCCTGGTATTGCCGCCGGACAAACACCCCTTCCTCCACGAGTCGCGCGAGCCGGTCGGCAAGCACATGGCGCGTCAGCCCCAACTGGGCCTGGAACGCATCGAAGCGGCGCACGCCGTAAAACGCGTTGCGCAGGATCAGCATGGTCCAGCGATCGCCGAGCACGGCCAGCGTGCGCGCAATCGAGCACGGGAACTCGCCCACGTCGTCCCATTTCATCGGTAGCTCTCGCTTGGTTGGCCTAGTGGGTTCGATTATAGAACGCTCGCTCGAACTGACGATTACCGCGTTGACAGCATTCGATTGCGCAAAGAATAATGCGTTCTGTTTTGGAACTAACTAATGCGCCGGAATTCGCCCGGCGATAAGGAGTGTGCTGATGAAACCGCTCGATTTTTCCGGCATCGACCTGTTGCGTGCGGCGGCCGCGGGCGACGTGCCCGCACCGTCGATCACCCGGACCATGCCGATGCAGCTCGACACGGTCGAGCTCGGCTACGTGAGGATGACGGCACGCGCCGACGAGCGCCATCTGAATCCGCTGGGCGGCGTGCATGGCGGATTCGCCGCCACGGTGCTCGATTCGGTGACGGGCTGCGCGGTGCATTCGATGCTCGAGCAGGGCGTCGGCTACGGCACGGTCGACCTGCACGTGAAGATGCTGCGCCCGGTGCCGCGCGACGTCGAACTGATCGCCGAGGGGCGCGTGACGCATCTGTCGCGCACGCTCGGCGTTGCCGAGGGCACGCTCAAGACCCCCGACGACAAGATCGTCGCGCAAGGCTCGGCCACCTGCTTCATCCTGCGGCCCGAATAAGCGCGCAGCGGGGGCGAGGGCGCGCCACGGCCCACGCCTTCGGCGCCGTCTTGACCGCTGCCCGCCGCGCGGCCGCCGCGGCTACGCGGTGCCCGATGCGTTCACGCATGGCACGAGCGAGCCGCGCGTGAGCCGGCTGCGGCGCGGCGACGGGCGCGATTGCGATACCTTCGCCGTGCCTTGAGCGGCACGCCACCCCTGCGCCGCCACCCGGCGGCATGGGTGCCGAAGCCCGTCCAGGCCGCCGCGCCTCGCATCGATGCGCCGCCGGCTGCCGCCTCGCAGCCGCCGCATGCGATAATCCACGCTTCGCCCGTCATCACGCGCCAGCCCTGGCACCTGATGACGGGCGCCGCGCCTGGCTTTGCGCAGGCGCGGATCCATGCAGGCGGGCGACCGAGCCCGCCGATCACGCTCACGGGCCCGCACGCAGTCAAGGACATGAACACGACCCGCACCACGACCACTTCTCCGGCGCTCGGCTGGGCGACATTCGCGCTGATCGCGATCGTCGGTCTGTTCTACGTGAAGTGGTTTCCGTACTACCACCGCGCCTTCGTCGCGGCCGAGCATCATTCGATCGGCCAGTCGATCCTGATGGGCGCCGCGAGCAACGCGCCGGCGCCGTCCTGGCGCGCGGCGCTCGATTACGCCTGGGCCTACGGCAAGGCGATCTGGCAGGCGATGGTGCTGGGCCTGCTGCTCGGCTCGGCGATCCAGGCGCTGTTGCCCGCGCGAGCGATCGCGCGGCTGCTCGGACGCACCGGCTTCGGCAGCGTCGTCGCGGGCGGCCTGCTGTCGTTGCCGGGCATGATGTGTACCTGCTGCGCCGCGCCGGTGGTGGCCGGCCTGCGCGCGCGGCAGGCGTCGCCGGGCGGCGCGGTGGCGTTCTGGCTCGGCAACACGGTGCTCAATCCGGCCACGCTGGTCTTCATCGGCTTCGTGCTCGGCTGGCAGTGGGTCGGCCTGCGGATCGCGTTCGGCGTCGTGATGGTGTTCGGCATCGGCTATCTGCTGAACCGGCTCGCAGCACCGGCTGCGCCGCCCCTCGACGACGCGACGCTGGCTCGCCTCGCGGCCGGGCAGGCCGTACCGGGCAATCCGTTCGCGCGCTGGCTCGAACTGCTCGCGCGCATGACGCTGCGCCTCGTGCCCGAGTACATCGTGCTGGTGCTGCTGCTCGGCGCGGCGCGCGCGTGGCTGTTCCCGCATGTCGGCGCGGACGTCGGCAACACCGTGCTGTGGATCGTCGCGTTCGCGGTCGCCGGCATGCTGTTCGTGATTCCGACTGCGGGCGAGGTGCCGATCGTCCAGGCCATGCTCGCGCTGGGCGTGGGCGTCGGCCCGGCCGCGGCGCTGCTGCTGACGCTGCCGCCCGTGAGCGTGCCGTCGATGGCGATGCTGTCGCGTTCGTTCCCGGCCCGTTCGCTCGCGCTGGTCGCGGCGCTCGTGGTGGGTTTCGGCATCGTGGGCGGCTTCGCCGCGGTGGCGCTCGGCTTCTGAGCGCCGGCGTCCGACCGGCTCCGTGTCTCGGCCGCGCCGCCCATCCCGTGCGGCCAGAAGCATGACGAATCGACCGCCGCCGCGATCTCGCGGCGGCTTCCCCCGAAGCAATCAGGATTAGGCATGAAGCAACACAAGATCCATCCGAAACTCGAACAGGCGCTGACGCGAGGCGATCTCGCGATCCGCCAGGCCAATTCCGCACGCGCGACGGCGGTGCTGAACGCACTCGGCAAGATGATCGTCGAGGCGTCCTCGACGATCGGCGTCGAGGCCAGCATCGACATCCCGCAGGGCGACCGGATCTACGATCCCGTCAATGGCCTCTGGCCGCAGCGCATGCGCGTGTCGTTCGACGGTCCGGTCGAGGAAGCGGACGAGGAGGAGCTGCGTTCGGTCTACCTGCTGGCCGACGATCCGGGCACGATGTTCCGTGTCGAATGGCATCGTGCCGACGGCAAGCTCGGCCGCCACGAAGGCGGCCCGATCGCGACGGTGGCGTTCCTGACCGATGTCGAGATGCCCTGGGGCGACGACGACGCGTAAGCACCGCCACGGTGGCCGCCGAGGCGCCCGTTGGCCGGGCGCTCGCAGGCGCGAAGCGGCACCGCGGATGCGTGTCTGCCTGCGGTGAGCGCCGCGCATGCGTCTCGCTCTGTTGCGGGATGGCGCGGCGGGGCGGCATGCGCGGCAGCGCACGGTGCCGCCGCGCAATGGGGCGCGCTCGGGCGCAACCGCGCGCGCCGCTGCTTCAGCGCATCATGCGGCGGCGGAACAGCCAGGCCGAGACGAGGAAGCCGACCAGCGCGTAGGCGGCCAGCACGCCCGCATGCAGCGCGACGTCGCTGACCGGCCGGCCCAGCATGGCGGGCCGGATCAGGTCGATGGCGTTCGCGAGCGGCAGCGCGTTGGCGGCATAGCGCGCGACGGCGGGCAGTTGCTCGACGGGAAAGAACACGCCCGAGAGCAGCAGCATCGGCGTGAGCGCGAGCGTCTGGTAGAACATGAAGAAGTCGTAGGACGGCGCCACTGCCGTCACGATCATCGTGACGCTCGCGAACGCCAGGCCGGCGAGCGCGATCGCCGGCACGGCCGCCAGCAGCGAGGGAAACGATGCGTAGCCGAGCGCGCCCGCGACCAGCATGATCGCGGTGCCCGACAGCATCGCCTTGCTGGCGGCCCAGACGATCTCGCCGAGCACGATGTCGCCGAGCGCGAGCGGCGTATGCATGATCGCCTCCCAGGTGCGCTGCGCATGCATGCGCGAAAACGCCGAATACATCGCCTCGAAGCTGGCCGACATCATCACGCTCGAGCCGGTCGTGCCGGCAGCCAGGAAGGCGATGTACGACACGCCGTCGACGTGGCCGACCATCAGCCCGAGCCCGAGGCCCAGCCCGAACAGGTAGATCATCGGATCGGCGAGGTTGCCGATCATCGACGCGAACGCGAGCTTGCGCCAGACCAGATAGTTGCGGCGCCAGACGGCGATCCAGTTGGTCGCGTTGGCGGGCAGCGCGATCGTGATGCGGGCGTCGCGCGATCGCGGCGCCGCGGGGGACGGCGAGTGGCCGGTAGGCATGGCGGTCAGTCCTGCATGTCGCGGCCGGTCAGCCGCAGGAACACGTCTTCGAGATTTGCCGGCCGGTGCAGGTAGCGCAGGCCGGGCCGGCCCTTCAGCGTTCGGGCGAGCGGCTCGGCATCGTCCACGTAACAGAACAGCGTCTCGCCGCTGATTTCGGCACGCGCGACGAGCGGCGCGAGTTCGTCGCGCAGCGCGGCCGGGTCGGTGCCGTAGATTTCCACCACGTCGCAGCCGATCTCGGTCTCGATCAGCGCCGGCGGCGCGCCCTCGGCGATCTTGCGGCCCGATTCGACGATGCAGAGCCGGTCGCAGAGCCGCTCGGCCTCCTCCATGAAGTGCGTGGTCAGCAGGATCGTCTTGCCGCGCGCCAGCAGCGAGCGCAGCCGCTCCCACATCAGATGCCGCGCCTGCGGATCGAGCCCCGTGGTCGGCTCGTCGAGCACCAGCACGTCCGGATCGTTGACGAGCGCGCGCGCCAGCGTGAGGCGGCGCTTCATGCCGCCCGACAGCTCGCCCACTTTCGCCTCGGCCTTGCTCTCGAGTTTCGCGAATTCGAGCAGCGACGGCACCAGCTCGCGCGCCTGGCCGGCCGACAAGCCGAAGTAGCGTCCGAACACGAGCAGATTCTCGCGCACCGTGAAGTCGGGGTCGAGATTATCGAACTGCGGTACCACGCCCACGCGCTGCCGTGCATGGCGCGCGCGCCCCGGCACCGGCTCGTCGCAGAGCCGGATCGAGCCGGCGTCGGGCTGCGTGATGCCGAGCAGCATCCGCAGCGTGGTGGTCTTGCCGGCGCCGTTCGGGCCGAGCAGCCCGAAGCATTCGCCGCGCTGCACGCGAAACGACAGATGATCGACGACGAGCCGCGCGCCGAAGCTTTTTTTGACATCGAGGAATTCGATCGGAGCGACGGACATGACGGTGCGCGGGGCGAAAGGGGCGGAAGGGCTCACGAAGCCGCCATTCTAGTGCATCGGGCCCGATAACCGCCCGCACCTGCCGCGCCATCGTGCAAGCGTGCACCGTGACGCGGCACGCCTGCCCGGCAAGGGCCTGGGTGTTTTCCAGCCCTTGCATCCCGAATTGCGGCGCACGATCATGGAGCGACGACCGATCTCGCAACGGAGGCGATCATGGCCAGTTATCAGAAAATCCTGCTCTGCTACGACGGCACGCTCGAGGGCCGCAAGGCGCTGCGCTGCGGTGCCGACCTCGCGCTCGAACTGAAGGCCGAGACCCATCTGCTGTCGGTGGTGGACATGCGCTCGAGCATCGCGCAGAGCGCCGGGCTGCTGACCGACGTTGCCTGCGGGCGTTTCGAGGAGACGGCGCGCGCGATCCTGCAGGAGGGCGTCGACTGGCTGACCGCGCGCGGCGTCCAGGCGCAGGGCCATTTCGCGTTCGGTTATCCGATCGACGAGATCGCGAATCTCGCGAAGGAGCTTGGCGCCGATCTGGTCGTCGTCGGCCACCGCTGTCGCAGCGGGCTCTCGCGCTGGTGGATGGGCGCCGGCAACACGCAACTGCTCGACCGCGTTTCGTGCAGCATCCTGGTGGCCTGCGCGTCGTCCGACGAGCAGCGCGAGGAGCTGGCGAAGGAAAAGGAAGCCGCGCTCGCGGCGGCCTCCCAGGCCTGAGCGCCGGCCGGGCGGGACGATCGGCACGATCGGCACGATCGATCGGCCGGACCGGCCCCCTTGCTTGGCAGGCGAGCCGGCGCGGCGCGAATTCCGTGCCCGCCGGCGGCGGCTTTCGCCCCTGTCGCCGGCCGCTTTCGCTCCTGGCGGCGCGGATGCGTCAGGGCTGCAGATCGATCGCGCTGAGCTTCCAGCCGAACAGGCCGCTGCGCCGGAAGATCGCGGCGTAGCGCGTGCCGCCGGCGTTGCGCTGATAAACGGCGACGAACTCGTTGATGCCATGGTAGGCGGCGCTCGATTGCGGCGCCGCAGGCGGCACCGCAGCGCTGCCGGGCGGCGGCGCGCTGGCCGTGGCGGGGGGCGCGGCCAGCGCGCCGGATGCCGGGGCGGGTGGGGCAGCCGGCGGCGCGGGCCGATCGAGCGCCGGCGGCTGCTGGCGCGGATCGCCGTTCGGCGGCAGGCCGCTGAGCAGCGCGGCGACGCCCTCGGGCGTCGCGTAGGCATCGACGAGCGGGCCGATCAAGGCCGAGCCGACCATCGCGCCGAGCATCGCGAGCGGATTGTCGTGCCGCTGCAGGTCGATGCGACGCATCAGTTCATCGGTCAACTGCTGTTTCAGGCTGATGCGCAGGGCCGGGTAGTCGACATAGCGGCTGATCGCCTGCGCATCGCGCGCATCGACTGCCTGCTTCAACCCGCGCAAGGCGAGATAGGGCGACGCGGCCGCATACAGGATCACCGCGAGCAGTGCGACGGCAACCACGGCAAGCAGCCAGCCGAGCCGCCTGCGGCGCGGGGGCGGAACGGACGACGAATCGGACGATGAATCGGACGACGGGGAAACGGACACCAGGCCTCCTGTCTCGAAAGACGGTCTCGGAACCTGGAGAGCGTATCAGACCATCAGGCCGCCGAGCGCTCCTCGGCGATACAACGATCGATCATGCGACACACTGCATCGATCGTTCCCACCATGATCACGCGCGATTGCCCGTGGTAGACGCGCACCGGCGCACGGCGTGCCGGCTCGGCATGATTAAGCCCGGCATTCAGCGAGACGCGCGCGAAGGCCGGCAGCGCCGACGGCAGCGCGGCCGCCGCGGCCGGCTCGATGGCCAGCGGCAGGGCGCCGGTTTCGGCGGGTTCGCCGGCCAGCGGTGCGCAGGGCGTGCGGCCCCGCAGATGGCGCAGGCGGCCGAATTGACGGAAGGGCAACAGGCGGGTGAAGCGTTCCATGTGTTCTCCAGATCGGATGGAGGGACGAACGTGCTGAGCAGATTCAAGCCGGCAGCGGACGAAGCGACCGGCAGCCGGCCCCGGTATTACAGTTCCCCGGAGCGGATCAGCCCGACGGCGATGCCTTCGAGCGCGAATTCCGCGCTGCCGGCCTTCACGAAGATGTTTTCGTAGTCGGGGTTTTCGGCGATCAGCTCGATGCCGGTGGAATGGCGCTTCAGGCGCTTGACGGTGACGTCGTCGCCGAGCCGCGCGACGATGATCTGGCCGTCCTTGGCTTCGCTGCGCTTCTGCACGGCGAGCAGATCGCCGTCGAGGATGCCGGCGTCGCGCATCGACAGCCCGCGTACCTTCAGCAGGTAGTCGGGTTTGCTCGTGAAGAGGGCCGGGTCGCAAGCGTAGTGCTGCGAGATGTGTTCCTGCGCGAGGATCGGGCTACCTGCCGCGACACGCCCGACGAGCGGCAGCGACAGTTGCATCAGCGCCGCATGCGGCAGCGTGAGCTGGTGCGGCGCCTCGTCGAGACCGAGCAGGCGAATGCCGCGCGAGGCGCCGGCGGCCAGCTCGATCACGCCCTTGCGGGCAAGGGCGCGCAAGTGCTCCTCGGCCGCGTTCGGCGAACTGAAGCCGAGTTCGGCCGCAATCTCGGCGCGGGTCGGCGGGAAGCCGGAGCGCTCGATCGCGCGGCGAACCAGGTCGAACACTTGCTGCTGGCGTGCGGTGAGTTTGGTCATGGTCGGACTGTATGGATAGACAGTGATCTGTATTTTTATACAGTAGTCGGGGAAATTCAAGCGTTACTTCAGGTTCGGCGCTATCGCGTCGATTCTGCCGCGATCGAGCGACGTCGAAACGGCGGTTTCGATGCCGCAACCGTCCGTCGGACGGTCCTTACCACTTTTTCATATAAAAGAATTCGGAACGATTATTTTTAATGATGTAAGCCCTTCGCTAGACTGGCCCGGCATTGCAAAAAACGATCCACGCACCTCGGGAGATCACGGGATGGTCAAGGGCAACATGGGGCTGGCGGGCGGGGTCCGCCGTCTGATCGCCACGCTGGCGGTAGGCACGGCGGCGCTCGGCGGCGTCACGCACGCACTCGCGGACACGACGTTGCTGAACGTCTCGTATGATCCGACCCGCGAGCTGTATCAGGACGTCAACCAGGCGTTCGGCAAGGAATGGAAGGCCAAGACGGGCGAGACCGTCAACTTCAAGCAGTCGCACGGCGGCTCCGGCGCGCAGGCGCGCTCGGTGCTCGACGGCCTGCAGGCCGACGTGGTGACGCTCGCGCTCGCCTACGACATCGACGCGCTGGCCAACAAGGGCCTCGTCGCCAAGGACTGGCAGAAGCGCCTGCCCGACAACGCCTCGCCTTACACCTCCACCATCGTGTTCCTGGTGCGCAAGGGCAACCCGAAGGGCATCAAGGATTGGGACGACCTGATCAAGCCGGGCGTGTCGATCGTCACGCCGAACCCGAAAACCTCGGGCGGCGCGCGCTGGAACTACCTCGCGGCCTGGGCCTACGCGCTGCACCGGCCGGGCGGCAACGCGCAGAGCGCGAAGGACTTCGTGGCCAAGCTCTACAAGAACGCGGGCGTGCTCGATTCGGGCGCGCGCGGCGCGACCACCAGCTTCGTGCAGCGCGGCATCGGCGACGTGCTGATCGCCTGGGAAAACGAGGCGTTCCTGTCGCTGAAGGAGTTCGGCCCTGACAAGTTCCAGATCGTCGTGCCCTCCGTCAGCATCCTGGCCGAGCCGCCCGTCGCGGTGGTCGACAAGGTGGTGGACAGGAAGGGCGACCGCAAGCTGGCCGAAGCCTATCTGAACTTCCTCTACAGCAAGCAGGGCCAGGAAATCGCGGCGCGCAATTTCTATCGCCCGCGCTCGAAGGACGTGCCGGCCGAACTGACGAAGCAGTTCCCGAAGCTCAAGCTCTACACCGTCGACGACACCTTCGGCGGCTGGGCCAACGCGCAGAAGACGCACTTCGCCGACGGCGGCGTGTTCGACTCGATCTACCAGCCGCAATAAGCGCGGCACGCAGTACCCGCGGCAGGGCAGCAAACCGAGGCCGCGCGGCGCGAGCGAGCGCACGCGCGGCCCGATACAACGATGGACTCGAATTGACGCGCGGCCGGCCGGCACCTTCGGCGCGGCCGCGCCTCCCATGTCAACCTAGGAAGCGCATTCGCATGACGACGTACACCTTCCGCAAGCCGAGCGCGCTGCCCGGCTTCGGCGTGACGCTCGGCATCACGGTGGCCTATCTGAGCCTCGTGGTGCTGATACCGCTCGCCTCCACCTTTCTGAAGACCGCGACGCTGACCTGGGACCAGTTCGTCGCCGCGACGACTTCCGCGCGCGTGCTCGCCTCGTACCGGCTCACCTTCCTTGCGGCGTTCGGCGGCGCGCTGATCAACGCCGTGTTCGGCTTCCTGGTGGCCTGGGTGCTGGTGCGCTACCGGTTCCCGTTCCAGCGCGTCGTCGACGCGATCGTCGACCTGCCGTTCGCGCTGCCGACCTCGGTCGCGGGCATTTCGCTGGCGGCCGTCTACGCCTCCAACGGCTGGCTCGGCCGCTATCTCGCGCCGCTGGGCATCAAGATCGCATTCACGCCGCTCGGCGTGCTGGTGGCGCTGACCTTCATCGGGCTGCCGTTCGTGGTGCGCACGGTGCAGCCCGTGCTCGAGGAATTCGAGCGCGAGCAGGAGGAGGCCGCCGCCTGCCTCGGCGCCTCGCGCTGGCTGACGTTCCGCCGGGTGGTGCTGCCGGCCGTGTTCCCGGCCCTGTTGACGGGCTTCGCGCTTGCGTTCGCGCGTGCGCTCGGCGAGTACGGCTCGGTGATCTTCATCGCCGGAAACGTGCCGATGAAGTCCGAGATCACCTCGCTCTTGATCATCACCAAGCTCGAGCAGTACGACTACGCGGGCGCCACCGCGATCGCGGTGGTGATGCTGGTGGTCTCGTTCCTGATGCTGCTGCTCATCAATACGCTGCAATGGTGGCTGCAGCGCCGCACCGGCCGCAGCGCGAGCGCTCCGGTGCCGGCCGTGGCCGGCACTGCGGCGGCCGCCGCCGGAGGTGCGCAATGAGCCGCGAATCCACCTCAGCCGTGCTGCCCGCCGGCGCCGCGCCGCGTGCGAAGGCCGCGCGCCGGCGCGATCCCGTCACCGAATCGCGGCTGGTGCGCTGGGCGCTGACCGGCCTCGCGCTGCTGTTCCTGGCCGGCTTCCTGGTGGTGCCGCTCGCGGCCGTGTTCGCGCAGGCGCTGGCCAAGGGCATCGGCTTCTACTTCGAGGCGCTCGGCGACCCCGACGCCTGGGCCGCCATCGAGCTGACCGTGACGGTGGCCGCGATCGCGGTGCCGCTGAACCTGGTGTTCGGGGTCTGCGCGTCGTGGGCGATCGCCAAGTTCGAGTTTCGCGGCAAGGCGCTGCTGACCACGCTGATCGACCTGCCGTTCTCGGTGTCGCCGGTCATCTCGGGCCTCGTCTACGTGCTGCTGTTCGGCGCGCAGGGCTGGCTCGGGCCGTGGCTCGAGGCACATGACGTCCAGATCATCTTCGCCGTGCCCGGCATCGTGCTGGCGACGATCTTCGTCACCTTCCCGTTCGTCGCGCGCGAGCTGATCCCGCTGATGCAGGCCCAAGGCAACGACGAGGAGGAAGCCGCGCGCGTGCTGGGCGCCTCCGGCTGGCAGATCTTCCGCCGCGTGACGCTGCCCAACGTGCGCTGGGGCCTGCTGTACGGCGTGATTCTCTGCAACGCGCGCGCGATGGGCGAGTTCGGCGCGGTATCGGTGGTGTCGGGCCATATCCGCGGCCAGACCGACACCATGCCGCTGCATGTCGAGATCCTCTACAACGAATACAACTTCTCGGCCGCGTTCGCGGTGGCCTCGGTGCTGGCCCTGCTCGCGCTCGTCACGCTGGCGCTGAAGCTGCTGGCCGAACGCCGCATGTCGGCCGAAATCGCCGCGGCGCGCGCTGGCGCCACGGCGCACTCCTGATCGAAGAGGCACACCAGATGGGTATCACCGTTCGTAACCTGCACAAGCAATTCGGCGACTTCACGGCGCTCGACGACGTCTCGCTCGATTTCCCGCCCGGCGAGCTGGTGGCGCTGCTCGGCCCGTCCGGCTGCGGCAAGACCACGCTGCTGCGCGTGATCGCGGGCCTCGAGCACGCGGACGCGGGCCAGGTCGTGCTGCAAGGCCAGGACGTGGCCGACGTCGGCGCGCGCGAGCGCCAGGTCGGCTTCGTGTTCCAGCACTACGCGCTGTTCCGCCATATGACGGTGTTCGAGAACGTCGCGTTCGGGCTGCGCGTGAAGCCGCGCGCCGAGCGTGCGTCCGAGGCCGTGATTCGCGAGAAGGTGCACGAGCTGCTCAGGCTGGTGCAGCTCGATTGGCTGGCGCCGCGCTATCCGTCCGAGCTCTCGGGCGGCCAGCGCCAGCGCATCGCGCTGGCCCGCGCGCTCGCGGTGGAGCCGAAGGTGCTGCTGCTCGACGAGCCGTTCGGCGCGCTCGACGCGAAGGTCCGCAAGGAGCTGCGCGGCTGGCTGCGGCGCCTGCACGACGACCTGCACATCTCGACGCTGTTCGTCACGCACGACCAGGAGGAGGCGCTGGAAGTGGCCGACCGCATCGTCGTGCTCAATCACGGCCGCGTGGAGCAGGTGGGCAGCCCGCAGGAGGTGTACGACCATCCGCAGAGCGCGTTCGTCTACGAGTTCCTGGGCGCGGCCAACCGGCTCGACGGCGTGGTGCAAGGCGACGGCTTCGTGGCCGACGGCGCGGCCGGCCCGATCGCGGTGGCGGCCGGCTTCGCCGGCCGCGCGCATGCCTACGTGCGCCCGCACGACCTGCAGATCGTCGCCGCCGGCCAGGCGCGCGGCGACGGCATCGCGGTGGACGTGCGGCGCGTGGTGCCGCTGGGCGGCACGGTGCGCGTCGAACTCGCGCCGCGCGCCGGCGGCGCGCCGCTGGAGGCCGAACTCGATCGCGACACCTGGCGCGCGCTCGCGCTCGGCGTGGGCGACGGCGCCACCGCGGTGCCGCGCCATGCGCGCGTGTTTCCGGCGCGCTGAGGCCCGCCTTTCGTCGCCATCGACCCCTATCACGACAACGCCCCTGAGAGGCTGACCCATGAACTTCCAACAACTGCGCTTCGTTCGGGAAGCGGTACGCCAGAACATGAACCTGACCGAGGTCGCGAACGTGCTCTACACGTCGCAGTCGGGCGTTTCGAAGCAGATCAAGGATCTGGAGGACGAACTCGGCGTGGACATCTTCGTGCGCCGCGGCAAGCGGCTGACCGGCCTGACCGAACCGGGCAAGGCCGTGCATCAGCTGATCGAGCGGATGCTGCTCGACGCCGAGAACCTGCGCCGCGTGGCGCGCCAGTATGCCGACCAGGACAGCGGCCACCTGGTGGTGGCGACCACCCACACGCAGGCGCGCTACGCGCTGCCGAAGGTGATCCGCCAGTTCACCGAGGTGTTTCCGAAGGTTCATCTGGCGCTGCGCCAGGGCAGCCCGCAGCAGATCGCGCAGATGATCCTGAGCGGCGAGGCCGACGTCGGCATCTCGACCGAGGCGCTCGACCGCTACCCGGACATCGTCACGTTCCCGTGCTATTCGTGGCATCACACCGTGGTGGTGCCGAAGGATCACCCGCTGGTGGGCCGCGAGAACCTGACGCTCGAGGAAATCGCCGAGCATCCGATCATCACCTACGACCAGGACTTCACGGGCCGCTCGCACATCGACCAGGCGTTCGCGAAGGCGGGCGCGGTGCCCGACGTGGTGCTGACGGCGATCGACGCGGACGTGATCAAGACCTATGTCGAGCTCGGCATGGGCATCGGCGTGGTGGCCGCGATGGCCTACGACGCGCAGCGCGACGCGGGGCTCGTGGCGCTCGACACCCAGCACCTGTTCGAGGCCAGCACGACGCGGGTGGGCCTGCGCAAGGGCGCGTTCCTGCGCTCCTATGCCTACCGGCTGCTCGAAATGTTCGCACCGCACCTGACCGAGGCCGAGATCGCCGCGCAACTGAAGGAAACCGTACTCTGAGCACGCGGCGCCGCGCCCGCCGAGCGGCGGCGCCGGCGCCATGTCGTTCCGGGCCGCACCGGCACCCGCGTCGTCATCGAGGCTGCGCACAAGCGTCGCACCCGACTCACTCTCCATCCACGTTCAATCAGGGCAAAACCCCGTTGCGCATCCCGCGCAATCGGTCCAGCATTGGCGCCTGCCGAAGTGCGCGGCCGGCCGGTCCGATCCGCTGGAATGCCACCGGGCATGCCGACGTGAGCCGTCGCAAGCCGGGTTCGCCGCCTTTCGGGGTGCGCGCGTGGCTGTTTTCGCGCCGTGCCGGACACTATCGAGCAAACGTTTGCTCAACATGAAAACGACACCCGGGCAACCGGGACAGACCAATGAGGAGAAGTTGTATGGATTTCCGTATTCGCCGCCGTGTTCTCGCCGCCGCGCTCGCCGGCGCCGCCATCGCGATCGTGCCGCCCGCCGCGCAGGCCCAGGCCGCGCACAAGCCGAAGGTCGCGCTGGTGATGAAGTCGCTCGCCAACGAGTTCTTCCTGACCATGGAGAACGGCGCGAAGGAGTATCAGCAGCACAACCCGGCGCTGTTCGAGCTGGTCACGAACGGCATCAAGGACGAAACCGACACGGCCAACCAGATCCGCATCGTCGAGCAGATGATCGTGGCCAAGGCCGACGCGATCGTGCTGGCACCGGCCGATTCGAAGGCGCTGGTGCCGGTGGTGAAGAAGGCGGTGGATGCCGGCATCATCGTCGTCAACATCGACAACCGGCTCGATCCGGACGTGCTGAAGTCCAAGAACCTCAACGTGCCGTTCGTCGGCCCCGACAACCGCAAGGGCGCGCGCAAGGTCGGCGACTATCTCGCCAAGCGCCTGAAGGCGGGCGACGAGGTGGGCATCGTCGAGGGCGTGTCGACCACCACCAATGCGCAGCAGCGCACGGCCGGCTACCAGGACGCGATGAAGGCGGCGGGCGTGAAGGTGGTGTCGGTCCAGTCGGGCGAGTGGGAGATCGACAAGGGCAACGCGGTCGCCTCGGCGATGCTCAACGAATATCCGAACCTGAAGGCGCTGCTGTGCGGCAACGACAGCATGGCGATCGGCGCGGTGTCGGCGGTGCGCGCGGCCGGCAAGGCGGGCAAGGTCTACGTGGTCGGCTACGACGACATCAACGCGATCAAGCCGATGCTGCAGGACGGCCGCATTCTCGCCACCGCCGACCAGTACGCGGCCAAGCAGGCCGTGTTCGGCATCGACACGGCGCTGAAGGCGATCGCCGAGCACAAGAAGCAGTCGCAGCTGTCGGGCGTGGTCGAGACGCCGGTCGACCTGATCGTCAAGCAGTAAGGCGCGCATGGCAACGATCGCAACCACCGGTGCGCCGCTGCTCGAGGTCACGGGCATCGGCAAGACCTATGCGGAACCGGTGCTGGCCGACGTCTCGCTCGTGCTGCAGGCGGGCGAGGCGCTCGCGTTGACGGGCGAGAACGGCGCGGGCAAGAGCACGCTGTCGAAGATCGTGGGCGGCCTCGTCACGCCCACGGCGGGTGCGATGCGGCTGGCCGGCGGCGCCTATGCGCCGGCCAGCCGCCGCGAGGCCGAGGCGCTAGGCGTGCGCATGGTGATGCAGGAGCTGAACCTGCTGCCCACCCTGACGGTGGCCGAGAACCTGTTCCTGAACCGCCTGCCGCGCCGCTTCGGCGTGATCGACCGGCGCCGGCTGCGTGCCGACGCGCGCGAGGCGATGGCGCGCGTCGGACTCGACGCGATCGACCCGGACATGCCGGTCGGCGCGCTCGGCATCGGCCACCAGCAGATGGTCGAAATCGCGCGCAACCTGATCGGCGACTGCCGCGTGCTGATCCTCGACGAGCCCACCGCGATGCTGACCGCGCGCGAGGTCGAGCTGCTGTTCACGCAGATCGACCGGCTCAAGGCGGCCGGCGTCGCGCTCGTCTACATCTCGCACCGGCTCGAGGAGCTCGCGCGCGTGGCCGAGCGCGTGGCGGTGCTGCGCGACGGCCGGCTGGTGCACGCCGGGCCGATGGGCGAGGTGTCGGGCGAGCGGCTGGTGGCGCTGATGGCCGGCCGCGAGGTGGGCGAGCACATCGAGTTCGGCGAGCGCCGGATCGGCGCGCCGCGGCTCGCGGTGGCGGGCCTCAGGCGCGGCAGCGCGGTGCGCGACGTGTCGTTCGAGGTGCGCGCGGGCGAGATCTTCGGCATCTCGGGGCTGATCGGCGCCGGGCGCACCGAACTGCTGCGGCTCATCTACGGCGCCGACCGCGCCGAGGCCGGCACGGTGTCGGTCGGCACGCCGCCGCGCCCGGTGCGCATCGCCTCGCCGGCCGACGCCGTCCGGCACGGCATCGCGCTGATCACCGAGGACCGCAAGGGCGAGGGGCTGCTGCTGTCGCAGCCGATCGCGGCCAACGTGTCGCTCGGCCAGCTGGGCCGGATCTCGCGCGGCGGGGTGGTCGACACGCGGCGCGAGCACGCGCTCGCCCAGCGCCAGATCGAGGCGATGCGGATTCGCACGCGCGGGCCGGCGCAGCCGGTCGCCGAGCTGTCGGGCGGCAACCAGCAGAAGGTCGTGATCGGCCGCTGGCTGGCCCACGAGATGGGCGTGCTGCTGTTCGACGAGCCCACGCGCGGGATCGACGTCGGCGCCAAATTCGACATCTATGCGCTGATGGGCGGCCTCGCGCGCGAGGGCCGCGCGCTCGTGGTGGTGTCGAGCGACCTGCGCGAGCTGATGCTGATCTGCGACCGGATCGGCGTGATGTCGGCCGGCCGCATGACGGCCGTGTTCGAGCGCGGGCACTGGACCCAGGACGCGCTGCTGGCCGCCGCGTTCGCCGGCTTCGCGCGCCGCGCCGCCACGCCCGCACCGACGCCGGCTGCGCCGGCAGATGATTCGACTCCAGGAATTCCTTCATGAACGAACCGATTCTCCCCGGCCACGACACGGCCGGCAGCGCCGCGCCCGACGCGGCCGCGCCTTCCGCCAAGCGCCTCTCGGGCACGCGGCTCGGGCTTTCCAACTATCTGGGCCTGGCCGGCGCGCTGCTTGCGATGATCGCGCTGTTCTCGGCGCTCAGCTCGCATTTCCTCACGTATGACACGTTCAGTACGATCGCGAACCAGATTCCCGACCTGGTGGTGATGTCGGTCGGCATGACCTTCGTGCTGATCATCGCCGGCATCGATCTGTCGGTCGGCTCGGTGCTGGCGCTGGCCGCCTCGGTGGTCAGCGTGGCGGCGCTGCAGTGGCACTGGGCGCCGCTGCCGGCCGCGCTGCTCGGCATGGCCGCGGCGGCGCTCGCCGGAACCGTGACCGGGGCCGTGACGGTGGGCTGGCGGATTCCGTCGTTCATCGTCTCGCTGGGCGTGCTGGAGGGCGCGCGCGGGCTGGCCTACCAGCTGACCAATTCGCGCACCGCGTATATCGGCGATGCCTTCGATTTCCTGTCGAATCCGTTCGCACTGGGCATCTCGCCGGCCTTCGCGATCGCGGTCGTGGTGATGCTGGTGGCGCAGTTCGTGCTTACCCGGACGGTGTTCGGCAGATACCTGGTTGGTATCGGTACCAATGAAGAGGCCGTCAGGCTTGCGGGGGTGAACCCTCGTCCGTATAAAATCGTCGTGTTTGCGTTGATGGGCGCGCTGGCGGGGCTTGCGGCGCTGTTCCAGATCTCGCGGCTCGAGGCTGCCGACCCGAATGCGGGCGTCGGGCTCGAACTGCAGGTGATCGCAGCCGTCGTGATCGGCGGTACGAGCCTGATGGGCGGGCGCGGCTCCGTGATCAGCACGTTTTTCGGCGTCTTGATCATCTCGGTGCTGGCGGCGGGGCTGGCCCAGATCGGCGCGAACGAACCGACCAAGCGCATCATCACCGGTGCCGTGATTGTCGTCGCCGTCGTACTGGACACGTATCGCAGCCGCCGGTCGCGCACTTAAAGAGATAGAGCAGAGGGATTCAAAATGGCGACGATCAAGGATGTGGCTGCCATGGCGGGCGTGTCGTTCACCACGGTGTCACACGTGGTGAACAATTCGCGGCCGGTGTCGGCCGACGTGCGAGCGAAGGTGGAGCGGGCGATCATCCAGCTCAACTACGTCCCGTCGGCCGTCGCGCGATCCCTGAAAGCCCGCGCGACGGCCACCATCGGCCTGGTCGTGCCGAACAGCACGAATCCGTATTTCGCCGAACTCGCGCGCGGCATCGAGGACCAGTGCGCGGCACGCGGGTATTGCGTGTTCTTCTGCAATTCCGACGACGATCCCGTCAAGCAGCGCAATTATCTGCGCGTGCTGCAGGAAAAGCGCATCGACGGGCTGATCATCGCCTCGGCGGGCGAGGATGCGGTGCTGGCCCACACGCTCGCCGATTCGCGCGAGCCGCTGGTGGTGGTGGATCGCAACATCGAGGGGCTGTCCGCCGATCTGGTGCAGATCGACCACGAGCGCGGCGCCTACCTGGCCACGCGCCACCTGATCGAGCTCGGGCATTCGCGAATCGGCTGCATCACCGGCCCCATCGATACGGCGGTCAGCGCGATGCGCGTGCACGGCTTCATCCGCGCGATGGCCGAGCGCGGCCTCGACATCGCGCCCGGCGCGATCGCCGAGAGCGACTTCTCGTGCCTGGGCGGCCATCGCGGCGCGGCTGAGCTGCTCGACAAGCTGCAGCCCACGGCGATCTTCGCGGGCAACGACCTGATGGGCATCGGCGCGCTGCGCGCGGTGGCCGAGCGCGGCCTGGGCGTGCCGCACGACTGCTCGATCATCGGTTTCGACGACATCGAGATGTCGAGCTACACCTACCCGGCGCTGTCGACGGTTGGCCAGTCGGCGCGCGCCCTCGGCGAGATCGCGGCGCAAACGCTGATCGAGCGGATCGCGGCCGGCTCGGCGGGCTCGGCAGCCATGACCAAGCGCCGCCGCGTGGTGTCGCCGCGGCTGGTGCTGCGCGAATCGACCGCGGCCTACAAAGGCGAAGCCGGCCTCACGCCGGCCGTGCGCGCATGAGCGCCGGCGCGCGGGGCGGCCGGCGGCCGGGCGGGCGGGTTGCCGTGGTCGGCAGCCTGAACATGGATCTGGTGGTGCGGGCGCCGCGCCTGCCGAAGCCGGGCGAGACGCTGAGCGGCCATGGCTACGCCCAGGCCGCGGGCGGCAAGGGCGGCAACCAGGCGGTGGCCGCCGCGCGGCTCGGCGCGCGGGTGGCGATGCTCGGACGCCTCGGCGACGACGCCAACGGCGCCGCGCTGCGCGCCGCGCTCGAAGCCGAGCAAATCGACTGCGCGGCGCTCGCGACCAGCGCCGGCGTGCCGACCGGCGTGGCGCTGATCGTGGTGGACGACGCGAGCCAGAACGCGATCGTGATCGTCGCCGGCGGCAACGGGCTGGTGACGCCGGAGGACGTGGCCGCCCACGACGCGATGATCGCGGCGGCCGACGTGCTGGTCTGTCAGCTCGAGACCCCGCTGCCGGCCGTGCGCGCCGCGCTGGAGGCGGGGCGCCGCCACGCATGCAGCGTCGTGCTGAATCCGGCGCCGGCGCTCGCGCCGCTGCCGGACGGCTGGCTGCCGCTGGTCGACTGGCTGATCCCGAACGAGATCGAGGCGGCCGCGCTGACGGGCGTCGCGATCGCGACGCCGGCCGATGCGGAACTGGCCGCACGGCAGCTCGCGCAAGCCGGCGCGCGCAACGTGATCGTCACGCTCGGCGGGCAGGGCGTGGTGGCCCGGCAAGCCGACGGCAGCACGCGCCATTATCCGGCCCCGAAGGTGGAGGCGGTCGATACGACCGCGGCCGGCGACACCTTCATCGGCGGCTTCGCGGCGCGGCTCGCGGCCGGCGAGACGCCCGACGAGGCGATCCGCTTCGCGCTACGCGCGGCCGCATTGTCCGTGACGCGGGCCGGTGCGCAACCTTCTATTCCGACCCTACAAGAGCTCTCCAAGTAGGCGCCGTGCGCGCCTGCGGGCAGCGGCGGTTCTTCGAATCCGGCTTCGCGCCGGATTCTTTCGTTTGGGGATGGCGTTCATCGGGCCGGACGCGTCGGGGGATCGCCGCAGCGGGCCGTCACGTCGCCGCGCTCGGCCCGGCGCGTGCCGCCGGTGCGGGCAGCCTGCAGGGTGCGCATCGTGTACCCGGCCCGGATCGCGGCGGGCGGCTCGCCCCGCTGCGCTGCGTTCCTGCTGCACTCTCGACCGGGCCGTCGCGCGACCCGGCGTGCGCGGCGAGGTTCCGCGATCCCGTGGCAAACCGGCGGGCATCGTCAGGCCGATGAGCGGGCGGGCCGCGCGCGCGCGCGTCTGTCATGAGCGGGCGAGCCGCGTGCGCCTTTCATCACCGTCGCTGTCGTCGGCGCAGCCATCGTCGTGCGCGCACCGTGTTCTGCGCAGCACCGGATCGGCGCGTGCCGTGCGCGCGACTCGACGCGATCGCAGTGCTTGGTCCGCTTCGTTTCGGTTCATCGCCGCGAACCACTGTTTCGTTCCATTGCCGTCCGGATGCACGACAGGCGAAACACGCCACGCGTTTTCCCCAATACGTCGCGCGTGCCGCCTCGCGTGTCATCGACGCATCGGCCGCGCGCCTCGCAAGGCGTGAGGCGATGCGCGCCTCGTCGTGCGCGCATCGTGCGCCATCGCACGCCTTCGCGCGAAGCAGGATCGATCGCAAAAAATTGTAACGAATGCGAGCGCGCTGTCGTCCGAATTGCCGGCTCGATCGTATAGGGAAGCAGGGAGGAACGCGTCCGATGCGAGAGACGATTCCGTGCAACCTAAGAGGATGCGTGCGTTACGTTGGGAAGCTCGGGGAGAACATTGTATGGCAGTCAAAAAGACCAGTCCAAGCGGGGTTTTTCTGAGTGCCTGGCAGCAACGTTCCGACTGAAGTTTGTTCGTGAAAAAATAAGTAAATGGGTTTAGGATGAAATCGAACGGTCCTGCTTCTGAGTGATCCAACGAAGGCAAGATCGTCTTCCGTCACAAGGCGAGGAGGTAGCATGGATATTTACAGCAGCTTCGCGAACCGCTTCGAGAAAACTCGGGAGGAGGAGTTCTCGCTCGAAGAATATCTCGCGCTCTGCAAGAACGATCCATCGGCGTACGCCACTGCAGGCGAACGCATGTTGGCAGCCATCGGGGAACCGGAGCAGGTCGATACGCGAAACGATCCGCGTTTGTCGCGAATCTTCGCGAACAAGGTCATCAAGGTCTATCCCGCGTTTCGCGAGTTCTACGGGATGGAGGAAGTGATCGAGCAGGTGGTCGCGTACTTCCGCCATTCGGCGCAGGGGCTAGAGGAGAAGAAGCAAATCCTCTATCTGCTCGGGCCGGTGGGCGGCGGCAAGTCGTCGATCGCCGAGCGTCTCAAGCAACTGGCCGAACGCGTGCCGTTCTATGCGCTGAAGGGGTCGCCCGTCAACGAATCGCCGCTCGGGCTGTTCGACTACGATGAGGACGGCCCGATCCTCGAGGAGCAATACGGCATTCCGCGTCGCTACCTCAAGAGCATCCTGAGCCCGTGGGCCGTCAAGCGGCTGCACGAGTACAACGGCGACATCCGCCAGTTCCGCGTGGTGCGCCGCTATCCGTCGATCCTGCGCCAGATCGGCATCGCCAAGACGGAGCCGGGCGACGAGAACAACCAGGACATCTCCTCGCTGGTCGGCAAGGTCGACATCCGCAAGCTCGAGCAGTACGCGCAGGACGATGCCGACGCCTACAGCTACTCGGGCGGCCTCTGCCTGGCGAACCAGGGCCTGCTCGAATTCGTCGAAATGTTCAAGGCACCGATCAAGGTGCTGCATCCGCTGCTGACCGCCACCCAGGAAGGCAACTTCAAGGGCACCGAAGGGTTCGGCGCGATTCCCTTCGACGGCGTGATCCTCGCCCACTCCAACGAGTCCGAATGGAAGGCGTTCCGCAACAACAAGAACAACGAGGCGCTGCTCGACCGGATCTTCGTCGTGAAGGTGCCGTACTGCCTGCGCGTGTCGGAAGAGATCCGCATCTACGAGAAGCTGATCCGCAGCTCCTCGCTGGCCGACGCCGTCTGCGCGCCGGGCACGCTGAAGATGATGGCGCAGTTCTCCACGCTCACGCGGCTGCACGAGCCCGAGAACTCGAGCCTGTTCTCGAAGATGCAGGTGTATGACGGCGAGAACCTCAAGGACACCGATCCGAAGGCGAAGTCGTATCAGGAGTATCGTGACTACGCCGGCGTCGACGAGGGCATGACGGGCGTGTCGACGCGCTTCGCGTTCAAGATCCTGTCGCGCGTGTTCAACTTCGACAGCTCGGAGGTGGCCGCGAACCCGGTCCACCTGATGTACGTGCTCGAGCAGCAGATCGAACGCGAGCAGTTCCCGCCGGAAACCGAGCAGAAGTATCTGTCGTTCGTGAAGGATCTGCTCGCCTCGCGCTATGCGGAATTCATCGGCAAGGAGATCCAGACGGCGTACCTCGAATCGTATTCGGAGTACGGGCAGAACATCTTCGACCGCTACGTGACCTATGCGGACTTCTGGATCCAGGATCAGGAGTTCCGCGATCACGACACGGGCGAGAGCTTCGACCGCGCCTCGCTGAACGCCGAGCTCGAGAAGATCGAGAAGCCGGCGGGCATCAGCAATCCGAAGGATTTCCGCAACGAGATCGTGAACTTCGTGCTGCGTGCGCGGGCCGCGAACGGCGGGAAGAACCCGGCCTGGGTCAGCTACGAGAAGCTGCGCGTGGTGATCGAGAAGAAGATGTTCTCGAACACCGAGGAACTGCTGCCGGTGATCTCGTTCAACGCCAAGGGATCGGCGGAGGAGCAGCGCAAGCACGAGGACTTCGTGAACCGCATGGTCGCCAAGGGCTACACGCCGAAGCAGGTGCGCCTGCTCTGCGACTGGTATCTGCGCGTGCGCAAGTCGTCATGATGCATCTGTTGCACCGTCCGCGCGGCCTGGCCGCGCGGGCACCCTGAGCGACGCGCCGCACGGTGGATCGTGCGGCACGTCCCGGCGTATCGACTTTCGAGCGGGAGACCGGGAGTGCTTCATCAAATCATCGACCGCAGGCTGGCCGGCAAGAACAAGAGCATTGCAAACCGCGAGCGCTTTCTGCGTCGCGTCAAGAACTACATTCGCCGGGCGGTGTCCGATGCCGTCCGCGACCGTAGCATCAAGGACATCCAAAGCACCCAGAGCATCACCATTCCACGCAAGGACATCGCGGAGCCCACGTTCCGCCATGCCTCCGGCGGGCGGCGCGAGCACGTGCATCCCGGCAATTCCGACTACATTCGCGGCGACAAGATCCCGCGCCCGCCGGGCGGCTCCGGCGGGGGCGGCAGCCAGGCCAGCAACGAGGGCGAGGGGCAGGACGACTTCGTGTTCGAGCTGAGCCGCGAGGAATTCATGCAGTATTTCTTCGACGACCTGGAACTGCCGCGGCTCGTGCAGACGCATCTGCTGGCGGTGCCGAGCTGGAAGAACGTGCGCGCGGGCTGGGCGGCGGAAGGCACGCCGAACAACATCGACGTGGTGCGCTCGCTGCGCAGCGCGCTGGGCCGGCGCATCGCGCTCGGCTCGCCGCTCGTGGCCGAGCTGCGCGGGCTGGAGGCACGGCTCGAGGCGCTGCAAGACGACCCCGGCGACCACCGCGTCGAGATCGCCGAGCTCGAGGCGCAGATCCATCACCTGAAAGGGCGCATCTGGCGGATTCCGTTCATCGATCCGTTCGACCTGCGCTACGTGAACCGCGTGAAGCAGCCGCAACCGTCGAGCCAGGCCGTGATGTTCTGCCTGATGGACGTGTCGGGCTCGATGGACGAGCAGCGCAAGGATCTCGCCAAGCGTTTCTTCATCCTGCTCTACCTGTTCCTGAAGCGAAACTACGAGCGCATCGAGGTGGTGTTCATCCGCCATCACACGCGCGCCGAGGAAGTCGACGAGGACACCTTCTTCCATTCCACCGAGAGCGGCGGCACGGTCGTGTCGAGCGCGCTCGAACTGATGCGCAAGGTGATGAACGAGCGCTACTCGCCGACCGAATGGAACATCTACGGCGCGCAGGCCTCGGACGGCGACAACTGGACCGACGACTCGCCGAAGTGCCGCAAGATCCTGCAGGAGGACATCCTCACCAAGACGCGTTACTTCGCCTATATCCAGGTGGCGCCGGAAGAGCAGAATCTGTGGCTCGAATACGCGCAGCTCGCGCTGTCGCAGCCGCACATGGCGATGAAGAAGGCCGAGTCGGCCGCGGACATCTACCCGGTGTTCCGCGAGCTGTTCGAAAAACACGTGGAAACCTGATGGCATGACGACACGCCACCCGGACAACGCGGCGCGCGGCTGGCAGGCGCGCCACACGGGCGACGACGCGCCCGGCCCCGGCACCGATCGAGCCGGCGCCGACGCGTCGCCGCCGCACCCAGCAATGCCCGAGAGCGGGCTGAAGGAAGGGCGCATGAACGTCGCCGAACGCAAACCGCTGCCGTGCCCGTCGGACTGGACCTTCGAGCTGATCGAGGAGTACGACACGCACATCGCGCAGGTCGCCGAGCAATACGAGCTCGACATCTACCCGATCCAGCTCGAGTTGATCAGCGCCGAGCAGATGATGGACGCCTACGCGTCGGTCGGGATGCCCGTCAACTACCGCCACTGGTCGTTCGGCAAGCATTTCCTGTCGACCGAGAAGAGCTACCGGCGCGGCCAGATGGGCCTCGCCTACGAGATCGTGATCAACTCGAACCCCTGCATCGCGTATCTGATGGAAGAGAATACGCTGACCATGCAGGCGCTCGTGATCGCGCACGCCGCCTACGGCCACAACTCGTTCTTCAAGGGCAACTACCTGTTCCGGCTCTGGACCGACGCGCATGCCATCGTCGATTACCTCGTCTACGCCAAGAACTACGTCGCCGAGTGCGAGGAGCGCTACGGGCTCGACCGCGTCGAGGAACTGCTCGACTCGTGCCACGCGCTGATGAACTACGGCGTGGACCGCTACAAGCGCCCGCAGAAGCCGTCGCTGGCCAAGGAGGCCGCGCTGCGGCGCGAGCGCGAAACCTATCTGCAGTCGCAGGTCAACGAGCTCTGGCGCACGCTGCCCGGCCGCAAGCCGGAAGCGGCCGACGAGGAAGTGGAGGGGCGCTACCCGCCCGAGCCGCAGGAGAACCTGCTGTACTTCGCCGAGAAGAACGCGCCGCTGCTCGAGCCCTGGGAGCGCGAGGTGATCCGCATCGTGCGCAAGGTCGGGCAGTACTTCTACCCGCAGCGGCAGACGCAGGTGATGAACGAGGGCTGGGCCACCTTCTGGCATTACACGCTGCTCAACACGCTCTACCAGCAGGGCAAGCTGGCCGACGGCTTCATGATGGAGTTCCTCCATTCGCACAGCAACGTGATCTACCAGCCGCCCGTCACCAAGCCCTACTACAGCGGGATCAACCCGTATGCGCTGGGCTTCTCGATGATGAGCGACATCCGGCGCATCTGCGAGAATCCGACCGAGGAAGACCGCCGCTGGTTTCCGGAGCTGGCCGGCAGCCCGTGGCTGCCGGCGCTGCACTACGCGATGCGCAACTTCAAGGACGAGAGCTTCATCGCGCAATACCTGTCGCCGCACCTGATCCGCGAGATGCGGCTGTTCTCGGTGCTCGACGACGACATGCGCGATTCGCTCGAAGTCTCGGCGATTCACGACGACAGCGGCTATCAGTACGTGCGGCAGGCGCTCTCGCGCCAGTACGACATCCACCACCGCGAGCCGAACATCCAGGTGTGGGCCGTCAATACGCGCGGCGACCGCAGCCTCACGCTGCGCCACTTCATGACCGACAACCGCCACCTGGCCAACGACAGCGACGAGGTGCTCAAGCACATGGCGCGGCTCTGGCAGTTCGACGTGTTCCTCGAGAGCGTCGACGAGGCCGGCACGGTGCGCAAGCGCTACGAGTGCCGCTACCGGCCGCCCGAGGTGCGGGTCTGAGCGGCGGGCGGACGCGCCGTCCGCCCGCGCTGCGTCGAGCGAAGCCAGCCCTCGGGCTGGCTTCTTTCGTGATGGGGCATGGCGGTTGCGCGAGGGCGCGGGCCGTGCCCGATCCTGGGGACTGCCCTGACGGCGCGCAAGCTTTCAATTGGATAGAATGGCGCCGCACCGAGCGCGGGCGGTGCCGGGCGAGGCGGTCCCGCGCCCGTGCACCGGCCGCCCGGCGCGGCCGGGTGCGCCATGCGCAGCGCGCGTCGCGCCCATGCCCCCGCACGCATCCCACGACCCATCGAGGACCGCAACTGCATGACCGATCTCACCGATCCGGCCCACCTGGCCGCCAACGACACCCGCCGACGCGTCTTCGCGATCGTCGGCGCCTCGTCGGGCAATCTCGTCGAATGGTTCGACTTCTACATCTATTCGTTCTGCTCGCTCTACTTCGCGCACGCGTTCTTTCCGAGCGGCAATCCCACCACGCAGCTGCTCAACACCGCCGGCGTGTTCGCGGCCGGCTTCCTGATGCGGCCGATCGGCGGCTGGCTGTTCGGCCGCATCGCCGACCGGCGCGGCCGGCGCACCGCGATGATGATCTCGGTGCTGATGATGTGCGGCGGCTCGCTGGTGATCGCGGCGCTGCCCACCTACGACCAGATCGGCGCGCTCGCGCCGGTGATGCTGCTGGTGGCGCGGCTGTTGCAGGGGCTGTCGGTGGGCGGCGAGTACGGCACCAGCGCGACCTACATGAGCGAGGTCGCGCTGAAGGGCCGGCGCGGCTTCTTCGCCTCGTTCCAGTACGTGACGCTGATCGGCGGCCAGCTCTGCGCGCTGCTGGTGCTGGTGATCCTGCAGCAGTTCCTCACCACCGAGGAACTGCGCGCCTGGGGCTGGCGGATTCCGTTCCTGGTCGGCGCGCTGGCCGCGCTGGTGTCGCTCTACCTGCGCAAGTCGCTCGGCGAGACCTCCACCCGCGAATCGCGCCATGCGCGCGACGCCGGCACGATCCGCGGCGTGATGCAGCACAAGGGCGCGTTCTTCACGGTGGTCGGCTTCACGGCAGGCGGCTCGCTGATCTTCTACACGTTCACCACCTACATGCAGAAGTACCTCGTCAACACGGCGGGCATGCCTGCGAAGACGGCCAGCAACGTGATGACGATGGCGCTGCTCGTCTACATGCTGCTGCAGCCGGTGTTCGGCGCGCTGTCGGACCGCATCGGCCGGCGCAGCTCGATGCTGCTGTTCGGCGGCCTCGCGGTGCTCGGCACGGTGCCGCTGATGCATGCGATCGCCGGCACCAGGAGCCCGATGACGGCATTCGTGCTGATCACGGTCGCGCTCGCCGTCGTCAGCTTCTATACCTCGATCAGCGGCCTGATCAAGGCCGAGATGTTTCCGCCCGAAGTCCGCGCGATGGGCGTGGGCCTTTCTTACGCGGTGGCCAATGCGCTGTTCGGCGGCACGGCCGAGTACGTGGCGCTGTGGTTCAAGCAGGCCGGCACCGAGGCGACGTTCTACTGGTACGTGACGGCGCTGTGCGCGATCTCGTTCCTGGTGTCGTGGCGCATGCGCGACCCGGCCAGGGAAGGCTATCTGCGGCACGAGCCGTGAGCGGCGGCGCCGCCGGCGTAACGGCGCGATCGCGATAACGATATCGGAAATGCTTGGTTGTGGTCACGCGGCGGGCCCCTTAATCTGAACCCGTAGTTCGTGTGACACCTCCTTGACTGGGATTCGATGCCCGCCTGACGGCGGGCTTTTTTTCGTCCGTGCCGCGCCGGCGGCGATGGCGCGCCAGGCTCAGGAGCGGTCGAGCCGCGCGCGCAGGTCGTCGGCGAACGGCACGATCGCGAGCGCCATGAGCAGCGCCGCGAGCGGCAGCGTGGCGGCGTACCCGGCATGCTGGAAGCCGAGCGCGCCGGCCAGCCCGCCGCCGATGAACATCGCCAGCATGGCGCCCAGCACGCGCAGCTTCGGCAGGTTCGCGCGCACCGGCGGCAGGGCCGCGAGCGGCGCGGGCGCGCCGCCATCCGGCGCCGGGCCGGCCGGCGCGCGGTTCGGATAGCACAGCTTGCCGAGTTCGATGCCGATGTCGGTCACCATCCCCGTGACGTGCGTGGTGCGGATCTCGGCATTCGAGATCTTGGTGATCATCGCGTTCTGCAGCCCCATGATGAAGCAGAGCAGGATCACCGTGAGCGGCGCGTAGAAGGGGCGGTGATCGGCGAGCTGGCTGCCGAGCACGCCGAAGCCCACCAGCAGCAGCGCCTCGAGCGCGAGCGGCGAGGCGTACTGGCTATGCAGGCCGCGCCGGCGCCCCCAGTTGACGAGCAGCGCGGTGCTGGCCGCACCGCAGACGAACGCGAGCAGCGAGGCCACGCCGGCCAGCGCCAGCGAGAGATCGCCGAGCGCGGTGTCGTCGGCGATCGACGACACGATGCCGCTCATGTGCGAGGTGTACTGATGGACGGCCACAAAGCCGCCGGCATTGGCCGCGCCCGCCACGAACGCGAGCGACAGGCCGAGGCGGCGATTGCCGTCGGCGCTGCGCTCGCGTCCGGCGAGGCTGCGGAAATACTGAGCTGGCGCCATCGAAGCGCTCCCGTCGAGAAATGCTGTGCCGCGCCGCGCGCGGTCCGCGAGGCGCGCCGCTGCCGGCGCGCCTGCCCACGATGATAACGAGACAGCGGCGCGGCGTCATGACGCCTGCCATGGCGCGTGGCGGGCGCGCGTCGCCGCCGCGGTCAGGACGCGGCGGCCCGGGCGGAGGCGGCGGCCTGGCCCGGGGCCGGCAGCAGTGCGCGCAAGGTCGGGTCGAGCGTGCTCAGGCCGGCATCGGCGGGGGCCGTGTCGAGCATCGCGATGCCGGTGGCCGGGGCGGCCGCGGCGGCGAGCTGGGTGCGCATGGCGGTGGCCTCGCGGCGGAACGCGTCGAGCTGCATGGGCGCGAGCGTGTTGCTCGCGTCGGCGAGCGCGACCACCGGATCGACCGGCGTATCGGCCCGGCGCACCTCGAAATGCAGATGCGGGCCGGTGGCGGCGCCCGTCATGCCGACCGCGCCGAGCCGCTGGCCCTGCGCGACGCGCATGCCTTCCTCGAGCCCGGGCGCGAACGCCGACAGATGCGCGTACAGCGTCGAGACCCCACCGGGATGCTCGACCACCACGTAGCGCCCGTAGCCATGCGGATCGATGCCGACGAACGACACCACGCCGTCGGCCGCCGCGTTCACGCGCGTGCCGCGCGGCGCCGCGAAGTCGGTGCCGGTATGCATCAGGCGCAGATGCGAGATCGGGTGGAGGCGCTCGCCGAACGGCGAGCTGATGCGCGTGGCGGCCACCGGCATGATCAGCGCCGCCGCCTCGAGCGGCGTGCCGTCGTATCTGTAGAACGCACCATGGGTTGCGCCCGGCGGGCGGAACCAGAGCGCGCCGAAGTGGCGTCCGGCGCTGCGCAGATCGAGGGCCGTCAGGCGCGGGCCGTCGGGCGTGATCGCGTAGGCGAGCCGGTAGCGGTCGCCGGGCTGCGCGGCGGCATGCGGGTGCGTGTGCGTGGCGACCAGGTCGCCGAGCTGGATCCGCACCTCGGGCGGCACGTCGAGCCGCTGCAGGGTGTCGGCGAACGAGCGCTCGATCGTGCCGGCGCGCACGCCGCCCGCCTGGAGCGGCGCGTCGGCGTGGGGCGGCGGCGCGGCGAGCGAGAACAGGTCGCTCGCGTCGCCGAGCAGGCCCGGCCGCGGGAAGGGGCGCACGAGCGGGCGCGTGGCCAGCCGCCCCAGCGCCGCCTCGTAGGGGCCGAGCTCGGCTTCGAGCTGCTCGGTGACGAAACGCTGCGCGCTCGGGAACGGCGTGGCCGCGAACACACGCAGCGGCGTCTTCGCGGCGCCGCTCAGTGTCGGCGTGGCCGGCGTCGAGGCGGCCGGCGGCGCGGCGGTGAGGGCGAGGGCGGCCAGCGCGGCCAGCGCGCCGATGACGCCGGTGGCCGGAACGAGGCGCGCCAGCGGGTGCGGGGCGGGCCGGCGGGCGTGTCGGCCGCCGGCGCGAACGGGAAGGTCGATGCGGGGGATCAACGGACTGTACATCCTCAAAACGGGTTTGGGGCGACGGCAGCCGGGCCGCGCGACACGACGCGGCCCGGCTGCACCAGCGCTTCGGCGCCACGCGCCGCGGAAGCGGCTGGCTGCGTGGCGTGCTGCGCGTCGGCGCGCGGTCAAGCACGCCGGACGAGGGTCCATCGACGAACGGCGGGACCCTGCGTGGAAAATCGATGCCAGGGAACATGACAGCGCGATGTCGCGTGCGTTCCGACAGATTCGGATTTTTATATGGGGTTCGATGTAAGTTCGCGGCGGCGCGGCGGGGCCGCCATCGTGTCGCCGCCAGCGCGGTTCGAGCGCGGCGCGCAGCGCCCGAGGCCGTGCCTTCCCGCGCGGCGGCCGCGGCCGCCGTGGTCGCGGGCGGGCCGGCGGGCCGATACCCGATGCCGCATTGAGAACCGTCCCGCGCCGGGACTACCATGGCCCGTCCCGCATCCGGGCCGGCATGCGCGGCCATCGCGCCGCGCCGGCCGGCGACGCCACCGTGGAGCGACCCGATGGACCTGACGATACGCCCGATCCGCACCGAGCTCGATTACGAGGCCGCGCTCGCCGAGATGTCGGCGCTGGCCGCGGCCGGCGCCGAGCCGGGCACGCCCGGCGGCGACAAGCTCGAGATCCTGACCTGTCTGGTCGAGCGCTACGAGCACGCCTGCCTGCGCCGGCACGCGCGCGACCCGATCGCCGCGATCCGCTACCGCATGGAGCAGGACGGCCTGTCGGTCGCCGACCTCAAGCCCTACATCGGCAACACCAACCGCGTCTACGAAGTGCTGAACGGCAAGCGCTCGCTGAGCCTGGCGATGATCCGGCGCCTGCACCAGGGGCTCGGGATTCCGGCCGACCTGCTGATCGGCTCGGCCTGAGCCGGCGCATGCCGCATCGGGTCGGCCGCGGCTATCGCTGCCTGGCGAGGGCTCAGCGACGCGGCGAGGCCGCGGGCCATTCGCCGAGCATGAGGCTCGCAAGGCCGCGCGGGTTCGACGGCCAGTACCCATGCAGGTAGCTGGCCACGATCGGCCCGTGCCGGTAAACCGCCTCGCCGGGCGCGCCGTCGTCGGGGCGCGTGGCCACCGCGGCCGGCGCGAGCGGCATCTCCAGCTTCGAATAATGGAAGGTATGGCCGTTGAGCGGCCCGTGCGGCGTGTCGAGCCGTTGCATGCCGAGCGCCGTGAAGCGCCGCTGCATGGTGGCGGCGCCCGGCAGCAGCCCGAGCATCGGCGTGGTCGTGCCGTTGGCGTCGGTCAGCGTCTCGCACAGGTAGAGCAGCCCGCCGCATTCGGCCAGCACGCGCCGGCCGGCCGCCACGTGCGCGGCGATGCCGGCCGCGCTGCGGGCGTTGCCGGCCAGGCGTGCCGCATGCAGTTCGGGATAGCCGCCCGGCAGATAGAGCGCGTCGCAGTCGGGCAGCGGCTCGTCGGCGAGCGGCGAGAAGCGCGTCACGCGCGCGCCGAGCGCTGCCAGCAGCGCGAGGTTGGCCGGATAGATGAACGCGAACGCGGCGTCATGCGCCACCGCCACGCGCAGGCCGTCGAGCCAGCGCGGCAGCGGCGGCGCCGGCTCGGGCGGCGCGAAGCCGACCACCGGCGGCAGCTCGGCGAGGGCGGTGGCCGCGAGCGCGTCGGCCGCGCGCTCCAGCCGCGTGTCGAGATCGGCGATGTCGCCGGCCTGGTGCAGCCCGAGGTGTCGCTCGGGCAGCGCGATGCCGGCATCGGTCGGCAGATGACCGAGCCAGCGGATGTCGTCGGGCAGCGCGGCCCGCAGCAGCGTGGCATGGCGCGCCGAGCCGACCCGGTTGGCGAGCACTCCGTGAAACCTCACCTCGGGGCGAAACCGCGCGAGCCCGAAGGCGAGCGCGGCGAAGGTCTGCGCCATCGAGGTCGCCGACATCACCGCGGCCACCGGCACGCCGAACCGGCAGGCCAGGTCGGCGCTGCTCGGCGTGCCGTCGTAGAGCCCCATCACGCCCTCGATCAGGATCAGGTCGGCTTCGGCCGCCGCGTGCGCGAGCAGCGCGCGGCAGCCGGCCTCGCCGACCATGCCGAGATCGAGCGACTCGACCTCGGCGCCGCTCGCGCGCGCGAGGATCATCGGGTCGAGGAAGTCCGGGCCGGTCTTGAACACGCGCACGCGCCGGCCGAGCCGCCGGTGCAGCCGCGCGAGCCCGGCGGTCACGGAGGTCTTGCCCTGGCCGGACCCGCTCGCGCCGATCAGCAGCGCGGGACAGGCTGGCATGCCGGCCGCCGTCATCAGAACTCCACGCCGCGCTGCGCCTTCACGTGCTGCTCGCGGTACGGGTGCTTGACGAGCCGCATCTCGGTGACGAGATCGGCGGCCTCCACGAGCGCGTCCGGCGCGTGGCGGCCCGTGATCACCACGTGCAGCATCGGCGCGCGCGCGGCCAGCACGGCCAGCACCTCGTCGAGCGGCAGGTACTCGTACTTGAGCACGGTGTTCAGCTCGTCGAGGATCACCATCTGATATTCGCCGCTCTCGATCATGCGGCGCGCCGCGTCCCAGCCCTTGCGCGCGGTGGCGATGTCGGCGTCGCGGTTCTGCGTGTTCCAGGTGTAGCCGTCGCCCATCGTGACGAAATCGCATTGCGCGAAGGTGTCCAGGAGGTCGCGCTCGGCGGTGTGCAGGGCGCCCTTGATGAACTGCACCACGCCGAGCCGCATGCCATGGCCGAGCACGCGCACCGCCATGCCGAAGGCGGCCGTGGTCTTGCCCTTGCCGTTGCCGGTGTTGACGATCAGCAGCCCCTTCTCGACGGTGGCCGCAGCCTGCTTCTTCTCGTGGCCGGCGCGGCGGCGTTCGGTCATGCGCTGATGCGATTCGGGATCGGTTTTCATCGGGTCTCCTGAGTGCGGAAATTGGGGGGAGGGCGCGCGAGGCTCAGAGCGGTCCGGCGATCGCGGCGGTCACGCCGTCGACGACCGTCTTCGTCACCAGCAGCGTGCCGTTGGGCGCGGCCGCGCGCGCGCAGGGCTCGCAGACGCCGTCGATGCCGAAGCGCGCCTGCACCGCCGAAACGGGCGCCCGCTGGTCCGCTGCGCGGCCCATGTCGCCGCCCGCCGCGCGCCTGCCTGCCAGCGCCGCGATCGCCTCGCGCGTGATCGCCACGAGCGGCCAGCCATGGCGCGCGCAGCAGGCGACGAGGCCGGGCTCGGCCGCCTTCGCGTCGAGCGTCGCGACGAGCGCGACGGCCTCGCGCCCGAGGCCCGGGTGGCGTGCCAGCGCGGCCTCGATGGCGGCCTCGATCGCCTCGGCCGAGCGGCCGGCGCGGCAGCCGATGCCGACCGCGACGCGCCATGGCGCGGCGCGCGAGGCCGTGGCATCGGCGGCATCGGGCACCCCGGCGCACGGCGCGCAGGGGCGCGCCGGCAGGGGCGGCGTGGGCAGCAGGGCGTCGCACACGCGCGCCGTGGCCGCCGGCGTCGCGGCGGATGGCAGCGCGTGGCTCGGCGCCAAACGCGAGGCTGAGCGGGTCATGCGAAAGCGGGATCGAGCCGGTTGATCGGAACAGCGCGCTGGCGCGGCGCGCGTACCTCGCGAGCGCCGTGTCGGGCGGGTGAACCCGCCATTGCGTCGGCCGGTATCCGGGCTGACCGCCGATCGAAACGAACGGATCGAGGCCTTCCCGCCGCGTGCGGCAGTGGCGTTCGTCGATCCGCGCGGCCCGCTGGGAGCGGACCGCCGGCGGCGTACCGTTGCGAGGACAGCACAGGCCAGGCGAGGTGCCGCTTGCGCACGCCGCTTCCTGTTTCCCGTTCAACCGCCGCCGCGAACGCGGCAGCGGGCACCAGACGCGCGCATACGATAGCACAGCGGCGCCGGGCGGGCCGCCAGCCGGCGGGGCGGGGCCGCCCGCGCCGGCCCGGCCCGCGCGCCTTGACGCGTTCCGGCGCGGCGCCTACACTCGCAGCCGTTTTGGTGCTCGCGTGCGGATTCCTGCGCACGCAGTTGAACGGGAAACAGGGCATCGGGCCGCGCCGCGGCCGCGATCAACCTGTGCTGCCCCCGCAACGGTAAGCGACTGCATCGCAAAGAGGCGATGCGAGGCCCGCTTCACCGCGCGTGCGCGTCACGCGCGGCCAGGCCACTGGATGCCGCCGGCGTCCGGGAAGGCGAAGCGGCGCGGTCGCCAGCCCGGATACCGGCCAGAACGGCGGAACCGCCGCGCTCGCGGCGCGCCTGGCCCGGCGCGCGCTGGCGCGGGAGGCTCCGCAAGGGACGCGCCGCGGGAGGCGGCGCGCTGTCCCGGGCCGCCGGCGTGGCGGCCCGTTTGCGATCGCTCCTGCCACGCGCCGATGGCATCATCCACCGACTCACCGACGGAATCCTTCCCATGCAAATGCGCAAAATTCCCGTGACCGTCGTCACGGGCTTCCTCGGCAGCGGCAAGACCACGCTGCTGCGTCACATTCTCGAGAACGCGTCGGGCCGCCGGATCGCGGTGATCGTCAACGAATTCGGCGAACTCGGCATCGACGGCGAGATCCTGAAGGGATGCGGCATCGGCTGCGAAGAGGGCGCGGAAGCGGCCGGCCAGCTCTACGAGCTCGCCAACGGCTGCCTGTGCTGCACGGTGCAGGAGGAGTTCTATCCGGTGATGGAGGCGCTGGTCGAGCGCCGCGCCGAGATCGATCACGTGCTGATCGAGACCTCGGGCCTCGCGCTGCCCAAGCCGCTCGTGCAGGCGTTCAACTGGCCGTCGATCAAGAACAGTTTTACCTGCGACGCGGTGCTGACCGTGGTGGACGGCCCGGCCACCGCGGCCGGCCAGTTCGCCGACAACCCCGACGCCGTGGACGAGCAGCGCCGCGCCGATCCGAACCTCGATCACGAATCGCCGCTGCACGAGCTGTTCGCCGACCAGCTCTCGTCGGCCGACCTGGTGATCGTCAACAAGACCGACCTGCTCGACGAGGCGCAATTCGCCTCGGTCGAGGCCACGATCCGCGAGGAAATCCCGGCCCACGTGAAGATCGTGCGGGCGCAGCGCGGCGAGCTCGACCTGGCCACGCTGATCGGCCTGAACGCGGCCTCGGAGGACAGCATCCACCTGCGCCACGATCATCACGGCTCGGCCGACGACGCCGATCACCACCACGACGAGTTCGACTCGGTGGTGGTGCAGGCGCGCGTGAGCTCGCGCGAGGCGACCGTCGCCGCGCTGCGCGCGCTGGTGGACGGCCACACGATCTACCGCGTGAAGGGCTTCGCGGTGCTGCCCGGCACGCCGATGCGGCTGGTGATCCAGGGCGTGGGCGGACGCTTCGACAGCTACTTCGACCGCCGGCTGCGGGACGGCGAGGACGAGGTCAGCCGCTTCGTGCTGATCGGCGAGGATCTCGACGCGGCCGCGCTGCAGCGCGCCTTCACGGCCGCGCTCGGCGCCGCCCAGCCGGCCTGACGCGCCGCGCGCCGCCATGCATCTGCTGCGCACCACCCCGGGCGGCTTCGTCGACGACACGCAGGGCGTGATCCGGATCGACCAGCGCCCCGCCGAGATCGTGATCCTCAGTTCGGCGGACACCACGCTGGCGCTGCTCGCGAGCGTCGTGCCGCGGCTCGGCGAGGGCTTCCCGAGCGTGCGGCTCGCCAACCTGACGTTCCTGCGGCAGCCCGCGTCGGTCGATTTCTACGTCGAGGACGTGCTGCAGCATGCACGCGTGGTGGTGATCGACCATCTGGGCGGCGAGGCCTACTGGCCCTACGGGATCGAGCAGGCCGTGGCGCTCGCCGAACGGCGCGGCCAGCGGCTGGCGATGTTCTCGGGCGACCTGCAGGAAGATCCGAACCTGATCGCGCGGAGCACCGTCGAGCCGGCGCGGTGCCGGCAATGGTGGCGCTATCTGCGCGAGGGCGGCGCCCATAACGCGCAGGCGCTGTTGCGCAGCATCGCCTTCCATGCACTCGGCGTGGGCGAGGAGCCGGCGCCGCCGCGGCCGCTGCCGGCCGCCGCGCTCTATCACCCGGCCCACGAGCCGGCCACGCTCGACCACTGGCGCGCGCGCTGGACGCCGGGCGCGCCGGTGGTGGCCATCCTGTTCTACAAGGCGCACTGGCAGGCCGCCAACACGGCCGTGTTCGACGCGCTGATCGACGCGCTCGAGCGCGAGGGGCTCAACCCGCTGCCGATCGCCGTGACCTCGCTGAAGGACGCCGCGAGCCGCGAGGTGATCGACCGGCTGGTGGCCTCCGAGCGCGTGGCGCTGGTGCTCAACACCACCGCGTTCGCGGCCGGCGCGATCGACGCGCCCGCCGCCGAGGAACTGGCGGGCGACGCGCCGGTGCTGCAGGTGATCCTGTCGGGCGGCAACCGCGAGACCTGGCTGGCCGACCCGCAGGGGCTGCAGGCACGCGACATCGCGATGCACGTGGCGCTGCCCGAGGTGGACGGGCGCATCGTCACGCGTGCGATCAGCTTCAAGGGGCTCGCCTATCGTTGCCCGCATACCGAGGTGGACGTGGTGCGCTACCAGCCCGACGCCGAGCGCGTGGCCTTCGTGGCCGAGCTGAGCCGGCGCTGGTGCCGGCTGCGCACCGCGCCGAACGCCGACAAGCGGCTCGCGCTGGTGCTGGCCAACTACCCGACCAGCGAAGGGCGGATCGGCAACGGCGTCGGGCTCGATACGCCGGCCTCGGCGCTCGGCATCCTGGCCGCGCTCGGCGAGGCCGGCTACACGCTGGCCGGGCCGCTGCCGGCCTCGGGCGACGCGCTGCTCGCGCGGCTCACCGGCGGCGTGACCAACGACGCGGCGCAAAGCGCGCTCCGGCCCGCGTTCCAGAGCCTCGCGATGGACGCCTACCGCCGGCACTACGCACGCCTGCCCGCGGCCGCGCGCGAGGCGATCGAGGCGCGCTGGGGCATGCCCGAGCAGGAGCCGGCGCTGCGCCACGGACGCTTTCCGATCGCGGGCTGGCGCGCCGGGCACGTGTTCGTCGGAATCCAGCCGGCGCGCACGCGCGACGCGAACGACTACGCAAGCTACCACGACGCCGAGATCGTGCCGCCGCACGCCTACCTGGCCTTCTATTTCTGGCTGCGCGACGTGTTCGCGATCGACGCGATCGTCCACGTCGGCAAGCACGGCAACCTCGAATGGCTGCCCGGCAAGAGCGTCGCGCTGTCCGACGCGTGCTGGCCCGACCTCGTGCTCGGGCCGCTGCCGCACCTCTATCCGTTCATCGTCAACGATCCCGGCGAGGGCAGCCAGGCCAAGCGCCGCGCGCAGGCGGTGATCGTCGACCACCTGATGCCGCCCCTCACGCGCGCCGAGAACTACGGGCCGCTGCAGGATCTCGAGCGGCAGGTGGACGAGTACTACGAGGCGCTGATGGTGGACGCGCGGCGCGCGAAGCTGCTGCGCCGGACCATCCTCGACACCATCGTCGAGCACCGCCTGCACGAGGAGTTGAGCGTGGCCGCGCCCGCCGGGCAGGGCGACGAGGACGCGCTGCTCACGCGCGTCGATGCCTGGCTCTGCGAGCTGAAGGAGGCGCAGATCCGCGACGGACTGCATACCTTCGGCCGCTCGCCCGCAGGGCGCCAGCGCCGCGACACCTTGCTCGCGCTGGCGCGCTTTCCGGTCGGCGACGGGCTCGGCGCCAACGCGGGGCTGATCGCGGCGCTCGCGCGCGACCTCGCGCTCGGCGCCGAGTTCGATCCGCTCGCGGCCGACTGGGCCGCGCCGTGGCGTGGGCCGCGGCCCGCCGAACTGGTGGCCGTCGATCCGACGCCGTGGCGCCATGCCGGCGACACGCGCGAGCGGCTGGAGCTGCTCGCGCAGCGGCTGGTGGCGTCGCTGAGCGGCGAGGGCGGCGAGGGCGGCGCACCCCACGGCGCCGAGGCCGCGGCCATCGAATCGGCCGATGCGCTTGCCGCCGCGCCCGCACCGCACGCGCATCCCGAGCGCTGGCCGGCCACGCGGGCCGTGCTCGAGCGCGTGGCGCGCGATCTCGCGCCGCGCCTGGACGCATGCGGCGCCGACGAGCTACGCCATCTGCTGCGCGGGCTCGACGGCCGCTTCGTGCCGCCGGGGCCGAGCGGCTCGCCCTCGCGCGGGCGCCCCGACGTGCTGCCCACCGGCCGCAACTTCTATTCGGTCGACACGCGCGCGGTGCCGACCCAGGCGGCCTGGTCGCTCGGCATGAAGTCCGCGCATCAGCTGGTGGAGCGCCACTTGCAGGAGCATGGCGACTATCCGCGCGCCGTGGGCCTGTCGGTATGGGGCACCGCCACCATGCGCACCGGCGGCGACGACATCGCGCAGGCCTTCGCGCTGATCGGCGTGCGGCCGAAATGGGCGCACGGCAGCCACCGCGTGACCGACTTCGAGATCGTGCCGATCGAGATCTTCGACCGGCCGCGCATCGACGTGACGCTGCGCGTGTCGGGCTTCTTCCGCGACGCGTTCGCGAACCTGATGCACCTGTTCGACGCGGCCGTGCAGGCGGTGGCCGAACTCGACGAGCCGGCTCATCTGAACCCGATCCGCGCGCGCGTGCAGCGCGACGCGGCGGCGCTCGTCGAACGCGGCGTGGCGGCCGACGAGGCGCGGCGGCGCGCCGGCTGGCGCGTGTTCGGGGCGCGGCCGGGCAGCTACGGCGCGGGCCTGCAGGAACGGATCGACGGCGGCGGCTGGCAGACCGACGCCGATCTCGCCGATGCCTATCAGGCCTGGGGCGGCTACGCCTACGCGCAGAACAGCGCCGGCGAGGCGGCCCACGACGCGTTCGGCGCGCGGCTCGCGACGATCGACGCGGTGGTGCAGAACCAGGACAACCGCGAGCACGACCTGCTCGACTCGAACGACTACTACCAGTTCCAGGGCGGCATGGCGGCCGCGGTCCGGCATCGCTCGGGGCGCCAGCCGGCGCTCTACCACGGCGACCACAGCCGGCCCGACACGCCGCGCATCAACACGCTGACCGAGGAGATCGCGCGCGTGATCCGCTCGCGCGTGGTCAACCCGAAATGGATCGACGGCGTCAAGCGGCACGGCTACAAGGGGGCGGCCGAGATGGCCGCCACCGTCGACTACCTGTACGGCTATGACGCCACCGCGCGCGTGGTGGCCGATCACCAGTACGCGCTCGTCACCGACGCCTACGTCAACGACGCCGCCACGCGGGTCTTCCTCGAACGGCACAACCCGCACGCGCTGCACGGCATCTGCGAGCGGCTGCTGGAGGCGATCCAGCGCGGGCTCTGGCAGGAGCCGGGCGCCTATCGCGACCAGCTCGAACAACAGCTGCTCGCCGTCGAGCAGCATCTCGAAGGAAGCCGGCGATGAACCCACACGATGCCTCGGGCGCGCTGCCGCCCTTTCCGTTTTCCGCGCTGGTCGGGCAGGCCGCGCTGCAGCGCGCGCTGCTGCTGCTGGCCGTCGATCCGGCCATCGGCGGGGTGCTGGTGAGCGGGCCGCGCGGCACCGCCAAATCGACGGCCGCGCGCGCGCTGGCCGAACTGCTGCCCGAGGGCCGCTTCGTCACGCTGCCGCTCGGCGCGGCCGACGAGCACGTCACCGGATCGCTCGATCTGGCCGGCGCGCTAGGCGAGGGGGCGGTGCGCTTCTCGCCGGGGCTGCTGGCGCGCGCGCATCTGGGCGTGCTCTACGTGGACGAGGTGAACCTGCTGCCCGACGGCCTCGTCGACGTGCTGCTCGACGCCGCCGCGAGCGGCGTCAACACCGTCGAGCGCGATGCGATCTCGCATTCGCACGCGGCGCGCTTCGCGCTGGTCGGCACGATGAATCCGGAGGAGGGCGAGCTGCGCCCGCAGCTGCTCGACCGCTTCGGGCTGATGGTCGAACTCGCGAACCCGCGCGATGCCGACGAGCGGCAGCGGATCGTCAAGGCGCGGCTCGCGTTCGATCTCGATCCGCACGCGTTCCGCGCCGCGCACGACCAGGCGCAGGCCGCGCTGGTCGAACGGATTCGCCGCGCGCGCGCGGCGCTCGCCGCGGTGCGCATCGACGACGCCGTCCACGCATGCGTGGCGGCGTGCTGCATGGCGGCCGGCGTGGACGGGCTGCGCGCCGACCTGGTGATGCTGCGCGCCGCACGGGCGCTCGCGGCGCTCGACGGCGAGGCGGCGGTGCGCGACGCGCACGTCGAGCGGATCGCCGACGACGTGCTGCGGCACCGCCGCACCGTGCCGCCGGCGGCGCCCGCGCCGTCGCGGCCGCCGGACGCGCCGCGCCAGGAGCGCCGCGCGGACGGCACGGCCGGCGCGGCGTCTGCCGGTGCGTCGTCCGATGCGCCGGCGGGTCCGCCGCCCGCGGCCGACCCGGCGCGCGACGAGGCCGACTGGGGCTACCTGCCGCCCGAGCCGGCCGGCCTGGTTGCCGTCAAGGGCGTGATCCCGCTGCCGTCAAAAAAACGCTGAGCCATCGAACGGATGCCCTCGCCGCCGCCGGCAGCGGGGTTCGATGGCAGCCCGGCAAGCTTCCCGACCGGCGCGGCCGCCCCGGCACCCGCATCGCCTGGGCCGCGACGCTGGCCGCCGCGCGCGGCGCCGCGCTCGCGCCGGCGCATCTGCGCTTCCGGCCGCGCGCCGGCGCGCCGCGCGCGTTCCATTGCTTCGTGCTCGACTGCTCGGCGTCGATGCTCGACGGCGGCCGGCTCGCGCGCGCGAAGGGGCTGCTGGTGGGCCTGTTCGACGCGGCCGCGCGCGAGCGCGCCGAGGTGGCGCTGATCTGCTTCGGCGCGGGCCGTGCCGAGCGGCGCTTCGGGCCGGCCGTGCCGCGCTGGTGGAACGAGCGCTGGCTCGAGCCGGTGATGGGGGGCGGCGGCACGCCGCTCACGCTCGGCATCGACGCGGCGCGCGCGCTGCTCGCGCAACGGGCCCGGCGCCGGCCCGGCGCGCCGCGCTCGCTCTGGCTGCTGACCGACGGGCGCAGCGACGAGATGCCGGCGCGGCCCGCGCAGGCCGACGAGATCCACGTGATCGATTTCGACGATGCCGCCGTGCGGCTCGGCCGCGCCGAACGGCTGGCGCGTGCCTGGGCGGCGCGCTGGTGCCTGCCGACGGCGCTGATCCGCGCTTGAGGCGGGCGCGTCGGCCCGGTAGGCCGAGGCATTGACCGCAACTAACGGTTAGGCCATCGCACGCCTTGGCCACACTTCCACGCGATCGCTTCCGGCCTGCTCATGATTCCGGCTTGCAGGCGGTGGGCGGCGCTGCTGCCCGGCGGCGGCAAGCCCGTGCTCCCGCCTGGGCTTCCTGCCTCGCGGCGCGGCGCTCACAGCCCGCGCGCCACGCGCTGCGCGAGCGTGGTCAGATCGACGAGCAGCCGCGTCTCGCGCTTCGCGTCGAGCCGGTCCACCGGCACGCTGGTGCTCACGGCGATCCGCTTGCCCACCGAGGACACGCCCACCATCACCGCCAGGCACGCGAGCCCGGTGCAGGCTTCCTCGCGCTCGATCGCGTAGCCGCTCGCGCGCACGCCGGCCAGCGCCTCGATCAGCTCGGCGCGGCGCGTCACCGAGCGCTCGGTCAGCGCAGGCAGCCGCGCCGGCAGCAGCATCTGCACGGTTTCGTCGGCCAGGCTCGCGAGCAGCGCCTTGCCGAGCGCCGAGCAATGCGCGGGCAGCCGCGAGCCGATGTCGGAGACGAGCCGCACCGCGCGCGACGGGTCCTCGCGTGCGAGGTAGACCACCTCGGCGCGGTCGAGCACCGCCATCTGCACGGCCTCGTTGTGCTTCGCCACGAACCAGGCCGCCTCGCGGCGGAACGCGTCGAGCGTGAAGTCGGCGAGCAGATAGGTGCTGCCGATCTCGAACAGCGCGACGCCGATCGCATAGCCGTCGCCGATCTTCTCGATCCACTGCCGGCGTTCCAGCGCGTCGAGCGTCAGGTAGAGCGTGCTGCGCGGCATGCCGGTGAGCGCCAGCAGGTCGCGCGCCGAGGTCGGGCGGCGGGTGGACTTCAAGGCCTCGAGGATGTCGTGGACGCGGCCGATCGCGGGCACGTCATGGACTTTGTCGGGCTGGGCGGCTTGATCGGGCATCGGGACGGCTCGTGGAAGGAACGGGGCAGGCCGACGGCGGCGGGACAACGAGTCAGCACGAACTGTCGGCACGAACCGGCAGGACGGCGGCACGACGCGCCGGCCTGTCCAGCTGGCTGGATTATACGTTCGCAGGTTGGACAGGCCGGGCGCTTGGCCCTAGCATCGGCCGCACCCCGATCAAGGAGACAGGATTCATGACATCCCAGGCAGACAAGTTCACGATCGACGATTGCCTTCCCGCCGACCTCGGCCGCGCGCTGCTGGTCGGCCGCGTCTGGCGCAAGACGGCGAGCTTCGAGGGACCGTGCGTGGTGGCCGTGCGCGACGGCGAGGTGTTCGACATCACGGCCAGCGCGCCAACCACGGCCGACCTGTTCGACCTGCCCGATGCGGTCGAGGTGGCGCGCCGCGCCGAGGGCGAGCCGCTCGGCAGCGCGCGCGAGATACTCGCCGCGCAGCTCGGCGGCGGCCAACCCGCGATCCGGCTGCTCGCGCCGTGCGACGTGCAGGCCATCAAGGCCTGCGGCGTGACCTTCGCGGTGAGCCTGATCGAGCGCGTGATCGAGGAGCAGGCGGGCGGCGACGCGAGCCGTGCCGACGAGGTGCGCGCCACCATCGCGCGCGCGATCGGCACCGATCTTTCGCGCGTCGTGCCCGGCTCCGAGGCGGCGCTGCGGCTCAAGCGGGAGTTGCAGGATCGCGGAGTGTGGTCGCAGTACCTGGAGGTCGGGATCGGTCCCGATGCCGAGGTGTTCACGAAATCGCAGCCGATGTCGGCGGTGGGCTTCGGCAGCGAGGTCGGCCTGCTGCCGATCTCGACCTGGAACAACCCCGAGCCGGAAGTGGTGCTGGCGGTGAACGCGCGCGGCGAGGCGGTGGGCGCCACGCTCGGCAACGACGTGAACCTGCGCGACGTGGAGGGGCGCTCGGCGCTGCTGCTCGGCAAGTGCAAGGACAACAACGCGTCCTGCGCGATCGGACCGTTCGTGCGGCTGTTCGACGGCACGTTTACGATCGACACGGTGCGCGCTGCCTCGGTGGGGCTGCGCATCGACGGCAGCGACGGCTTCGAACTCGACGGCGTCAGCCACATGTCGGAGATCAGCCGCGATCCGCTCGACCTGGTCGCCCAGACCTGCGGCACCCATCACCAGTATCCGGACGGCTTCATGCTGTTCCTCGGCACGATGTTCTCGCCGATCAAGGACCGCGATCAGGCCGGGGCCGGCTTCACGCATCACCTCGGCGATCGCGTGACGATCTCCACGGCCTCGCTGGGCGCGCTCGTCAACCGCGTGTCGCTGTGTACCGAGGTGGCGCCCTGGCAGTTCGGCACGCGCGCGCTGTTCCGCAACCTGGCGGCGCGCGGGCTGGTGCGCTGAGCGGCGGCCGCCGCGAGCCTGGCCGGCTGCGTCAGTCGCCCGCGTAGGCGTCGGCGATCGCCTGGCCGGCCGCGTCGAGATCGACCGGATAGCGCAGCTGTTCGAGCGCGCCGCCATAGGCGACCAGGTTCGCATGCACCGCGTCGGCGCTGGCGCGCAGGCCGGTATGGTCGAGCCGCACGATCCGGCCGGCGATCTCGCCGGCCCCGGGCGCCAGCTCCACGCCGTGCCGGCGCGCGTGCGAGATCAGCGCCAGCGGGTCCACGCCGGGCGGCACCGGCGCGGCGGTGACGAGCGCCGAGGCGGCGTCGTCGTGCGCGATCCACGGCGGCACGCCGAGCGCGCGCAGCGCGGCGCGGCTCGCGCGCGCGGCCTGCGCGTGGCGCGCCACCATCCGCGCGATACCCTCGGCCTCGATGCGGTCGAGCGCGGCCTCCAGCGCCCAGAACTCGAGCGCGGACGGCGAACCCGGCAGCAGGCCGCGATCGCGCTGCAGCCAGCCGCGGCGCAGTGCGGCCAGCGACAGCGCGGACGGCGCGAAATCCGGCGCCGCCTCGATCTGCGCCCAGGCGCGCGCGCCGACCGCCACGGCCGACACGCCGGCCGGCCCCGCCAAGGCCTTCTGCGGCCCGATCACGGCCACGTCGATGCCGAGCGCGTCGAGTTCGAGCGCGTGGCCGCCGACCGAGGCCACCGCGTTGACGGCGAACAGCGCGTCGCGCGCGCGGGCCAGCGCGGCAAGGCCGGCGATCGGGTTGAGCGCGCCGCTCGACGATTCGGCATGCACCGCGGCCACGATGTCGACGCGCGCCAGCTCGTCGGCGCGGGCCTCGACGGCGCCGAGCGCAATCGCCTGGCCGGGCGCGGCCGTCACGTCATGGACGCTCACCCCGCCGCGCCGCAGCCAGGCGCCGAACCAGCGCCCGTAGCGGCTCGTGACGACGTTCACGGCGGTCAGGCCCGGGCGCGCCAGGCTGGTGGCGACGGCCTCCAGCGCGAACACGGCCTCGGCCTGCACGAACAGGATGTCGGCCGAGGTCGCGAGCAAATGGCGGAGGCGATCGGCGAGCCGCGCATAGCCATGCTCCGGATACCTGGGCAGGTCGAGCAGGCGGCGCGGATCGAAGCGGTTCATGGGCGACGGGTGGCAGAGGGGCGGGCGGCCTGAGCGCTCGCCCGGCGCGCCGCGAGGCCGGGCGCTTCGAGCCGGCGCGCGGCGGCCCGCCTCGGCGGCAGGCTGCGGCGGTGGGCCGAAACGGGCCGCACCTGCCCGAACCGGCCCAGTCTGTCACGGCCGGCCGCCGCCGCCCCGGTCCGGGCCGCAGCGGGCGCCGCATTTGCGAAGCGGCGCGCGCGTCAGTCGTAGAACCGCGGCGTATAGACCCATTCGCGCTCGCCGCGCACGAAGCGGCGCGTCTTCGACGAGCCGACGATCACCATCGTGCGCATGTCGACCTCGGCCGCGCTCAGCGCGCCGAGCGTCGTGCTGCGCAGCGCGGCGCCGGGCCGGCCGATGTCGCGGCCCAGCACCACGACGGTGTCGGCGGCGCGCACCGCGCGCACGATGTCGAGCGCGCGATCGAGCTGCCACGGACGGGCGCGCGACACCGGGTTGTAGAACGCCATCACCAGGTCGGCGCGCGCGGCGAGCGCGAGCCGCTCCTCGATCACGCTCCACGGCTTCAGGTTGTCCGACAGCGAGATCACGCAGAAATCATGGCCGAGCGGCGCGCCGGCCTGCGCGGCGGTGGCCAGCGCGGCCGACACGCCGGGCACCACATCGAGCGCGACGTCGGCCCAGGCCGCGTCGTCGCTGCCGTCGAGCGCCTCCAGCACCGCGGCAGCCATTGCGAACACGCCCGGATCGCCCGACGACACCACCGCCACGCGGCGCCCCCGCGCGGCCAGTTCGAACGCGTGCCGCGCGCGCTGCAATTCCTCGCGATTGTCGGTTTCGTGGACGCGTTGATCGGCGCGGAACGGGCCTGCCATGCGCACGTAGGTTGCGTAGCCGAGGATGTCGGTGGCCGCGGCGAGCGCGGCGCGCGCGGCCGGTGCCAGCAGTTCGGCGCTGCCGGGGCCGAGGCCGAGCACGGTCAGGCTGCCGCGCGCCTGGCCGAGCGCGTCGGCGTCGACGGGCGCGTTGGCCACCGCGATCGCGATTGGCATCGCGCGCGCCGCGTCGTGATCGGCCGAATCGGCTTGATCGCCGGAAGCGGCGGAAGCGGCGGGCAGGCGGGTCGCGGCGATCGCGGCCGCCGCGAGCGCCGCGTCGAGCAGCGCGCCGGCATCGGCACCGCGTTCGAGATGGTCTTCGGCAGTGGCAGCCGCCACGAAACGCAGCGGCACGCCGAGCGCGCGGGCGGCGCGTGCGAGCGTGGCGTCGCGCATCGCCCGGCGCGGCGCGACGAGCGCCGCGAGCGCGAGCGGGGCGAGCCCGGCCGCGGCCAGCGCGTCGAGCACGCGGGCCGCGAGCGGATCGGCGCGCGTCTCGAGGGCGGCATCCGCGCTCGGCGCGGGCAGCGGCCGCGCCGAGCCGGGGTGCGCCTCGGGCAACAGCGCCACCACCACGCTGCGCGGGTGGATCACGAGTTCGCCGGCGCCGCCGCCGGCCGTGCGCGGCGTGATGCGGATCGCATGCGAGGCGCCCGGGTCGAGCGGCAGCGCGACGCCGTCGAGCCACGGCGCCTCGCCGTCCACGCGCGTGCCGGCGCCCGCCAGCAGGTCCGACACGAAGCGCTTGCCGGCGCCGAGGTCGGCCAGCGCATAGCCGTCGGGCGGGTTCAGCACGCAGGCGCCGAACCGCAGCTCGCCGCTGGTGGTGATGGCGGGCGCCACCGCGAGCAGCGCGGCGATCTCGCGCGCGAACAGGTTCGCGCCGGTCAGCCCGCCCAGCAGCGGCACGACCGCGCTGCCGTCCTCGGCCACCGCCAGCACCGGCGGCTCGATGCCCTTGTCGGCGAGGCACGGCGCGACGCAGCGGATCACGATGCCGGCCGCGCACAGCGCGACGATCGGCGTGCCGCGTGCGTACAGTTCGCGCAGATGCGCGCCGAGTTCGGTGAACGCCAGGTCGCCTTGCGCGCGGCCCGCGAGCGCGTGGAGGGTGGCGCCCGCGTAGCGCGCGCGAATCCGCTCGGCCACCGGCAGCGCGCCGGCGCCGAGCACGACGATCGCCGGCGCGACGTTCAGCCTTGCCATTTTTCCCCCGGCACGACGAGCAGCGAAAAATACGGCGAGGCCATCGGGTCGACCTCGGCGAGCGGCACGATGCGCTGGTTCGTCATGGTCGCGCGTTCGACGTACAGCGCGCGCTTGGCGAGCCCGAGTTCCTCCAGCACGCGGCGCACCTTGTCGAAATTGCGGCCGAGCTTCATCACCACGGCCGCGTCGGCCTGCTCGAGCCGCGCGCGCAGCTGGTCGGCGGGCAGCACGCCCGAGAGCACCGACAGCGTCTGGTTGCGGTAGACGAGCGGCACGCCGAGCACGGCCGCGCCGCCGAGCATCGAGCACACGCCGGGCACCACCTCCGTCTCGTAGCGCTGCGCGAGCCGGTCGTGCAGATACATGTAGGAGCCGTAGAAGAGCGGATCGCCCTCGCAGATCACGGCTACGTCGCGGCCCGCGTCGAGGTGCCCGGCCACCACCTCGGCGGCGGTGTCGTAGAAGTCGGCGATGATGCGCTCGTAGCTGAGCGGCGGCGCGAGCGCCTCGGTGGTGACCGGATAGACCAGCGGCAGCTGATGCTGCGTCTCGCCCAGGTGCGCCTCGACGATGCCGTAGGCATTGCCTTTCTTGCCCTTGGCGACGAAGTAGGCCACCACCGGCGCGGCGCGCAGCAGGCGCACGGCCTTCAGGGTCAGTAGCTCGGGGTCGCCGGGGCCGACGCCGATGCCGAACAGCCGGCCGCGGGCGATGCCGGCGCGTGCGCGCGGGAGCGAATCCGACGGCAGCTTCATTCGACCTCCGCAGCCAGCGCGTTGACGGCGGCGGCGGCCATCGCGCTGCCGCCGCGCCGGCCCGCCACGGCCACGAACGGCACGCCGCGGCTGTCGGCCGCCAGCATCGCCTTCGATTCGGCCGCGCCGATGAAGCCGACCGGGAAGCCGAGGATCAGCGCCGGCTTGGGCGCCCCGGCATCGAGCATGTCGAGCAGGTGGAACAGCGCGGTGGGCGCGTTGCCGATCACCACCACGCTGCCGGCCAGACGCGGGCGCCACAGTTCCAGCGCGGCGGCCGAGCGCGTATTGCCGAGCCGGGCGGCGAGCGCGGCCACCTCGGGCTCGCCGAGCGTGCAGCAGACCGGGTTGGCGGCCGGCAGCCGCGCGCGCGTGATGCCTTCGGCCACCATCCGCGCGTCGCAGAGGATCGGCGCGCCGGCGGCGAGCGCCGCGCGTCCGGCCGTGCCGGCGCCGTCCGAGAAGCGCAGATCGGCGGCGATATCGACCATCCCGCACGCGTGTATCACGCGCACGGCGAGTTTTTCTAGGTCGGCCGGGATGGCCGTCAGATCCGCTTCGGCGCGGATCGTCGCGAACGATTGCCGGTAGATTTCGCGGCCATCGCGAAGGTAGTCGAGCATGCGAGTCAGTCCTGGGAGCGCCGCGGTGCGTCGAGCATCGCGGCGGCTTGGTCGATCGTCAGATGGCGTGCGGCGAGGCGGCCGAAGCCGGCCTCGCCGTCGCGCCGGTAAAGGTCGTAGCGGCCGGCCTCGACCGCCACCAGCGTGGCGGCGGCCGGCCATGGCTGCGCGCAGGCGCGCGCGCAGCCGCTCAGGTGCGCCTCGGCCGGCGCAGCCAGGCGCGCGGCCAGCGCCAGCGCGTCGGCCTTGGTGTCGGCCAGCGCGCGGCCGCAGCCGCGGCTGCCCGCGCAGGCGACCAGATGCGCGAGCGGCGCGGCGGCCGTGTCGATCAGGCCGAGCGCCGCCAGCGCGGCGAGCGTGGCCTCGGCTGCGGCGGCGCGCACGCCCGGCAGCAGCACGCTCTGCCACGGCGTGAAGCGCAGCGAGCCGTCGCCGTGGCGTTCGGCCAGCGCCGCGAGCGCGTCGAGCGTGGCCGCGTCGAGCCGGCCGAGCGGCACCTGGGCGCCGACCTGGCGCGTGGCCGGGTCCGCCTCCGGCTGCACCCCGAAGCGCCGCAGCGGTTCGGCGGCGGTCCGGCGCCAGCCGGCCAGCGCCGCGTCGCGGCGCGGCGCGAACCGCAGCCGCGCGGCCGCGTGCGCGAGCAGCGCGTCGGCCGGCAGCACGGCGAGCGCGTCGCGCAGCCGTTTCGCGTCGGCCGGCGCGTGCTCGACGAAGGCGAGCAGCAGCGCATGGGCGACGGCCACGACCTGCCCCGGCGCCACCGTGGCGAGCGCGGGCGCCGCGCCGGCCGCCACGGGCGGGCTGCCGGCCAGCCCGAACGCGTAGCGCAGCTCGCCGGCGGCGTCGCGCAGCGCGGCGAACCAGAGATCGTGCGGATGGTCGAGCGCGGCGAGCCGCTCGCCGCCGTCCAGCAGCAGCGAGCATTTCGGCGACAGCGCGGCGAAGCGCGGCTCGGTCTGCAGCATCGCCAGCAGCGCCGCGCCGAGCGAGCGCGTGTCGGCGAGCGCGCCGGGGTCGCGCCCGGCGGCCGGGCTCAGCATCACGTTGCGCAGGTCGTCGCGCAGCGCCGCCGTGGTCAGGTCGGCGCCGCCGTCGGGCAGCGGGCCGAGGCCGGCGTCGATCAGCGCGGCCGCGAGCGCGGCCTCGCGGCCGGCCCGCACGCCGCGGATCTGCAGGTTCGCGCGGTTGGTCGCGTCCAGCGCGCCCGAGGCGTGCGTGCGGGCCGCCGCCGCCAGCGCGCGGGCGGCGCGGGCGTCGAGCCGGCCGCCCGGCAGCCGCACGCGGCAGAGCCCGCCGTCCTTCGTCGCCACCACGCGCATCAGTCCTGGGCAGGCGCTCGGCCGGATCGCCGGCACCGCGGCCGCCGCAGCGGGCGCGGCGGCGCGGCGGCCGTCGGCGGGCCGATCGGTCGGCTGGGGGCTGCGGGTCGGACGAGGAGAGGATAAGGAACGAGTCAACGGCGTACCGGGTCGGGTCGCGGGCCGGCGGGAGACGGGCGCCCGCGGCTCGCGCGCGCCGTGTCGGCATCGGTTTACCCCGCCTGATGCCGGCCGGCACGCTCATCGGGCCGGCAGGTCTGCTGGCGCGCAGCTCGCCGCCGCGCGTCTTCCGGCATGCATCCCGCGGCATCGACGGGCGGCGCACTCGCTGCACGCGGTGGCGGGGGCAGCCGCAGCGGCGCGGCGAGCCACGCCCTGCGTTCCCTGTTAGGCCCGTTGGGCACCGGCGAACGAGGCTGTATTATGCCTGCTTTCGTTCGGCCGAGATACGCCGCGCGCGCCGCTCGGGCGCGCCCGAGCGGCGGCCGGCAACGCGGCGAGGGTGGGGCACGGATGGGGAACGGGGCATGACGGCGTGGCTGACGGTGGTCGGAATCGGTGACGACGGATTCGCGGGGCTCGGCAAGCCCGCACGGCGCGCGCTGATCGACGCGGCCGTGGTGATCGGCGGCGAGCGTCACCTGGCGATGCTGCCGGCCCGCCTGCGCGCGCGGCGCGAGCCGTGGCCGAAGCCGTTCGATCTCGCCGCGCTGCTGGCGCGGCGCGGCGAGGCCGTATGCGTGCTCGCGAGCGGCGACCCGATGTTCTACGGTGTCGGCGCGACGCTCGCGCGGCAACTGCCGGCAGAGGAGCTGCGCGTGCTGCCGGCGCCGTCGTCGGCCTCGCTGGCCGCGGCGCGGCTCGGCTGGGCGCTGCACGACTTGGAGGTCGTGTCGTGCGTCGGCCGTCCGCTCGCGGCGCTCGCGCGCCATCTGCATCATGGCCGGCGCCTGCTGGTGCTGAGCGCCGACGGCGCGACGCCGGCCGCGCTGGCGGCGCTGCTGGCCGAGGCCGGCTACGGCGCGACGCGCATGAGCGTGTTCGAGCATCTGGGCGGGCCCGACGAGCGCCGCATCGACGCGCTCGCGCGGGCCTGGCCCATGGCGCGCGTCGCCGCGCTGAACCTGATCGCGCTCGACTGCGCACGCGCGGCCGACACGCCCCCCGTGCCGCTCACGCCGGGCCTGCCCGACGATGCCTACCAGCACGACGGCCAGCTGACCAAGCGCGACATGCGCGCGATCACGCTGGGGCGGCTCGCGCCGACCCCGGGCGAGTTGCTGTGGGACGTGGGCGCGGGCTCCGGCTCGATCGGCATCGAATGGATGCGCGCGCATCCGTCCTGCATGGCGCTCGCCATCGAGGCCGACGCGGCGCGCCGCCAGACCATCGCGCTGAACCGCGACCGGCTCGGCGTGCCGGGGCTCGCGATCGTGGCGGGCCGCGCGCCCGAGGCGCTCGCCGGGCTCGCCGCGCCCGACGCGGTGTTCGTCGGCGGCGGGGGCAGCGAGCCCGGCGTGCTGGCCGCCTGCTGGGCCGCGCTGAAGCCGGGCGGGCGGCTGGTGGCCAACGCGGTGACGCTGCAGGCCGAGGCGGCGCTGCTCGACTGGCGCGACCGCCACGGCGGCACGCTCACGCGCGTCGCGCTCGCCGGCGCGGCGCCGCTGGGCGGCTTCGATACCTGGCGCCCGGCCTTGCCCGTCACGCTCTACGAGGTCCGCAAGCCGCTTGCGGAAGGCGGCGCATGAGCGGCACCGCGCCCGCCACCGCCCGCGCCGCCGCGCGCGTGCTGCTGCTCGGCGGCACCGGCGACGCGCTGGCGATCGCGCGCACGCTGCCGGCCGGCGACGTCTACAGCCTCGCCGGGCTCGGCAAGGTGCCCGACGATCTGGCCTGCGAGGTGCGCGTGGGCGGCTTCGGCGGCGCCGATGGGCTGGCCGCCTGGCTGCGCGGGGCAGGCATCGGCCTGGTGGCCGACGCCACCCATCCGTATGCCGCGCGCATCAGCGCGAACGCGGCGGCCGCCTGCGCGGCCACCGGCACGCCGTACTGGGCGCTGCGCCGCCCGGCCTGGGTCGCGCGCGACGGCGACGACTGGCGGCCGGTGCGCGACTGGGCTGGCGTGGCCGCCGCGATCGCGCCGTTCGCGCGGCCCTTCTTCACGCTCGGGCGCGAGCCGCTCGCCCATCTCGACGAGATTCCCCCGCACCAGCACTGGATCATCCGCTGCCTCGACGCGCATCCCGGCAACGCGCGCGCGCGCGTGATCGCCGCGCGCGGGCCCTTCGAGCCGGCCGGCGAGCGCGCGCTGTTCGCGCTCGCCGGGGTGGACGTGCTGGTCAGCAAGATGAGCGGCGGCGCGGCGACCGAGGCCAAGCTCGAGATCGCGCGCGAGCGGCGCATGCCGGTCGTGATGATCGAGCGGCCGGCGCTGCCCAAGGCCGGCCGAAGCTTTGACGAGCCGGCCGCGCTGGCCGACGCGCTGGCGGCGTGGCGCGCGGCATGATGCGGCGCGCGAGCGCCGCCCGCTCCGCGCATGCGCTGCCGGGCGCGCCGGCCGGCCCGGGCGCGCGGCGCCGCAGCCGGCCGGCGCCCTGCCATTCCAACGGAGAACACGACAGATGACGGTGTATTTCATCGGCGCGGGGCCGGGCGACCCCGAGCTGATCACGGTGAAGGGCCAGCGCCTCGTGCGCGCCTGCCCGGTGATCCTCTATGCCGGCTCGCTGGTGCCGGCCGCGGTGCTCGACGGCCATCGCGCCCACACGGTGGTCAACACGGCCGAGCTGGATCTGGACGCGATCGTCGCGCTGCTCGCCGATGCGCATGCGAAGGGGCAGGACGTGGCGCGCGTGCATTCCGGCGACCCCTCGCTGTACGGCGCGATCGGCGAACAGATCCGCCGCCTGCGCGCGCTCGGGATCGATTACCAGATCGTGCCCGGCGTGACCGCCACGGCGGCCTGCGCGGCCACCCTCGGCGTCGAGCTGACGCTGCCCGGCGTCGCGCAGACGGTGATCCTCACGCGCTACGCGGGCAAGACCACGATGCCGCAAGGCGAGGCGCTGAGCGGGCTCGCCGCGCACCGCGCGACGCTGGCGATCCACCTGGGCGTGCGGCATCTGGCGAAGATCGTCGAGGAGGTGCGCCCGCACTACGGCGACGACTGCCCGATCGCCGTGATCTATCGCGCGAGCTGGCCCGACGAGACGCGCGTGACGGGGACGCTGGCCGACATCGTCGGCAGGATCGCCGCCACCGCGATCGAGCGCACGGCGCTGATCCTGATCGGCCGCGTGCTCGACACCGACCGGTTCGACGAATCGACGCTCTACGCCAAGGGCTGAGCCGCGCCGCGCAGGTGAGGCGGGCAGCCGTGGGCAGGCGCCGGAAGCGGGGCGGCCGGACGAGCGGCGGCGCCCGCCCGAGCGTTCAGTCGTGCGCTCAGTCGCGCGCCGGGATCGCCAGGCCGCGCTGCACGGCCGGGCGCGCGAGGAACGCCTCGAGCGCGCGCCCGAGGTTCGGGAAGCGCTCGAACTCGACCAGCTCGCCCGCCTCGTAGAAGCCCACCAGGTTGCGCACCCACGGGAAGGTGGCGATGTCGGCGATCGTGTAGTCGGCGCCGGCGATCCAGGCGTTCGAGGCGAGCCGCGCCTCCAGCACGCCGAGCAGGCGCTTCGCCTCGCCGACGTAGCGATCGCGCGGGCGCTTGTCCTCGTAGTCGCGCCCCGCGAACTTGTGGAAGAAGCCGAGCTGCCCGAACATCGGGCCGATGCCGCCCATCTGGAACATCAGCCACTGGATGGTCTGGTAGCGGCCGGCCGCGTCGGCCGGGATCAGCTTGCCGGTCTTCTCGGCCAGATAGAGCAGGATCGCGCCCGATTCGAACAGGCCGATCGGTTGGCCGCCGGGGCCGTCCGGGTCGATCAGCGCGGGAATCTTGTTGTTCGGGTTCAGCGAGAGGAATTCGGGGGAGAGCTGGTCGTTCGTGTCGAAGCGCACCAGGTGCGGCTCGTAGGGCAGGCCGATTTCCTCCAGCATGATCGACACCTTCACGCCGTTCGGCGTGGGCAGCGAGTAGAGCTGGAGGCGGTCCGGGTGCTGCGCCGGCCATTTTTTCGTGATCGGGAACGCGGACAGGTCGCTCATGGGGCGCTCGGTGAGAGTGGAGGGTTAGGCGATGGTATACGCAAGCGCCGAAGCCCGCCGCCGGGGCGCCACGCCGAGCGCATCGAGCGCGGGCGGCCGCGGACCGCGCCGGCGCTGCCGGGCCGCCATCCGCCGCCGCGCTGCCGTGCCGCCGCCCGCCACGGCGCGGCGCGCCAGCCCGGCGGCCGCGGCAGGCGCGGCACCTCGTTCAGGCCGTCGCCAGGCGCCAGTCGGCGTGGCCCGCGTGGCGCTCGGGCACGCTGCTCGCGGCCGGCGCATCCGGCCGGGTGGCGCCGAGGCGAAAGCGCGCCACCGTCTCGTCGAGCTGCCGCCCCTGCATTTCCAGCGATTTCGACGCGGCCGCGGCCTGCTCGACGAGCGCCGCGTTCTGCTGGGTGGTGTTGTCCATTTGGGTGATCGCCAGATTCACCTGCTCGATGCCGCGGCTCTGCTCGGTCGAGGCCGACGCGATCTGCTCCATGATGTCGGTCACGCGCGCCACCGCCTGCGTGACCTCGGTCATGGTGCGGCCGGCCTCGTCGGCCACCGCGGCGCCGTCGTGCACCGTCTGCACCGAGGTGGTGATCAGATCCTTGATTTCCTTGGCCGCCACCGACGAGCGTTGGGCGAGCGAGCGCACTTCGCTGGCCACCACCGCGAAGCCGCGCCCCTCTTCGCCGGCGCGCGCCGCTTCCACCGCCGCGTTCAGCGCGAGGATGTTGGTCTGGAACGCGATGCCCTCGATGATGCCGGTGATGTCGGCGATCTTCGACGAGCGTTCGCCGATGTCGTTCATGGTGCGGACCACGCGGCCCACCGCGTGGCTGCCGCGCTGCGCGACCTCCGAGGCGCTGCTGGCGAGTTCGCTGGCCTGGCGCGCGTTCTCCGCGTTGAGCCGGACCGTGGAGGTGAACTGTTCCATGGTGGCGGCCGTTTCCTCCAGCGAGGCGGCCTGTTCCTCGGTGCGCTGGCTCAGGTCGATGTTGCCCGCCGCGATCTCGCCGACCGCCGAGGCGATGCTCGAGCTGCCCTCGCGCACGCGGCTGACGATGCCGGCGAGCCGCGTGTTCATGGTGTCGAGCGCGTCGAGCAGGTCGCGCGTCTCGTCGTGGCCGCGCACCTGGATGTGGCTCGTCAGGTCGCCGTCGGCGACGGTACGCGCCACGCGCACGGCATCGGACAGCGGCCGCGTGATCGCGCGCGTGAGCCAGAGCCCGGCGACGATCGCCAGCAGCACCGCCGCCGCGCTGATCACGGCCATCAGGTTGCGTATGCTCGCGTAGCGCTCGGCGCCGGCCTGCGCGAGCTCGGCCTCGCGCTCGCGCGTATAGGCCGCGTAGGCGTCGGTGGCGCGCACCAGTTCGACCAGCAGCGGGCGGCACTCGTCGTCGATGGCGAGCGTCGCCGCGTCGCGCTTGCCCTGCAGCGCCAGATCGACGATCCGCTGCGCGACTGGGCCGTAGCGGCGCTCCACCTCGGCGATGGCGGCGGCCAGCTCGCGGGCGTGGTCGGTGGCGTCGGGGGCGGCGGCCAGCATCGACTGCAACTGCGCGAGCCGCTGCCGCACGTCCGCGTGCGCGCGCTCGACCTCGGCCTTTTCCACCGCGACATCCTCGGGCCGGGTCACTAGCACCAGATTGCGCGCCGCGACTGCGCGGCGGTCCACCGCCGTGCGCACTTCCTCGGCCACGTTGGCGCGGGCATTGATGCCCTGGGTATAGCTGGCGAACGCATGGTTGGTGTCCGACAGCGCATTCAGCGCGAACGCGGAAATGCCGATGACGACCGCCGCCAGCAAGCCGAAAGCACCAAGTAGCTTGGCCTTGATGCTCAGCCGCAGAATTTTCATGATTGGCCTCTCTCTCTTCTTGAAATTAGGGTTTGAGACGAAAATCGGTGCGACGTCCCTCGTTGTAGCTGCGTTAACGGGCCATTCTTTTTTTTCTTTACCTTTTTGAACCCGAATATGGTTGTCCCGAATAAGGAAAATCAGGCGGCGGCCATGAGGCGATGAATCGGGCGGCGCGAAGCCCTTGTCCAGAAAAGGGTCGAGCGAGTCTTTCAGTGCGGTTTCATCAATGCGATGGCCTGGCGCTCGCTATTTGTTTCAATGTGAATCGTTTGCGATCGCAGTGCCGCATATCCGCTGCGATTCGGCGGATATTGATTATTGGCCGTTGAACGATCGATGCGCGCATGCCGCGTCAAAACAATAGGACGCGATGGAATTGATTCAGAAAAGCGGCAGTGCAGCGGCTTGGCGCAGTGCAATCGCTTGACGCGCAACCGGGCAGGGGAGGCGCCGCCGCCGTGCCGCGGCAGTAACGGCGCGGCCACGGGGCGGTATCGGCGGGGCGGCCGGACGGGGGCGCCTCAGTGGCGCCCGGCACGGCGCACGGCCGGACCGGCCGGCGCGAGCAGGCGGCCGGCCAGGCCGAGCGCATCGTAGAGCAGCACCGCGAGCAGCGCGACGATCACGCCGCCTTGCAGCACGAACGCGGTGTTGGAGGTCTGCAGCCCGGCGATGATCACGTCGCCGAGGCCCCTGGCGGCCACCGTCGAGCCGATCGTGGCGGTGCCGAGATTGATGACCGCCGCGAGCCGCACGCCGTTGACGATCACCGGCATGGCGAGCGGCAGTTCGATCGAGACGAGCCGCTGGCGCGCGCTCATGCCCATGCCGCGCGCGGCGTCGAGCGTGGCGGCCGGGATCGCGCCCAGGCCCGCCAGCGTGCTCTCGAACACCGGCAGCAGGCCGTACAGCGTCAGCGCGAGCAGCACCGGCGCCGCGCCGAAGCCCACCGCCGGCACCGCGAGCGCGAGCACGGCCACCGGCGGGAAGGTCTGGCCGAGGTTGGCGATGCTGCGCGCCACCGGCAGGAAATCGGCGCCCGCCGGGCGCGTGACGGCGATGCCGGCGGCGATCGCGGCCAGCGAGCCGATCAGGCTCGAGGCCGCCACCAGCGCGAGGTGCGAAAGCGTCAGGTCGATCAGGCTGGCGCGGTCGTAGATGGCCGGCGCGCCGTGCTCGGCGAGCGGGGCGAACAGTGGCTGCAGCCAGCCGGGCCGCGCGATCAGCACGAGCAGCGCGGCCAGCGCCACCAGCCGCGCCACGGCGGCCACGGCGCGCAGGCCGGCGCCGTCTGCCCCGCCGTGGTCGCGGGCCTTGCCTCTGGCGCCTGCCTGGACGCCGCGCGGGCCGTTCGGCAAGCTCATGCGCCCTGCCTTGCATGCGCGACGAGCGCGGCGAGCGTGATGCGGGCGGGGGCGGGCAGCGGGGCGGGCCGGGAATCCGGCGCCGAAGCCGCCGGCCGGCCGGCGGGCGGCACCACCGGCAGCGCGTCGGCGCCGCGCCAGAGCAATTCGGACAGCGCATCGCGCAGCGAGCGATCGGCCTCGATCGGCGCGCCGCTCGCCTGGCCGGGCTCGGCCAGTTGCGAGACGGGCGTCAGCGCCAGCAAGCGCAGCGGCCGCTCGGCGCCGGCCACCAGCTTTTCGACGAAGCCGGGCTCGGGCCGCGCGAGCAGCCGCTCGGGCGGGGCGGCCTGCAGCACGCGGCCGCCGTCCATCACCGCGATCTGGTCGCCGAGCCGCAGCGCTTCGTCCATGTCGTGGGTGACCAGCACGATGGTGATGCCGGTGCGCCGCTGCAGTGCCGCGAGGTCGTCCTGCGCCTTGCCGCGGATGATCGGATCGAGCGCGCCGAACGGCTCGTCCATCAGCAGGATCGCAGGCTCGGCGGCCAGCGCGCGCGCCACCCCCACGCGCTGCTGCTGGCCGCCCGAGAGCTGGTGCGGCAGCTTGTGCGCGTAGAGCGACGGATCGAGTTCGAACAGTTCCAGCAGTTCGTGGACGCGCGCCTCGATGCGCGCCTTCGGCCAGCCGGCCAGGGTCGGCACGGTGGCGATGTTGCGTGCCACCGTCCAGTGCGGGAACAGGCCGTGGCCCTGGATCACATAGCCGATGCCGAGCCGCAGCGTCTCGCCGCGCAGCGTGGCGGTGTCCACGCCGTCGATGCGGATGGTGCCGCTGCTCGGCTCGATCAGCCGGTTGATCATGCGCATCAGCGTGGACTTGCCGCTGCCCGAGGCGCCCACCAGCGCCGTGACGGTGCCGGGCGCGACGGCGAGCGAGACGTCGTCGACCGCCACGAGCGGCCCGAAGCGACGCGTCACGCGGTCGATCTCGATCATCGGGAAGCACTCCGTTGGCTGAACTGGATGGCCGCGTCGAACACCACCGACAGCACCGACGCGAGCGCGATGGTCGGCAGCGCGCCGAGCAGCACGAGGTCGGTGGCGGCCTGCCCGAGCCCCTGGAAGATGAAGGTGCCGAAGCCGCCGCCGCCGATCAGCGCGGCCACCGCGGTCAGGCCGACGTTCTGCACCAGCACGATGCGCAGCCCGGCGAGGATCACCGGGAGCGCCAGCGCGAGTTCCACGCCGAGCACGCGCTGGCGCGGCGTCATGCCCATCGCGGCGGCGGCCTCGATCACGCGCGCGTCGACGCCGTCGATTCCCACCACCACGCTCGACACGATCGGCAGCAGCGCGTACAGGAACAGCGCGACGAAGGCGGGCGCCGGGCCGATCCCGCCGATGCCGAGCGCCGCGGCGAGCGGCAGGTGCGCCGCCAGCAGGCCGAGCGGCACCATCAGGATGCCGAACAGCGCGATGCTCGGGATGGTCTGCACCACGTTCAGCGCCGGCAGCAGCGTCGCGCGCCAGGCCGGGCGGTGCGCGCAGCCGATGCCCAGCGGCAGCGCCACGGCGAACGCGGCGCCCGTCGAGCCGGCCACCAGCGCCAGATGGCGGGCCGCCTCGCTCCAGAACGCGTCGGCGCGCACGGCGTATTCCTGCATCACCGACAGGCCGTCCCATGTCCCGCTCGCGAGCGCGGCGGCGAGCGCCGCGAGCGCCACCGCCAGCACGCCGAGGCGCTTGAGCGGGCCGAGCGCCAGCCGCGCCAGCGCGTCGGCGATCAGCACCGCGAACGCGAACAGCAGCAGCCAGGCGCCGGCCGCGGGCGAGACGCGCGCGATCGGCATGGCACCGCCGACCAGCCGCGCGGGCGCCGCGCCGAGCCAGTAGCCGAGCCAGACCAGCGCCGCCGTGCCCGCCACGGCGCGCCAGCCGGGGGGCGTGCGCGCGAGCGCGAACCCGGCGGCCGCGAGCCAGCCGGCCAGCGCGAGCGCGGCCAGCGGGGCGGGGAACACGTGGGGCAGCGTCAGGCCATGGCCCGGCAGGATCCGGTTCGCGCGGAACGTGACGAAGGGCAGCGCGAGCGCGCCGCACGCGACCAGCGCGACCAGCACGCCGACGCGGTCCACATGGCCGCGCGGCCGGCGCTGGCCGGAAGGCGCCGGCCGCGCGGCGGGGCCCGTCATTTGACGAAGCCCTTCGCCTTCAGGTAGTCGGCCGCGACATGGGCGGCCGGTTCGCCGTTGATCTGGATGCGGCTGTTGAGGGTCTGCAGCGTCTTGAGGTCGAGGCTCGCGAACACCGGCCCGAGCCAGTCGGCGATCTGCGGATGCGCCTTCAGCACCGCTTCGCGGATCACCGGCGCGGGGGCGTAGACGGGCTGCACCTGCTTGTCGTCCTCGAGCAGCACGAGCCCGGAGGCGGCGATCGCGCCGTCGGTGCCATACACCATCGCCGCGTTGACGCCGTCGGTCTGCGCGGCCGCCGCGCGGATCGTGGCGGCCGTGTCGCCGCCCGAGAGCACCAGCAGCTGGTCCGGCTTCAGCTTGAAGCCGTAGGCCTTCTCGAACGACGGCAGGGCCGAGGCGCTGTTGACGAACTCGGCCGACGCCGCGAGCTTGACCTTGCCGCCCGAGGCGACCCAGCGGCCGAAGTCGCTGAACGTCTTCAGGTGCTGCTGGGCGGCGAGCGGCCCGTACACGGCCACGCCCCAGGTGTTGTTGGCGGGCGCGGGCGTGAGCCAGACCAGATGGTTGGCCGAATAGTCGAGCCGTTTGGCTTCGGCATAGCCGCGCGCGGCGTTCTTCCAGGCCGGGTCGCCGGCCTTGTTGAAGAAGAACGCGGCATTGCCGGTGTACTCGGGGTAGACGTCGATCTCGCCCGCCACCAGCGCGCGGCGCACGATCGGCGTGGCGCCGAGGCTGATCTTGTCGGTCACGCCCAGGCCGTGCGACTTGAGCACCTGCGCGATCAGGTTGCCGAGCAGGCTGCCTTCGGTGTCGATCTTCGAGGCGACGGTGATCGTGTCGGCGTGGGCCGCCCCGGCGGCGAGCGTGCCGCCGAACGCGGCGGCCAGCGTAAGCGCCGCGCAGATGCGGCGGCGAACGGCGGTATCCATGGTGAAGCGGCCTCCTGGAGGGGCGGTCGGGGGACATGGCGCGCAATCCGCCAAACGGCGTTCAACGTTACGCGAGTGGCGCGCGTTTGGCAAACCCAAGGGGCAGGATCAGCGCCGTCGCTGCGAGCGCAGCGGGCCGGCCCGCACGCGCCGTGCCCGCCGCCCGGCAGGCACGCGCCGCACCCGCCCGAAACCCGCGGCAGGCGTGCCGCTGCGTGCCGCCGCGCCGTGCCGGGCCGCGCGCGGCGGCGCCAACGGAGGCGAACGTGCCGGCTACGTCGCCGATCGCGGGCCAACGGCTCGTGATGATCTCGCGCGTTTCATAGTTCGATTCTATTTGCGAAACAATGGCGATCGTCGTTCAATGACGTTCCGCGCCGGCCGTGCCGTTCAGGTTCGACCGTTGGTCCCGCTTCCAGGAGTGCAACGAGATGGCCCCCCAGAGCAACATCGACGAAATCGTCCAGTCGATCGCCGCCGATACCCACACGCCGAAGGAAACCGTGTCCGCCCTCTACGAGAAGACGCTCGCCGAATACCGCGACGGCGCGCGCATCCTCGACTACGTCGCGCTGCTGGCGGCGAAGCGGGTGCGCGACGACCTGCGCCGCCAGCGGCACTGAGCATCCCGGCCGCGCGCGCGGCTCACGCGCTCCCCGTTCCCGATCGGCCGCCGTCCCGGCACCCGCGCTGCACACGCGCGCAAGAGCCGGTCGCCAGCGCCGCATACCGGCTCGCCTTGCTCACGAACCGGGCGGGCGGCGGCACCGGGTATGCCGCCACCGGCGCTCCCGGCGCGGCCGGGCGGCGAAATGCCGAAGCCGCAGCAAGGTCCGGCGGGCGACTCCCGATCGCAGGCTCAGTGCGGCGCGGCCCGCGATTTCATGCGGCTCTTGTCGGCGTACATGCGCAGGTCCGATTCGGCGAGCAGCCGGGCGACCGAGGGCTCGTCGCGCGGGTCGTAATCGACGTGGCCGACACTGAAGCGGATCTCGTATTCGAGCCCGGCCTGCCTGCCGCGCGCGCCGAGATCCTTGCGCAGCCGCTCCACCAGCGCCTGCACGTCGAGCTGTTCGGACATCACCAGCGCGACGAACTCGTCGCCGCCGAGCCGCCCGATCACGTCCATCTCGCGCAGCACGGTGGTGAGCGAACGCGCGAACAGCACCAGCGCGCGGTCGCCCTCGGCGTGGCCGAAACGGTCGTTGATCTGCTTGAAGCCGTCCAGATCGAAGAACAGCAGCGAGGCCGGCAGGCCGCGCCGCCGGCACGCGTTCAGCGCCTGCTGCGAGAGCATCTCGAAGCCGCGCCGGTTCGACAGCGCGGTCAGCGAATCGAGCGTGGCCAGCTGCACGGCCGCCACCTCGCGCTCGGCCAGGTTCGCCAGATCCCGCAGGTGGCTCAGGTCGGTCGCGTCGATCTCGCGCGGGCGCGTATCGATCAGGCACAGCGTGCCCAGATTGGTGCCGTCGGGCAGCGCGAGCGGATGCCCGGCGTAGAAGCGGATGCCCGGCGCCCCGGTGACGAGCGGGTTGCCGGCGAAGCGCGGGTCGAGCGTGGCGTCGGGGATCACGAGCGTGTCGTCGGAGAGGATCGCGTGGGCGCAGAACGAGACGTCGCGCGAGGTCTCGCGCGCCTCCAGGCCAAAGCAGCTCTTGAACCACTGGCGGTTCGCGTCGATCAGCGAGACGAGCGCGATCGGCACGTCGAAGATACGCCGGGCGAGCCGGGCGATGCGGTCGAAGCGTTCCTCGTCGGGCGTGTCGAGCAGATCCAGACCATGCAGCCGGGCAAGCCGTGAAGCTTCGTTGACGGGTAAGGGAGCGATTTGCATGCGATCGGATCTCACGAAGTCGGATGGCCTGGCCGCCTGCGCCCAGGGCTGTCCTGGCCGGGGCGCGCGGGCGGCAGATCGATGGTGTCATCGTAGAGCATTCGCGGCAATCCCGTAATGGCCCGGAGCCGGGCGCGGCCATCCACGACGGCACGCTCGCTGGCCCCGCTTCCGGCCCTCCCGGCCGCGCCGCGGCGGGCGCCGCCGGGCCGCCGAAGCTTTCTTTCCGCTTTCGCCGAAACCGCTCGGAGCCGCGCCGGACAAGGCGCTCAGGCAGCCGCCGGCAAGCCCAACACCGCGATGTAACAATCGCGAATTATCGTCGGGGCGGCAGGCGCGAGAAGCGCGCTGCCCACCCCGGACGCGGGACCGCGTCCGCCGGATATCATTCGACGGAGAAATCCCCATGCAGACGCCGGCACTACGGCACTTGATACTGATCGGTATGCTCGCCGCCGCGGCTTCGCTGGCGGCCTGCAACGGCGACGATTCGCAGCCGGTCGCGCAGCCGGCCACGCCGCCGAAGGCGGCCTGCGGCAACGTCGCGGCCGCCACCGTGACCCTGCATTGCCCGCCCGGCTTCACGGCGCCGAAATCCTGACGCCCGACGATCCCTCCACCAGGACCCGACATGGTCACCCAATCCCGACGCGATTTTCTGAAGTTCTCCGCCGGCCTCGCCGGTGCCACCGCGGCCACCACGCTGGTGCCCGAATCGATCCGCCGCGCGCTCGCGATCGAGCCGGCCACCGTGACCGGCACGATCCAGGACGTGCAGCACATCGTGGTGTTCATGCAGGAGAACCGCTCGTTCGATCACTACCTCGGCCACCTGAGCGGCGTGCGCGGCTATAACGACCGCTTCCCCGTCACGCTGCCGAACGGCAAGCCGGTGTGGTTCCAGCCGCGCCAGGAAGACCCGAGCAAGGTGATCGCGCCGTTCCGCTACGACACCACCAACCCGAACTGGAACGCGCAGTGCATCGGCGGCCTGCCGCACACCTGGGTCACCACGCACAGCGCGATCGACCACGGCCGCGCCGGCCAGTGGGCCGCCCAGAAGACCAACATGACGATGGGCTACCATCAGCGCGAAGACGTGCCGTTCCACTACGCGCTCGCCGATGCGTTCACCGTCTGCGACCAGTATTTCTGCTCGATCCCCGGCAACACCCACCCGAACCGCATGTACCTGATGACGGGCATGGTCGATCCGCTGGCCACCGGCGGCGGCCCGCTGCTCGACAACGTCGACTACATCGACAACCAGTTCGAGCCGAACCAACTGCGCAATCCGCTGACCTGGACCACCTATCCGGAACGCCTGGAGGCGGCCGGCATTTCGTGGCAGGTGTACCAGCAGGGCACCAACTTCGACAACTTCACGGGCAACTACGGCACCAACATGCTCGCGGCGTTCCAGAACTTCGTGAACGCGCCGGCCGGCTCCTCGCTGCAGCAGCGCGGCATGAGCACGCGCAACATCGCGCAGCTGAAGGCCGACGTGCAGGCCGGCGCGCTGCCGCAGGTGTCGTGGCTGCTGCCGCCGGCCGCCTATTCGGAGCATCCGAAGTACACGCCGCTCTACGGCGCCTACTACATCTCGACGATTCTCGACGCGCTGACCTCGAACCCCGACGTCTGGAGCAAGACCGTCCTCTTCATCATGTACGACGAGAACGACGGCTTGTTCGACCACGTCGTGCCGCCGCAGGCGCCCACCTACGTCTCCACGCCGCCGGTGAACGTCGGCGCGAGCACGGTGGACATCTCGCTGGAGCGCCACACGGTGGTGCCGCCTCAGGAGGTGGGCACCTTTACCGCCGACACGCTGCCCTATGGGCTCGGGCCGCGCGTGCCGATGTTCGTGGTGTCGCCGTGGTCGAAGGGCGGCTTCGTCAGCTCGCAGGTGTTCGATCACACCTCGGTGCTGCAATTCATCGAGCGGCGCTTCGGCGTAACGGAGCCGAACATCTCGCCGTGGCGCCGCGCCGTGTGCGGCGATCTCACCTCCACGCTCGACTTCACGAAGTCGGACGCGACCTTCCCGAGCCTGCCGAGCACCTCGAACTACGTCGCGCAGGCCGACCTGCAGTGCTCGCGCGCCACCGCGCAGACCGCGCCGGCCGCCAGCACCGCCACGCCGAGCATCGCCGCGCAGGAGCCGGGCACGCGCCTGTCGCGGCCGACGCCCTACGAACTGCACGTCAACGGGCAACTGACGAGCGCCGGCTACACCATCACGTTCGCGAGCAGCGGCACGCAGGGCGCGCACTTCTGGGTCTACACCAACGATTCGACCGCCTTGCCGCGTTCGTACACGGTGGAAGCCGGCAAGCAGCTGTCCGACACCTGGGCGCTCGACGCGGGCAGCGGCTACGCGATCCACGTCTACGGCCCGAACGGCTATTTCCGCCGCTTCCTCGGCGCGGCCTCGGGCGAGGCCGCCGCGCATCCGGACCTGACGACCTGCTACGACGTGGCCAACGGCAACGTCTACGTGACGCTGGCCAACGGCGGCACCCAGCCGATCACGGTGACGGCCACCGATCTGGCCTACGGCCAGGCGCCGCGCAGCCTGACGGTGCCGGCCGGGCAGAGCCTGGAGGCGCACTGGGATCTGTCCTGCAGCAGCCAGTGGTACGACCTGCAGTTCACCATCCCCGACAACCCGTCCTGGCTGCGCCGCATCGCGGGACGCGTCGAGAACGGCAGGGTCACCACCACCGACCCGGCCGCCACCGCGCCGGTCACCAAGGCGATCTGACCCGCAACGTCGCCGGATGTCGCATGGCCGGGCGGGCAGTCCACCGTCCCGGCCGGCGATTCGCCCTCCGTCCGATATCGCCGGCGCCGCAGCCCGCGGGGTGACGCGCGCCGGGTCCCGTTCCTCGTGTCAGGGCGAGCACCTAGGTAAAAACCCTAGGGTGCGATAGAATGTCGCCCTCAAAGGAGGACTGAGGGATGATGCCTCACCGTTTCGTCGTACTGGAAAAGATCGCCTTCTCGCTGGTGGTGATGTCCGCCGTCGCCTGCACCGCCTTCATCACCTACCAGCGCTGCCCCGAGGACGTGCGCAACATGCTCGACGCGGGCAAGGACCTGCTGGCCACCAGCGCGGCCGGCTATTCGATCGCCTGCGCCTCGGTCGACCCGAACGCCTGCATCGGCCTGCCGACCTACTGATGCCGCGCCACGCCGGCCGGGCCGCCCGTCATTGCCCCGGCTGCGAGACGCGTTCGAGCGTGTTCGCCAGTTCGTCCTGAGACGCGCCCTGGGCGCGCGTGGCGATGTCGCCGAGCGACAGCATGCCCACCAGTTGCCCGCTCGCCGTGACCACCGGCGTGCGCCGGATGCGAGCCTCGGCCATGCGCTGCTGGACCGCGTCCAGATCGTCGTGCTCGCGGCAGCAGACCGGCCGCCGGGTCGCGACCTCGCCGATCGCCGTGTCGGGGCCGACGTCGTCGGCCAGCACGCGCACCGCCAGATCGCGGTCGGTCACGATGCCGACGAGGCGGCCGCGATCGCACACCGGCAAGGCGCCCACGTCGTAGTGCGCCATGCACTGCGCCGCGTGCCGTACCGAGTCGTTCGGCGCGATCGATACCACGTCGCGCGACATCACATCCGCTACCCGAATCATTGCTTGTCCTCCGTCGTTGCCTGCCCGGGCAGCGCGCAATTCGCGTGCCGGCACGCGGCATGGCGCTTGCGCGGTTCCTGGGCGACGCAAGCGTGCGCCCGATCCAGAGGAGGACAGCATGACGATGATCGTGACAGGCAACTTCCAGACTTTCGCCGACGCGGAGGCGTCCCGGCGCCGATTGATGGACCAGCGGTTCCGGCGCGACGACGTGTCGATCTTTTTCCTGAATCCGCACGGCCAGCACGGCCGCTTTCCGATCGGCGGCGACGTGTATGCCGATACCGCCGCCAAGCCGGGCGGGCGCGGCGCCATCGCCGGTACGGTGCGGGGCGTGTCGATCGGCCTGCTGCTCGGCCTGCTCGTCTATGCGATCGGCCACACGCCATGGTGGGTGCCGGTTGCCACCACGCTGCTCGGTGCCTATCTGGGGGCGTTCAGCGGCGCGCTGGCACGGATGCGCGGGCGCGCCGAGGAGGGCACGGGTGCGCTGTCCGGCACCGAGCACGGCGTGGTGCTGGCCGCCCACGTGACCGAGAGCAACGCCACCACGGCCGAGGAAATCCTGCGATCGACGGGGGCCATGTCGGTGGAGCGCGTGGACGGCGAATGGCGCGACGGGCGCTGGCAGGACTTCGACCCGACCCGCCGGCCCGACGACCGCGCGTGACGCGCGGATGCGGCGCGCTGCGGTGCGTCGGCGGACGGCCGGCGCGGGCGGTCGAAGGCGGGCGCCGCATGGGAAAGATTTGCAATCGGGATGTAGCGATTGCCGCCGCCCAGCCGCGGCGCGGCGCGGGGGCCGCCCGCGGCGAGCCCGGCAGGCGCAGGGCGGGGGCCTGATGCGCGCCGCTGCGGCACGCAGGTTGCGTCCGGTTTGCCGAGGTTTGCTAATCGCCCGCGACGAAGGTGGACAGGGCGCCGGCCGCCGGTTCGTGGCCCGCGCGCCGGACCGCGCCACCGGCGCCGTTCCGCGTTCGCCGGCGGGCCCAGCCCACCCGACGATGCCGCCATGCGCAAGCGGCGGCACCGGCGATATGACAAGGAGCCCAGATGAACCAGCCCGTCAAATCCAATCCCTATCCGCAGCAGCAGCACGAGAAAGCCGGCCAGAGCCCGGTGAAGACGCCCGCCGCCGGCAAGGACCAGCCCGATGCCGGGACGCAGGCGGCCGGCTTCGCGAGCCGGCAGACGCCGGAGACGATCGCGGGCAAGACCCCCACCGGCCTGCCGCCGATCGAGCGCGGCGATCGCGGCGCGCAGCACGGCGATCCGGTGCGGCGTGCCGCCGAGCGCATCACCTCGCTCGACAATGCCAACATGGCAGCCACCGACAATGCAGTGGACGTGGACGGCAAGGGCCTGGAGGCGCGCCGCGAAGCCTCGCCGCGCCAGGACAACGTGATTCACTCCAACGCCTCGCTCGACGAAGCGACCCGGCCGCCCGCCGAGGGGCTCGGCGGCATCGACAGCCAGCCGCCGTCGGAAGTGCTCGCGCGGCCGGGCTGGCGCGTGGAAAACCGCGGCACCGTGACCGTGGAACACACCAACGGCGAGCGGGCGGAGCGAGTGTTCAGCTTCGAGCGTTCGTCGCACTGAGGTTCACCGCCGGCCGGCAGGCGCGACGCGCGGTTCCGCCGCCGCGCCTGCCCGCGTGCCGGGCCTTGCCGCCGTTCCCGATGCGCCGTTCCCCGCGCGGCGCCGCGGGTTTCGTTTCGTGCTAGGCTTCGCTGCGGCCCGGGCCTGACCGCCGGCCCGCCGTCGTGCCGGGCGCGGCGCGCGCTGGCCCGGCACGCCGGTCGATCCCGGCGCTGCCCCGAACCGGCGCGAATCCCATGATGCACGGCTTCGCGCCACGCCTTCGGGCTTCGCCGCCGGGCACCTCCTTTCGTCACGCTTCGTCTTTCCACTCATGTCGACTCTGCCTTCGTCGCCGGCACGCGCCCCGCGTGCGCTCGGTGCCATCAATCCGAAGTCACTCGGTTTCGCGCTGCTGCTCGTCGTGCTCGGTGCCGTCTATCTCGCGCGGGCCGTCAGCCTCCGGCAGGCCGCGCTGTATCTCGTCGGCGCGCTGCTCGGGATGACGCTCTATCACGCCGCGTTCGGCTTCACGTCCGCGTGGCGCGTGTTCATCGCCGACCGCCGCGGCGCCGGCCTGCGCGCGCAGATGCTGATGCTCGCGATCGGCGTGCTGCTGTTCTTTCCCGCGCTGTCGGGCGGCACGCTGTTCGGCCATCCGGTGACGGGGCTCGTCTCGCCGGCCGGCACCTCGGTCGTCGTCGGCGCGTTCCTGTTCGGCCTCGGCATGCAGCTTGGCGGCGGCTGCGCCTCCGGCACGCTCTACACGGTGGGCGGCGGCAGCACGCGCATGATCGTCACGCTGCTCGCGTTCGTGGCGGGTTCGGTGGTGGCCACCGCGCACATGCCGTTCTGGACCTCGATGCCGCAGTGGAAGCCCGTCTCGCTGGTGCATGCCTTCGGCGTGCTGCCCGCGCTCGCGCTGAGTCTCGCGGTGTTCGCCGCGATCGCCGCGCTGACCGTGGTGATCGAGACGCGCCGCCACGGCGGCCTGGTGCGCGAGGCGCGCGCACCGCACACCTCGCCGTGGCTGCATGGCCCGTGGCCGCTGCTGGCCGGCGCCGTCGCGCTCGCCTTGCTCAACTTCGCCACGCTCGCGCTGTCGGGGCGGCCGTGGGGCGTGACCTCCGCGTTCGCGCTGTGGGGCGCGAAGGGCTTCGCCGCGCTCGGCATCGACGTCGCGAGCTGGAAGTACTGGACGGCCGGCCCCAACGCCGCCGCGCTCGCCGCGCCGGCCAGCCACGACGTGACCACCGTGATGGACATCGGCATCGTGCTGGGCGCGATGGCGGCCGCCTCGCTGGCCGGCCGCTACGCGCCCGTCTGGCGCGTGCCGCTGCGCTCGCTGCTCGCCGCCGTGGCGGGCGGGCTGCTGCTCGGTTACGGCGCGCGGCTCGCGTATGGCTGCAACATCGGCGCCTACTTCAGCGGAATCGTCTCGGGCAGCCTGCACGGCTGGCTCTGGCTCGTCTGCGCGTTCGCCGGCAACGTGCTGGGCACGCGGCTGCGCCCGTGGTTCGGCCTCGAAGTGGAGCGCGTGAAGCCCAGCGGATGCTGAGCTCGCCGGGCGCCGGCTTTCTGCTACATTACGCCTCGCGCCGCTCGCAACGACGGCGCCCGGGCCGCGCTGCCGCCGCCGGCGCGCGCGGCGTCCGGCCAGAACGACATCCATCCGCTGAGAGAACAACCATGATCCAACAGGCAGTCCGGCTCGCATCGGCCGGCGTGGCGCTGGCCGCATCGGCCGCGTTGCTGTCGCCCGTCGCGCACGCGGCCGGGCCGGCAGTCAAGAAGGTCAAGCTGCTCGAACTCTATTCGCGCTATGCGCACGACGGCCAGTCGGTCACCGGCCTGCCCGAGTATGGCGACGGCAAGCGCATCCTGTTTACGGCGGTGGTGGTCGAGCAGTCGCAAGGATTGGTCGGCAATACGCTGCTGGTGGCGGCCGACCCGTCGCAGCCCGACGAGCCGCTCGCGCGCCTGACCGGCTACGACGAGAAGGAGGCGCGGAAGATGGCGGCGCTGCCGGCGGGCGCGAAGTTCAGCGCGATTTGCGCGCTCGCGCTCACCTCGGGCTCGGACTTCCTGGCGCTGCATGACTGCGTGGTGAAGCCTTGAGCGCGCCGCCGAGGTGCCGCTTGGCCGCCGTGCTGGGCGGCGTGGTGCTGGCCTGCGCGGCGCCGGCCGGCCATGCGGCCGCCAAGGCCGACCCGCACGCGCTGATCGAGCAGCTCGTGCAATGCCGCGCGTCGTTCGACGATCTGGTCAGCTTCAACGACCGCGTCGATGCGCATGCGGTGGGCTTTCCCGAGGCGAAGCCCATGCCCGGCACGTCCGGCCCGGTGTGGACCGTCAAGCCGGCGGTGAGCGCGCTCGGCGTCAGTTCCGACACCGTGCTGTTGAACAGCCGCAGCAGCGTGTTCGTGGTGGTGGCCTCGCCGCACGCCGCCGACGACGTGCTCGCGCTGGGCCAGCGCGAGGGCCTGGGCGTGGAGCTGAAGATGGGCGGCTACGCGGTCGTGCGCAAGGACCTGGACCAGCGTGCCGCGCGCGCGTTCAACATCGACGGCGGGCATTACGCGGCCGGCTGCGTCTATGACGAGCCGGCGTTCGACGCGGCACGCGCCGCGCGCTACAACGCCACGCCGCAGCGCCGCGCGGAGAAGAAGGCGCTGGAAAAGGCGCTGCAGCAGGCGCAGTGAGGCCGGGCCTGCCGCGCCGCGCGGGCGGGGCGAGCCGCCGGCTCAGTCGGGGCGCTCGAAATCGCGGGTGACCCAGCGCGTCGCGCTCGCCTTGTCGAGGCGGAAGCCGGCCTGCACGGTGGCCTGGCCGAGCTGCTCGCCGGTTTCGTCGAACGCCTTCAGCACGGCATAGGGCTCGTCGTCGTCGGGCACGATATCGAGCGTCACCGACACCGCGCGCGCCTCCACGTGCACCGTGACCTCCTTGTGCAGCATCGCCTCGCGCTGCTGCTCGTGGCGGCGCAGCACTTCCGAGGCGGTTTTCACCAGCGTGCGGAACGCCGCCGCGTCGAGCGGCTTCGGATTCTTCTTGTCGCGCCCCATCGTCCAGGGGCCGACCAGCGCCGGCTCTGCCTCGCCGTCCTTGATCATCGCGACGGCCCAGCCGTCGTCGTCCTCGTTCTTGATCACGCGCGCGGTCCAGCCGCTGTCGTGCCAGAGGCCGTCCTCGTGGATCGGGCTGTCGTCCTGGGCTGGGTCGGTATCGGTGGCGTGGTCGGTCATGAGGCGTCGGGCGCGGGTTCGGGGGCTTGGGTGGGCGGCTATTGTAAACGTTTCGATCGGCGGCAATGGTGCGCGCCGCCGCAGCTGGCCGTGCGGCCGGGTGGTGGCTGCTGAACCCTTTTTTCGGCAGAATGCGCGAGGGGCTGCAAAATCAATGGGTTAGCGAGAGGCGGGAAATTTGGGGGGTGCGAGGTGTCGGGCGGGAATTGGTTTTTGAATCAAGGGGGTAGGTGGGTTTTTGTTCAGTTATCTGCCGGGTAGGCAGCTTAGAAAGGGATCTCGACGTATCCGTTTCGCATGACGCGGTTATCTGCCGGGTAGGCAGCTTAGAAACTCGCGGTAAGTCATGCCGCGTCCCCGTTCGAGGTTCGCTGCCGTGTAGGCAGCTTAGAAATCAGGGCGACGTCAGAGAATCCTGTTGAAGCGCGTTCGCTGCCGTGTAGGCAGCTTAGAAATGCACGCACTGGCCGGTGCCGTGTGCGCTCGTGGTTCGCTGCCGTGTAGGCAGCTTAGAAAAGAGCAGCAGGCGCTCCAGTTCGCGCCGGTAGGTTCGCTGCCGTGTAGGCAGCTTAGAAAATGCTCGACGCCGCTCCCGACGTATTCGCCCGCCGTATTGTTGGCTGGCGCGTCAGTTCGTCGATGGCCACGGACTTCGTTCTTGATGCGCTTGAACAGGCGTTGTACGCACGCCAACCAAACGCCGACGGGACCTTGATACATCACTCCGATAGGGGGTCTCAATACGTCAGCATTCTCTACAGCGAACGTTTGGCCGAGGCGAGTATCGAGCCGTCCGTCGGCAGCCGTGGCGACAGCTACGATAACGCGCTGGCTGAAACGATCAACGGCCTGTACAAGACGGAACTGATTCCCGCCCGCCGAGGCTGAGGCAAACTACTACAGGCAACTCAGAAATGCTGCTGAAGTGCCTGCATCAACTTAAACCAACCGGCCTCCACGATTCCCGGTGCGGTTCACTCGCTTCGAGCGACGTGCCTACATTCACGAAGCATTCCTCAAACTTGGCTGCTCGATCATCTGTTGGAACATCTTCAGACGAGCTGAGCAGGGTTTTTGAACTGGCCTCTAAGTGGTTCAATGACAGCAAGGGTTTTGGTTTCATCACGCCGGACAACGGCGGCGAAGATCTGTTCGCGCACTTCTCCGAAGTCAGCGGCGACGGCTTCAAGACACTCGCTGAAAATCAGAAGGTCAGCTTCGAAACGAAGCGCGGCCCGAAGGGCATGCAGGCGGCTAACATCAAGCCGCTGTAAAGGTTGAAAAATCGGCACCTCGCCACAGGTGCCGAAGTACCGCGACACCCGCACGACGCTTTTCGCCAGAGGTCGATGCATTCGATCCTGGCTGCCCCGGCGAGCGATTCGCCGGGCGCTACATACCTCAGTTCCATCATCTTTCTTTGGCTTCAACGTCACTTCCTTGCGTTTCGCTGCGGCGGATTCAGCCCGCAAGCGCCCCGGAGCGACAGGTTTTTTGCGCCGCGACACGGCACTCGGCCGCACGCGAGCACGTGCTCGAGCAACACCAAAATTAAATGGCATAACGAACAAAATCAGCGGTGCAACGGCTACGCCGTCCATCCCACATCGCATCGGTCGCCGGACGGTAGCTTCTCATCCAACCTGCAGATCGAAGGCGTTGCAGGCCGCTACGAATTCTATTCGCTCGACTACTTCAGCAGCGAGGCACAGGCACTACAGCACTCGGCCCGTTGGGCTCGCGACTGAATCGGCACGCGCGGGTGACGGCGGTGTGCCCAGTTCGAGGCGAGTAGCGCATCCCGACCGTCTGCGCCCGATACTGGTGTGCCTGCTTGTTGCTGTGATTCACGATCACGCGGGCGTTCGCCGCCCGGTGCTCGTCGCTGCGCCCCCGGCGTGATATCGCGCATGGTGTTTCGCCGACTACCGAGGAACCGGAATGGCTAAAGAAGAACTGCTGGAACTCGACGGCATCGTTGACGAAGTGCTGCCGGACAGCCGCTACCGCGTCACGCTCGACAATGGTGTCGTGGTAGGTGCATATGCGTCCGGCCGTATGCGGAAGAATCGCATCCGAATCCTTGCCGGTGATCGGGTCACGCTGGAACTCTCGGTGTATGACCTGACCAAAGGACGGATCAATTTTCGACATAAGGATGAGCGTAGCGGCGGTGCAGCGCCGCGAGCTTCGTTCCGCCGCCGTTGATGGCGTGATTGCGAGCGCCTGCTGCGTGCCGGTGCCAAGAGGCTGCCGGTAAATCTACAACCATTGCTGCCCAATCCAAACCAAGGAAAAAAATGGCTACCATCATTCTGAAGCCCGACGAGCCCGTGGAAGTTGCATTACGCCGTTTCCGTCGCGGGATCGAGCGCACCGGCCTGATTCCAGAACTGCGTGCCCGGGCCGCCTATGAAAAACCAACGGCAGAGCGCAAGCGTAAGAAGGCCGCCGCGGTGGCACGCCTGAACAAGCAGATCAAACGGTCGTTGCCACCGAAAAAACGCTACTGATCGGTAGAAGTTCAGCCTTGGTCCGACAGCAAGGCCGTGCCAGATGTATCGCGGTCGCGCGCCTCTGCAAGCGCTCATCGCGGGCAAGCAGGTATGGCGTGAAAAAGCGAGCCGCCTGAATCCGATCTGACAGTCACGCAGCGTCGGAACGGGTAACTGTCAGATCGGGGCGCGACTTGTGCCGCTTACAACCCCATCCCTCACTTTCCCCCGTCGCATCGAGAAACGTCCCCGTAACGAACGATGCCTTCGCGCTCGCCAGCCACAGAATCGCGCGCGCCACTTCTTCCGGTTGCCCGCCACGCCCCATTCGCCTGCTGCGCGCAGAGCATGGGGCCGATCGCGTTCACGGCGAACACGCGCTGCATGCGTTCGAAGCCGAGGTCCTCCAGGCGCGACTGCCGCGCGATGATCGCGGCGTTGTTCACGAGTACGTCGATCCGGCCGAACTCGCGGCCGATCGCGGCAAACAGCACGGCCACCTGTTGCGGGTCCGCACTGTCGGCCCGCACGCGCCACCACGGCGCCGCGCGCCACCTGCCTGATCACGGCGCGCGCGGATGCCGGCGCAGCAGCAGCGCGAGCGGCAGCACGGCCAGCGCGGTGGCCGCCGTCGCCAAGGTGGCGCCGTGGACGCCGACCCGGTCGCCCAGGAACGCATAGGCAAGCGGGGAGAGCGCGCCCGACGCGATGGCGCCGGTGTAGAACAGCGCAAACGCGCGCTCGGTGTGCTCGACCGCCGTCAGTTCGGGCACGGTGCCATAGAGCACGGACGAGGTGCCGTTGAGCATCATGCCGAGCAGCGGCAGCAGCGCCATGGCCGGTGCCAGCGGCAGCCAGATCACGGCGAGGATCAGCGCGGCCGTGCCGCCTTCGGTCGCGAGCGCGGTGCCGATCACGCCCATCCGCGAGCCGAGCCAGCCGCAGACGAACTTGCCGGCGGCCCCGCCGATGAACACCAGCGCGAGCGCGGTGCCCATCATCGATGGCGAGATGCCTTTGTTCTTCATCAGGAACGGCAGGAAGGTGAGCAAGCCCATGCGCACGGCCGTGTCGAGCACGCCGATCGTGAGCAGCAGCGAGAAGCCGCCGCGCCAGCCAGCCGGCGGGCAGTTGCAGCGTGGCCATGGTGCCCGCGTAGATCGCGCGCAGCGCGGCCAGCGCGCCGTAGCTGAGCCCGAAGTCCGCCTGCCAGACCGGCAGCAGGGCGTAGATCATGTCGGTATAGCCGTCGTGCAGCGCATGCGCCGTGCATGAGAGCCACAACCCGCGCGAGCGCGGAACGTCGGCCGGGCGGCGGGCGGCGCCGGCCGCCACGCCCGGCCTCGGGCCGCCAAGACCGGTGCCGCCGCCGCCGAAGCGATCGCGGCATCCCCGCCGTCAATCCCGAAAAAGATCGACCTGACGTGCTCACCGGCGCCCACGCGGGTGAATCGTCCCGCTACAATGCGCCCTTTTTTCTCGAAAAAGACGCATGACGATGAAATGGTTAGCCGCGCTGGGCCTGCTGTCGATCGCGGCGAGCATCCACGCCGCGCCGTGTTCGCAGTTTTCCCCGGCGGGCCTCGAGCCCGAACTGACGAATCCGAAGATGGTCAGGCAGGCGCGCCTGCTCTGTTATTCCGACTTCGCGGTGCTGCACTCCGGCATCACGCACACGCCGCTCTGGTCGGCCGAGCATCTGACCGCCGCCCATCTGGCCGACGCCAGGGACGAGGTGCGCACCAATCGCTTCTTCGCGGAAACGCGCCTGCCGGCGGGCGAGGGCGCGACGCTGGCCGACTACCGGCGCAGCGGCTTCGACCGCGGCCACATGAGCCCGGCGGGCGACCGCTGGAACGATGTGGCGATGGCCGAATCGTTCTCGCTGGCGAACATGATTCCGCAGAACCCGCAGAACAACCGGCGCCTGTGGGCCCGCGTGGAGGAAGCGGTGCGCGCGATGGCGATGCGCGACGGCGAGGCCTACGTGGTGACCGGCCCGATGTTCCATGGCAGCGAACTGCAGACGATCGGCGCGAGCCGCGTGATCGTGCCGACCGAGATCTTCAAGCTGGTCTACCTGCCGGCGCGGCGCGTGGCGTTCGCGATCGTCGTGAAGAATGCCGACGTGAAGCGCTACGATATCGAAACCGTGCATCAACTGGAGGCCGCCAGCGGGCTGCGTTTCCCCGGCGTGCCGGAACGACTGAAGGATATGAAGGTAGGAGGGCTGTCCGGTGTCTAAGACGAATTTCCCCGCATTTGCCGACGACAGCACCGTCGTCAACCTGGCCGGCGACGCGCTGACCATCAGCAACGATCCGTCGCGCATCCGCGTGAGCGGCGAGCTCGAGATCGCCCGCGACCAGGCCGGGCTGAAGCGCGCCCAGGCGCTGCTGGCCGTGTTCGCCAGCATCGTCGAGGCGCTCGAGGCGGTGCCCGACCTGCCCGCGAAGCTCGCCGACGAGCCGCCGGCGCCCACCGGCCGGATCGCGAACCCGTTCTGAGCCGGCCCGCCGCGCCGGCCGCGCGGCGCCGTCACGGGCGCGGGCGCGGCGCGAATGCGGTATAAGGTACTGCTTCAGGACATCGACCTATCGGGGCCGGCCATGCATCGAATCGGATATCTGCTCAGCGACGGGTTTCAGATCATGGCGCTGGCGTCCCAGACCGTGTTCGAGGTGGCGAACCTGGTGGCCGGCACGCCGTTCTACGCGGTCGAGAATTATTCGATCGCGGGCGGCCCGCAGCGCTCGTCGCTCGGCATGCGGGTCGAGACACGGGCGCCGGCGCCGCGCGGCGGCGTCGATAGCTGGCTGGTGGTGGGCGTGATCGATCCGCTGGCGGTGCCGCCGCCGGACGATCTGGTCGCGTTCCTGCGCCGTTCCAGCGGCCGCGCGCGCCGGGTGGCGGGCATCTGCACCGGCGGCTTCGTGCTGGCCGAGGCGGGGCTGCTCGACGGGCGCCGCGCCACCACGCACTGGGCCTTCGCGCGGGCGCTGCGGCAGGCGCATCCGGCGGTCCGGATGGAGGACGATCGCATCTACATCGTGGACGGGCCGGTCTGGACCTCGGCGGGCATGACGGCCGGGCTCGACCTGGCGCTGGCGATGGTCGAGCAGGACCTGGGCGCCGACCTGGCGCGCTCGGTCGCGCACAAGCTGGTGATGCATCAGCGGCGCGCGGGCGGCCAGTCGCAGCACTCGGAGATGCTCGAACTCGCGCCGAAGTCGGATCGCATCCAGAACGCGCTGAACTATGCGCGGCAGAACCTGCATCGTTCGCTGTCGGTGGAGGAGCTGGCCACCGCCGCGCATCTGAGCCCGCGCCAGTTCAGCCGCGTGTTTACGCTCGAGACGGGGCAGTCGCCGGCCAGGGCGGTCGAGGGGCTGCGGCTGGAGGCGGCGCGCCTGATGGTCGAGCGCGGCACGCATCCGCTCGAGGTGATCGCGCGCGAGACGGGCTTTCGCGACCGCCGCCACCTGCGCGAGGCATTCGTGCGCGGCTTCGGCGTGCCGCCCCAGGCGGTACGGCGCGAGGCGCGCGGCGGCTGAGGCGGCCGCGCGGCGCCGCCACGGCGGACGGCGAGCATCCGGGCGCACGGCCGCCGCGCGTGGCGGCGCCGGCCCGATTCACGGCCTCAGTCCGGCGGCGCCGGCACCTCGATCGCGAGCAGCGCCGAGCTGACCGACTTGCCGTGGGCATCGAGCGCCAGCGAGCGCGTGACGCCGCCGCCCAGCGCCTCGCCGAGCACGAAATTGAAGGCGGCCAGCGCCGGCAGCTCGTGGCGCACCACCTCGCCCCGCACGAACGCGCCGAGCCAGGCCTTCACGCGCGCGGCGCTCAGATGCTCGCGCACATGGGCGTAGTGCCGCGGATCGCGGCAGATCACCGAGACGTTCAACGTGTTGCCCTTGTCGCCGGTGCGCGAATGCGCGAGTTCACGCAGTTGCATCGTCGGCCTCCACCATCGTGAAAACGGGCCGCACCAGCTCGCGCGGCAGCAGCACCGACTGCACGGCCAGCACCTCGCGCGCGGCCTTCGTCACGCCGCCGCCGCCGGCCGGCCCGTTGGTATAGAGCGTTTCCACCTCGTTGCCGATCCGCGCCGCGTCGGCCGCCGTGGCGGTGCGGCCCGCCACGCGCAGGCGCACTTCGGCGGGCTCGTCGCGCGGGCCGGCCAGCGTGTTGCCGTACAGCGCGTTCACGCCGATCAGGTCGATGCGCAGCTCGCTCACCGCCACGCCGGTCAGCGCCAGGCGCTCGCGCACGATCTGGCCGGCCAGCCGCGCGCGCGCCGTTGCGCCGGGGCCGCCATACGAGATCTGGCCTTCGCCGACATGGCCGTCGGTGTAGGCCACCGACACCTTCAGCGTGTCGGGCCGCGCGCGGCCGGCGCCGCCCGTCACGCGCACGCGGTCGGGGCCGTCGGGCACGACCCGCACGGCGCTGAAATCGGCGCTCACGTCGGGCTGCAGGTAGCAGGCCGGATCGTGGATCTCGTAGAGCAACTGCTGCTTGCAGGTGTCCACGCTCACGCAGCCGCCGGCGCGCGCGAGCTTGGTGATGGTCGCGGCGCCGTCGGCCGACACCTCGCCGATCGGAAAGCCGAGCCGCGCCAGATCCGGCACGTCCAGCCAGCCGGGATCGGCGAAATAGCCGCCCGTGACCTGGCCCGCGCATTCGAGCAGATGGCCCACCACGGTGGCCTGCCCGAGACGCGTCCAGTCGTCCATCGGCCAGCCGAATGCATGGATCAGCGGCGCGGCGAACAGCGCCGGGTCGGCCACGCGGCCGGTCAGCACCACGTCGGCGCCGGCGGCCAGCGCGGCGACGATCGGCTCGGCGCCGAGATAGGCGTTGGCCGCCACGATGCGCTCGCGATAGTCGGTCACCGCGTCGCCCGATTCGAGGAAGCGGAACGCGCCGCCCAGTACCGGCGCGAGCACGTCGTCGCCGCTCACGGCCGCCACGCGCAGCCGGCCCAGGCCCAGCGAGGCCGCGATCCGCGCGGTCTCGCGCGCGGCTGCGAGCGGGTTCGCGGCGCCCATGTTCGAGATGATCCGCACGCCGCCGGCGGCGGCCGCGGGCAGCACCGCGCGCATCCGCGCGCCGAGCAGCGGGTCGTAGCCGAGCGCGGGATCGGCGCGGCGCGCCTGCTGCGCGATCGCGATGGTGCGCTCGGCCAGGCATTCGAAGATCAGGTAGTCGAGCGCGCCGTGCTCGGCCAGCTCGACGGCGGGCTCGATGCGGTCGCCGGAATAGCCGGCGCCGGCGCCGAGCCGGATCGGACGATCCAGGGTAGGGACGGTCATGGTAAATGGTCCGGTTGCGCACGCAACGACAGGGATCGCGCCGTCATCGCGTCAGAGCGGGAACACGCCGAGCGCGACGGCGGCGATCGTCATCACGACGGAGGCGCCGAACAGCAGCGGGAACGTGAATTTCTGGTGCTCGGCCAGATCGATGCCGCACAGTCCGACCACCAGGAAGGTGGCCGGCGTGAGCGGGCTGACGGGAAAGCCGGTGGTCATCTGGCCGAGCAGGGCGGCCTGGCCCACCTGCACGGCCGGCACGCCGAGCCGCCCGGCGACCTCGGCGATCACGGGCAGCACGCCGAAGTAGAACGAATCGGGATCGAACAGCAGGCTCAGCGGCATCGCGAGCAGCCCGAGCGCGACCGGGATGTGGCCGGCCATCGACGGCGGCACGAAGCCCACCGCCGCGCCCGCCATCGCCTCGAGCATGCCGCTGCCCTGCATGATGCCGGTGAACACGCCGGCGGCGAGCAGGATGCCGGCCATCATCAGCGCGGCGCGCGCGTGGGCGTCGATGCGCCGGCGCTGCATCTCGACGTCGGGATAGTTGACCACCAGCGCGATGCAGAAGCCCACCATGAAGGTCAGCGCGGGCGGCACCCGCTCGCCCAGCACCACCATGCTGCCGAGCACCAGCACCGTCAGCGCCAGATTGAAGCCGAACAGGTGCGGGCGGCGCAGCGCCTGCTGGTCGGGCGTCAGCACCCGCTCGGGGATCGGGATCGCGCCGTGCGCGGCGATGCCGAGCCGCGCTTGCTCGCGGCGGCCCAGCCAGTACGCGGCGCCGAACACGAACGCGAGGCCCACGGCCTGCACCGGGATCAGCGGGTTGAACAGCGCGGAGACCGGCAGGTGCAGCGAGGCCGAGGCGCGGATCATCGGCCCCGTCCAGGGCAGGAAGTTGATGCCGGCCGCCATCGACACGGCCGCGGCGAGCACGCGCCGGTCCATCTTCAGGCGGTCGTAGAGCGGCAGCATGGCCGGGATCGTGACGAGGAAGCAGACGGCGCCCGAGCCGTCCAGGTGGATCAGCAGCGCGAGCAGCGTGGTGCCGACCACGATGCGCGTGGGGCGCGTGCCCACCGCGCGCAGGATCCGGTCGATGATCGGGTCGAGCGTGCCGGCATCGGTGATGGTGCCGAAATAGAGGATCGCGAACACGAACATGCCCACCACCGGCGCGAGATTCTTAAGCCCGCCCACCACGAAGCCGCCCACCTGCAGCCCGAAGCCGCCCGCGAGCGCGGCGGCCAGCGGCACCACGATCAGCGCCACGAGCGGCGAGAGCCGCCGCGTGAGGATCGTGCCGAGCAGCACGACGATGGTGGCGAGCCCCAGCAAGGGCAGCATCATGGTGTCTCCGGTCTTGTGTTTCGATGAGGGCGAGCGTAGTTTCGCCACCGCGATAACACAATTGAAATGATTTGATCGCAGCAATCACGCTTCGTTATGGATGAGACATGGACCTGAACCTGCGCGAGCTTCGCGCGTTCGTCACCGTCGCGCAGGCCGGCAACTTCACGCGCGCGGCCGCGCGCCTGCATCTCTCGCAGCCGGCGCTGACGGTGCAGATCCGGCGCCTCGAGCAGACCGTGGGCGCGCGCCTGTTCGACCGCAACAGCCGCAGCGTGGCGCTCACGCAGACCGGCCGCGAGCTGCTGCCGCTGCTGCAGCGCTCGCTCGACGACATGGAGCGCGTGCTGCGCGATGCGCGCGCGTTCGGCGACGGCACCGCCGGCACGGTGCGGCTGGCCTGCCTGCCGACCTTCGCGGCCAGCGTGCTGCCCGACCTGATCCGCGAGTTCCGGCGGCGGGTGCCGCAGGCGCGCTTCGAGATTCGCGACGTGGTGGCAAGCGCGGTGGACGCGCTGGTGCGCGGCGAGGAGGTCGATCTCGGGCTGACGGGCGGCGAGCGCGTGGACCCGGCGCTGGAGGTGCTGCACGCGGGCGCGGACCGGCTGGTGGTGGTGTGCCCGCGCGGGCATCGGCTCGCGCGGCGGCGCCGCGTGACGGCCGCCGACCTGCTGGCACAGCCGCTGGTGCTGACCGCGCGCGGCACCAGCGTGCGCGCGGTGGTCGACACGGCGCTCGCGGCCGCGGCCGGGGCCGGTCCCATGCCCGAGCTGGCCTGCGAGCCGACCTGCATGATGACGGCGGTGGCGATGGTGCGCGGCGGGCTCGGCGTGACGATCCTGCCGGCCTCGGCACGCGAGGTGCTGGCCGAGCCCGAACTGGTGGCGCGGCCGATTGCCGAGGCGGGCTTCGTGCGGCCCGTCGCGCTCGTGAAGCGGCGCGGCCGCACGCTGCCGCGCATCGCCGAGGCATTCGCGGCGGCGCTCGTCGCGCACGGGTTGCACGGCGCGGTGCAACCGCCGCCGCCCTGATGGAAAGCGACGGCCGCGCGTGCGCAAAGACGCGCGCCGGGCGGCAGCGAAAGGCGCCGAGTGCAACGGTGCAACCGATTGTTCAGTTGACTAGGTATCTTCGCGCGCGTGGGCGAAATCACCAAGCCGGACGGCTCGCCGGCTCCGTGACAGCCCCGTAGAATTCGCGCCAAACCCAGGCGTGACAAGCTTGTGACGGTCTTCCCCGGCGTGCCGCCGCTTTTCTCGAAATCGCTTGCCAAGGTTATTTTGTTCACCCATTCTTGTCTATACAAGATCAGCGTTGATCGTGGTGTGGCAGGGAAATTCCGAACCTATGGGGAATGTCGACATGAAGAGTAAGCACAGCCGTCTCGCAACGCTCGTGATCGGAGCGGTCCTCGGATCCGCGCTGATGGCCGGGTCCGTGCAGGCGAAGGACTGGAAGTCCGTCACGATCGCGCTCGACGGCAGCTATGCGCCGTGGAACCTGACCTTGCCGGGCGGCAAGCTGGGCGGCTTCGAGCCCGAGTTGGTCGAGAATCTCTGCGCGCACGCGCAATTGCAGTGCAAGCTCGTCACGCAGGACTGGGACGGCATGATCCCGGGCCTGCAGGCCGGCAAGTTCGACGTGCTGATGGATGCGATCTCGATCACGCCCGACCGCGAGAAGATCCTCGCGTTCTCGCAGCCCTACGCGGCCACGCCGGCCACCTTCGCGGTGGCCGACACCAAGATCCTGCCGAAGTCGTCGCCGGCGCTGGGCGCGGTGCGGCTCGACAACGACGCGCGCAGCGCCGCGCCCGCCATCGAGATGCTGCGCAGCGCGCTCAAGGGCAAGACCATCGGCCTGCAGTCGGGCACGATCTACACGGCCTTCATCAACAACAACTTCAAGGACGTGGCCTCGGTGCGCGTCTACAAGAGCGCGCCCGAGCGCGACCTGGATCTCGCCAACGGCCGCATCGACGCGTCGTTCGACGACATCACCTACTACACCGCGAACGCCGGCAAGTCGCACGTGGTGCCGGCCGGCCCGGTCATCACGGGGCCGGTGTGGGGGCAGGGCGAGGGCCTGGCGTTCCGCAAGACCGACACCGACCTGAAGGCGAAGTTCGACGCGGCGATCACGGCCGCGAAAGCCGACGGCACCATCAAGAAGCTGTCGATGAAGTGGTTCAAGACCGACGTGACGCCGTAAGCGTCGCGCCGGCTCTCGCGGCGCCGCGTGCCGCGCCCGGCGGGGCGCGCGGCGTCAGTCCGGTCGTGCTGGATCATCTGGTTTGCCTGGGGTAGCCGCCATGTCGTCTCTCATCACCATGCTCGGTTTCGGATCGCAGGGCTGGGGCAGCGTGCTGCTGCTCGGCGCGCTGATGACGATCGTGCTCACCTTGTCCGCGCTCGCGATCGGCTCGGTGTTCGGCGGCCTGGTGGCCGCCCTGAAGCTGTCGCGGCGGCGTACCCTGCGCGTGCTCGGCGATGCCTACACCACCGTGTTCCGCGGCGTGCCCGAGCTGCTGGTGATCTACCTGTTCTACTTCGGCGGCTCCTCGCTCGTCACCACGGTCGGCCAGTGGTTCGGCGCCGACGGCTTCGTCGGCGTGCCGCCGTTCGCGATCGGCGCGGTGGCGGTGGGCATGATCTCGGGCGCCTACCAGGCCGAGGTGTATCGCGCCGCGGTGCTGGCCGTCTCGCGCGGCGAGCTCGAGGCCGCGCGCGCGATCGGCATGCCGCGCCTGACGGCCGTGCGCCGCGTGCTGATTCCGCAGGTGCTGCGCTTCGCGCTGCCGGGCCTCGGCAACGTCTGGCAGCTGAGCCTGAAGGATTCGGCGCTGATCTCGGTGACGGGGCTGGCCGAACTGCTGCGCGCCACCCAGGTGGCGGCCGGCTCCACCCACGAGTATTTCCTGTTCTTCGTCGCGGGCGGCGTGCTGTACCTGCTGATGACGAGCCTCTCGAACCGCGTCTTCGGCACGGCCGAGGCGCGCGTGGGCCGCTCGTTCAAGCGCAGCTTCGCACGCAACTGACGTCACGGCGGCCACCTCATGCCTATCGATTTTCCGTTCCTGCTCGACACCATGCGGCAGCTGATCGCCGCCGTGCCGACCACGCTGGGGCTGTTCTTCCTGTCGCTGGTGCTGGGCGGGCTGCTCTCGCTCGTGATCGTCACGCTGCGCGTGTCGCCGCACTGGCTGCCGAACCGCTTCGCGCGCGCCTACATCCTGGTGTTCCGCGGCTCGCCGCTCCTGATCCAGATGTTCCTCGTCTACTACGGGCTCGGCCAGTTCGGCGTGATCCGCGAGAGCTTCCTGTGGCCGGTGCTGCGCGAGCCCTACGTGTGCGCGGTGCTCTCGCTCGCGCTCTGTACCGCCGGCTACACGGCCGAGATCATCCGCGGCGGCCTGATGGCGGTGCCGGTCGGGCAGATCGAGGCCGGCCAGGCGATCGGCCTGTCGGGCTTCGCGCTGCTGCGCCGCGTGATCGGCCCGATCGCGCTGCGCCAGTGCCTGCCGGCTTACTCGACCGAAGCGGTGCTGCTCGTCAAATCCACCGCGCTCGCGAGCCTGGTGACGGTGTGGGAGGTCACGGGCGTCGCGCAGCAGATCATCCAGCAGACCTACCGCACCACCGAGGTGTTCGCCTGCGCGGCGCTGATCTACCTGTTCCTGAACTTCTTCGTGGTGCGCGTGCTCGGCTGCGTCGAGGCGCGGCTCTCACGCCACCTGCGCGCCGCGCCGGCGCTGGCGGCGCCCACCGCCGCCACGCTCGAGGCGCGCCGCGCCGCGCCCTGAGCGATCGCCCCATTCCCAGTTGGAGACACGCATGCCTGCCGTCAATCCCGTCGCGCTGTCCGCGCGCAACATCCACAAGTCGTTCGGTGATCACCACGTGCTCAAGGGCATCTCGCTCGACGCGCACGAGGGCGACGTGATCTCGATCCTCGGCGCGAGCGGCTCGGGCAAGAGCACCTTCCTGCGCTGCCTGAACCTGCTCGAGATCCCCGACGACGGCGCCGTGACGCTGGCCGGCGAGGAACTGAAGATGACGCGCCGCCGCGACGGCACGCTGCAGCCGGCCGACCGGCGCCAGGTGGACCGGGTGCGCTCGCGCCTGGGCATGGTGTTCCAGAACTTCAACCTCTGGTCGCACATGACGGTGCTGGAGAACGTGATCGAGGGGCCGATGCGGGTGTTGAAGCGCAGCCGCGCCGAGGCGGTGGAGGAGGCCGAGGCGCTGCTCGCGCGGGTCGGCCTGGCCGAGCGGCGCGGCCACTATCCGGCGCATCTGTCGGGCGGCCAGCAGCAGCGCGTGGCGATCGCGCGCGCGCTGGCCATGCATCCGAAGGTGATGCTGTTCGACGAGCCGACCTCGGCGCTCGATCCGGAGCTGGTGGGCGAGGTGCTGCGCGTGATGCGCTCGCTCGCCGAGGAGGGCCGCACGATGCTGGTGGTCACGCACGAGATGGGCTTCGCGCGGCACGTATCGAACCGCGTGATGTTCCTGCACCAGGGGCAGGTGGATTCGGACGGCACGCCCGACGAGGTGTTCGGCGAGCAGAAGTCCGAGCGGTTCCGCCGCTTCGTGTCGGGCCACGAGGACCGCAATGCCAACTGATTCACCATCCGGACGAAGGTTGCGGATGCAACGGTAGTCCGTCCACCTCATCATCGTCCGATCCGCAGGTACCGCCATGGCCATCCTTCGTTCCGAGCGCCCGCTCGACTGGCGCGACATCGCCGCCGTCGCCGCCGGGGCGCCGCTGCACCTTTCCGACGCGGCGCGTGCGAGCATCGTCGCCGCGCGCGAGCTGGTCGAGCAGATCGTCTCGCGCGCGATCCGCGCCTATGGCATGAACACCGGCGTGGGCGCGCTCTGCGACGTGGTGGTGTCGCCCGCCGACCAGCACGATCTCTCGCACCACATCCTGATGAGCCACGCGGTGGGCGTGGGCGCGCCGCTCGGCCGCGAGGAGACGCGCGCGATCATGGCCGCCGCGATCAACAACTTCGCGCACGGGCATTCGGGCGTGCGCGTGGAGGTGGTGGAGCGGCTCGCGGTGCTGCTCGAGGCGGACTGCCTGCCCGAGGTGCCGGCGCTCGGCTCGGTCGGCTACCTGAGCCACATGGCGCATATCGCGCTGGTCTGCGTCGGCGCGGGCCACGTGCGGTGGCGCGGCGAGCGGCTGACGGGCGCCGACGCGCTGGCCCGGCTCGGGCTCGCGCCGCTCTCGCTCGGCGCCAAGGAGGGCCTGAGCCTCGTGAACGGCACGCCCTGCGTGACCGGCCTGGCCGCGCTCGCGCTGCAGCGCGCCGGGCGGCTGCTCGACTGGGCCGACGCCGTGTCGGCGATGAGCTTCGAGAATCTCGGCGGCCAGATGGCCGCCTTCGATGCCGAGGCGCTCGCGTTTCGCGTCTCGCCGGGGCTCGCCGAGGTGGGGGCGCGCATGCGCGCCGCGCTCGACGGCAGCGGGCTGCTCGCGGCCGCGCTCGGCCGCCATACGCAGGACCCGCTTAGCATGCGCACCATCCCGCACGTGCACGGCGCCGCGCGCGACGTGCACGCGGCCACCGCCGAGGTGGTCAACCGCGAACTGGCTTCCACCACCGACAACCCGATCGTGACGGGCACGCCCGACGCGCCGCGCGTGTTTTCCCAGGCGCACGCGGTGGGCGCCTCGATCGCGCTGGCGATGGACAGCCTGGCGGTGGCCGTGGCGCAGGTCGCGGCGATGGCCGAGCGGCGCATCGACCGGCTCGTCAATCCGCTGGTGAGCGGGCTGCCGGCCTTTCTCGCGCAGCCGGGCGGCACGCGCTCGGGCTTCATGATCGCGCAGTACACGGCGGCCTCGCTGGTCGCCCAGAACCGCCGCGAGGCGGCGCCCGCGAGCCTCGACGGCGGCGTGACCTCGGGCCTGCAGGAGGACCACCTGTGCCATGCCACGCCGGCCGCGCTGAAGGCGCTGGTGGTGATCGAAAATAGCTGCCGGATACTTGGGATAGAATTGCTCGCCGCCGCGCAGGCCTATGATCTGCAGCCGGTCGAGGCGGCGCGCGCGCCCTACACGGAGGCCCTGCATGCGCGGATTCGCGGCGAGATCGCGACCTACCGCGATGACCGGCCGCTCGCCGACGACATCGCGTTCGCGTTCCGGCTGATCGCCGACGGCGCGCCGCCGCCGCTGCCGGACCCCGTGACGGTGCGGCCGGTGGCGGGCACGCTGGTGTCGGATGCGGCGCCGCCCTCGGCGGGCGGCCCGCTGGCGTCGGCCAACGACGTGCTGCCCGCGGCGATCGGCGGCTGACCGGCGGCCTCCTGCGGTCGCGGCCGGCCGATCGCCCCTCACCGACGAAGTCGAGAACAACGATGATCAGGAATCCAGTGGACGATGCGCAGCAGCCGGCGGGGGGGCGCAAGCCGGCGCCCGCCTATGAGCAGATCAAGCGCTACGTGATCGGCCACATCGCCAGCGGCACCTGGAAGCCCGGCGAGATGATCCCGTCCGAAACCGAGCTCGTGAAGGAATTCGGCGTGGCGCGCATGACCGTCTCGCGCGCGCTGCGCGAACTGACCGCCGAACGCGTGCTCACGCGCGTGCAGGGCTCGGGCACCTTCGTCGCGCCGCGCGACGTCGAATCCACCGTGCTCGACGTGCGCAACATCGCCGACGAGATCGTGGCGCGCGGGCACCATCACAGCGCGAAGGTGCTGCTGCTGGAGGCGAGCCTCGATCCGCAGGCGTGCGCCGCGCTCGATCTGGCGGCCGGCCCGGTGTTCCATTCGCTGATCGTCCATTACGAGGAAGGCGAGCCGATCCAGTACGAGGATCGCTACGTGAACCCACGGGTGTTTCCGCAGTACCTGGAGCAGGACTTCACGGCCGAGACGCCGAACCGCTACATGGTGCGGCTCGCGCCAATCCAGCGCGCCGACTTCCGCATCTATGCGCGCAAGCCCGAGGCGCCGATCCGCCGCCATCTGTCCATGGAGATCGGCGAGCCGTGCCTGCTGATGTGGCGGCGCACCTGGGTCGGCGAGGCGGTGGCCACCGCCGTGCAGCTCTGGCACCCGGCCTCGCGCTTTCACCTGGCCGGCAGCATGTGAGCGCCGGGCGGGGCGCGCGAACCGTTGCCAAGCAAAACGCCCCCGCATCGAGACGATGCGGGGGCGTGGAGGGCGCAGGGCGCGGCGCCGGAAGGCAAGCGCCGCGCGCTGCTCGGCCCGGGCTTACTGCACCTTATTGCACCTGCCGCTGCCGGGCCACGAACTTGCCGTGATACCGCACCACCGGCCGGATCTGGCGCACCATCGACGGCGCGCCTGCCATCTGCCGCAGCGAGACCGCCGCCGGGCCGCTCACCGAGGTCAGCGCGGCCGTGCGCGAGGCCGGCGCGAGCTGGTTGCTGACCAGCAGCGCCGCGTCGTTGCGCAGGTTGGTCAGCAGGACCGGATCGGTCACGCGCGACAGTTGCGGCAGCAGCGCGCTCCAGGCGGTGTCGCTGTAGTTCGTCACGTAGTAGTCGAAGCCGGTGGGGTTCGCCAGCACCGCCGAGCAGCCGTCGAGCCGCACCTGCGTCTGCGTGTCGGAGAGCGCGAGCGTCTTGCGATTGATGAGGCCGTCGCCATACGCGAGCGTCACCGGGATCGTCCACTGCGTGCCGGGATAGGCGTTCTGATTCGGGAACGGTGCCTGTTTCAGCGTGACGACGTTCTGGTTCTTCGTCAGGTCGCACTGCGTGTCGAGCGACAGCAGCGGCACCCCGGTCTGGCGCACGAAGCTGTCGCCGATCGGGCCGACCTTCTGGCCGCTCGCGTTCGACAGCGCATCCCACAGCCGCTGCGGCGTGCCGTTGCCGAACGAATAGTCGGCCAGATACTGCTGCAGGCCCTTGCGCATCACCTCGTCGCCGAGATAGCCCTCCAGCATCTTCAGCACGTGGCCGCCCTTGTCATAGACGAAGGTGCCGGCGTTGATCACGAAGTCGTTCGAACCGAAGGCGTTGAAGTTCGGCTGCACCGGGAACGCCTTGGGGCCGATGTCGGCCTTGATCACGGCCGCCTTGTTGCCGGCGTCCTGCACCCAGGTGAACACGTCAGGATGGAACTGGATCGCGGTGCGCGTCTCGAAGTACGTCGCGAACGACTCGTTGAGCCAGACGTCGTCCCACCAGTCGAGCGTGACGAGATCGCCGAACCACTGGTGCGCGGCCTCGTGCGTCAGCACCGTGAGGCCATAGCGCGACATCGGCGTGCCCGGCTTGGGCAGGATGTCGTCGGCGAACTCCAGGATCGCCCCCCAGTTCTCCATGCCGCCGAAGTTCAGGTCCTTCTGCGCCTTGAACTTGTCGTTCGCGGCGATCGTGTCGAACTTCGTCAGCGGCAGCGGGATGCCGGTATAGCGGTAGTAGTAGTCGAGCGCCTGCTTGGTCTCGTTCATCGCCGGCTTGGCCCATTCGCTCATGCCGGGCGGCGTGAAGATGCGCAGGTGCAGACCCTTGCCGCCGGGCAGCGGGCTCGTGAAGTCGTCCTCCAGCGTATCGAACTTGCCGCCGCCGAAGAACAGCAGGTACGACGGCATCGGCGGGGTCTTCTCGAACGACACCAGCTTGTAGCCGCCACCGATGTTGGCGGCCGGTTTCTCGGCCGCGTTCGACACCACGCGCCACGCCTGCGGCACCTCGGCCGACACTTCATAGGTGGGGCGGAACGCGGGCTCGTCCCAACCCGGGAACCATTGGCGCGAGAGGTCCGATTCGCCCTGCGTGAGCACCGCGCCGCTGGAGGTGCCGTCGGTGCCGACCAGATCGACGCGGAACAGGCCCTCGGCGGCCGAGCAGCCCGGATAGGGATCGTTGTCGCAGCTGCCGACCGTGCCCTTGGCCGGATCGCCGTGCGAATCGAAATTGATGACGCCCTGCCATTCCATGTGCAGCGAGTAGCTGCCGCGCGGGATCGTGCCGCTGGCGGGGCGCAGCTGGTAGTAATCGCCCTGGCCCTGGGGCGTGGCGATCAGCTGGATGTTGCCGGGTTGCAGCGTGAGCTTGCCGTTGCTGAACTGGATGCGATGGCCGGCCACCACGATCGCGTTGACGTTCTGCTTGACGTTGATCTCGACGTCGGCGCGGCCCTGGAACTGGTTCAGGTCGTCGTTCGGACGGAACCAGAGCTTGTAGTTGACGGGCACCACGGTGTCGGGCATTTCCACCGGCGGGGTGCCGGGGTTGCCCGTGGCCTTGGTCGGCGCGGCGGTGCCGGCCGGGTTGTTCGCCGCGCCGAGCGAGACGGCCGACCCGGTGCCGCCGTCGTCACCGCCGCATGCGGCGAGCGCGAGCAGGCCGATCACGGAGAGATGACGGATGTTGCGGATGCGCTTCCACATACCGATGCCTCTGCAGTTGAAATGAACGGTTGATATCAGATTGAAACCGGCAGGCAATACCGCTCCCTCGCCGGTCGATTGCGGCGAAATGAAATGGCTGTCTCTCCGGATGAAGCGAAGGCGGGAATTACGCGTAAATCAGGTAATGAAATCCATGATCGAGAGCCCTGTTGTTTAAAAATGGTTGGCAAAGCGGCCGCGCTCTGCGGCGCGTGCCGGCTCGACGACACCGATCCCGGGCATCGCCTGCGCGATGCGGGCGGCGCCTGCCGCAAGGCGCGGCGCCGATCAGCGGCCCGCGTCGGGAAGGCCGCCGTGCGGCCTCGGCTGACAGCGGGCCGACGCCTGGCTGAACGGCGGCTGCCGTCGAATCCGTGAGCGAATATACATCGTAATTTTTTGTAATGGAACAACAGGATTGTCTAAATCATTCGATCCGAATTTTTTTCCGATTCAAAAATCGATAAAGAAAAATATGCTTGCAGATTGAAATGTCCGTTTGAATCCGGCGCGTAATCGTGTCGTGAAATGAGAGGATGGCGGCGATATTTTCATTTCGGTGCGCCCCCGCCATGAAGCGGCGCCGCGCGAGGGCAGGCAAAATGAAACCGGGCCGTCAGGCGAGCCGCGGCGGCAGGTGGCGGGTCGGCCCGGCCGGCGGCGCATCAGGAGCGGTGCCGACGGCAGCGCCGGGTGCCCGCGCGATTGATACGGATTACCAAGCAATTTGCTGCCACCGACTTGCGCAAGCCGCCGTGCAGGCTGCCCGGTGCCCGGCGTGCGGCCGGTCGGCCGCGGCGCGTGCCGCTTCCCGCAGCCTCACCGAACGCCGCGGCCGCCGGCCGAGGCCGGCACGGTGGGGCAAGCCGCCGCCCGGGAAAACCCGAAGCCCTGCACCGCGCCGAACGTCGTATGATGCCCTTCAATTGGCTGGACCATTAAACCAATCGAAGCGCCCGCGCCGAACCCGGGGTTCGCGTGCCGGCGCCGATTGCCATCCGAACGACGCAGCACGCCAACCGATCCACGACCGCTCACCATGCCCATCATTCGCTCGATGCGCGTCCTCGACGTGCGCTTTCCGACCTCGCAACGGCTCGACGGTTCCGACGCGATGAACCCCGATCCCGACTACTCGGCCGCCTACGTGATCCTCGACACCGATCACGACGGCCTGGCCGGCCACGGCCTGACCTTCACCATCGGCCGCGGCAACGAAATCTGCTGTGCCGCGATCGAGGCGATGCGCCACCTGGTGGTGGGCCTCGATCTCGACTGGATCCGCGAGGACATGGGCCGCTTCTGGCGACACCTGACCTCCGACAGCCAGCTGCGCTGGATCGGCCCCGACAAGGGCGCCATCCATCTCGCCACCGGCGCCGTGGTCAATGCCGCCTGGGACCTCTGGGCCAAGGCCGAGGGCAAGCCGCTGTGGCGCCTCGTGGCCGACATGACGCCGGAACAGCTGGTGCGCTGCATCGATTTCCGCTATCTCACCGACGGCCTCACGCGCGACGAGGCGCTGGCGCTGCTGCAGCGCCAGGCGCCCGGCAAGGCCGAACGGATCGCCACGCTCGAGCGCGAAGGCTACCCGTGCTACACCACCTCGGCCGGCTGGCTCGGCTACGGCGACGACAAGCTGCGCCGTCTCTGCCAGGAAGCGGTGGACGCCGGCTTCCGCCACGTCAAGCTGAAGGTGGGCGCCAATCTCCAGGACGACATCCGCCGCGTGACGATCGCGCGCGAGGTGATCGGCCCGGACCGCCAGTTGATGATCGACGCGAACCAGGTGTGGGAGGTGGGCGAGGCGATCGACTGGGTGCGCGAGCTGGCGTTCGCCAAGCCGTGGTTCATCGAGGAGCCGACCAGCCCCGACGACGTGGAGGGCCATCGCAAGATCCGCGAGGCGATCGCCCCGGTGCGGGTGGCCACGGGCGAGATGTGCCAGAACCGCGTGCTGTTCAAGCAGTTCATCATGCGCGGCGCGATCGACGTGGTGCAGATCGATGCGTGCCGGCTGGGCGGCGTCAACGAGATCCTGGCGGTGATGCTGATGGCGGCCAAGCACGGCCTGCCGGTGTGCCCGCACGCGGGCGGCGTGGGGCTGTGCGAGTACGTGCAGCATCTGTCGATGATCGATTACGTGTGCATCGCCGGCACCCGCGAGGGCCGCGTGATCGAGTACGTGGACCACCTGCACGAGCATTTCCTGGCGCCGTGCGTGGTGCGCGACGCGGCCTACCTGCCGCCGACGGCGCCCGGCTTCTCGATCGAGATGAAGCCCGAGTCGCTCGAACGATACCGCTTTCGCGGCAAGCCCGGGGCGAGCGCCGCCTCGGCCTGATCCGGCGGCACCGTCCCGGAACCCGACGCACCTGAACGCATCGGGCAGCGCATTCACGGAGGCACCCAGTTGAATCTCGATCTCGAAGACAAGGTCGTGCTGGTCACGGGCGGCGCGGCCGGCATCGGCGGCGCGATCACGCGCGCGCTGGCCGCCGAACGCGCGATCCCGGTCGTGCTCGACCGCAACGCGCCCGGCGACGCGTTCGCGGCCGAGGTGCGCGCGCTGCAAGCGCGCACGCGCTTCGTGCGCGCCGACCTGCTCGACGACGCGCAGTGCGAGGCCGCCGTGGCCGCCGCGCTCGCCGAGTTCGGCCGCATCGACGCGCTCGTCAACAACGCCGGCGTCAACGACAACGTCGGCCTCGGCGCGGGCCGCGCGGCCTTCGTCGCCTCGCTGGAACGCAACCTGATCCATTATTACGCGATGGCGCATCATTGCGAGCCGCACCTGAAGGCGAGCCGCGGCGCGATCGTCAACCTCTCGTCGAAGACGGCGCTGACCGGCCAGGGCGGCACCAGCGGCTATTGCGCGGCCAAGGGCGCGGTGCTCTCGCTCACGCGGGAATGGGCCGCCTCGCTGGCGCCGCATGGCGTGCGCGTCAACGCGGTGGTGCCGGCCGAGGTGATGACGCCGCTCTACGAATCGTGGCTGGCGAGCTTCGACGATCCGGCCGCCAAGCTCGCCGCGATCACGCAGCGCATCCCGCTCGGCAAGCGCATGACGAGCGCCGACGAGATCGCCGCCACCGCCGTGTTCCTGCTGTCGGCGCGCGCGGCGCACACCACCGGCCAGTGGCTGTTCGTGGACGGCGGCTATACCCACCTCGACCGCGCGCTCGGCTGAGGTGCCGAACCTGGCGTCATGCAACGCCACCCTTGACCCTTGCAACGCCGCGCTTCGTGACGCGCGGCCCAACCTGGAGGACACCCGATGCGGCAATGCCTGGCGCTGGACCTGAAGGACGACCCGGAATCGATCGCGCGCTACGAAGCGCACCACCAGCGGATCTGGCCGCAGATCGCGGCGCATCTGCGCGGGCAGGGCGTGACCGCGATGGAGATCTACCGGATCGGCAACCGGCTCACGATGGTGATGGAGACCGACGACGCCGTGTTCGATGCCGAGCGGATGCGGGCCGCGAGCCTGGCCGATCCCAAGGTGGTGGAGTGGGAGGCGCTGATGGACACCTTCCAGCAGCCGACGCCGTGGAGCGAGCCCGGCACGAAGTGGACGCCGATGGTGCGCATCTTCGATCTCGCGCAGCAGTGACGCGGCGCGCCGCGCGCGCGGCCGGCACGGCAATCGACCGGAACGGATCAGCAAGGAGACAGGCAACATGCAACAGGTATCGAGGGCCGGCGCGGCGCCGGCCGGCACGACCGAACGCAGGCGCGACTGGCGCACCGCGTTGCTGCTGGTGACGAGCCTCTTTTTCATGTGGGGCCTGTCGTATGGGCTGCTCGACGTGCTCAACAAGCATTTCCAGGACGTGCTGCATGTCAGCAAGGCGGAGTCCGGCCTGCTGCAGGGCGCCTATTTCGGCGCCTACTTCGTGATGGCGATACCGGCCGCGCTGCTGATGGAGCGCTTCGGCTACAAGCGCGGCATCCTGCTCGGCCTCACGCTCTACGCGATCGGCGCGCTGCTGTTCATTCCGGCCTCGGCGGCGGCGAGCTTTCCGTTCTTCCTGTTCGCGCTGTTCGTGATCGCCGCCGGGCTGGGCTGCCTCGAGACCGCCGCGAACCCCTACGTGACCGAACTCGGCGCGCCCGAGACCGCCGAGCGCCGGCTCAACCTCTCGCAGTCGTTCAACGGGCTGGGCAGCTTCCTCGGGCCGCTGATCGGCGGCGCGTTCTTCTTCCAGGCGGCTTCGCCGGGCGAGAGCGCCGAGGCCGGGCTCGGTTCGGTACGGGTGACCTACGTGGTGATCGCGGTGGTGGTGGTATTGCTCGCGCTGCTGATCGCGCGCACCCCGATGCCCGACATCCGCCAAGCCGCCTCGCCCGCGCAGCGCGCGGCCGGCGCCTCGCTCTGGTCGCGCCCGCACTTCGTCGGCGGGATCGCCGCGCAGTTCTTCTACGTGGCCGCGCAGGTGGGCGTGGGCGCGTTCTTCATCAACTATGCGATCGTCCACTGGCCGGCGCTGAGCGCCCAGCGCGCCTCGTTCCTGCTGTCGGTGGCGCTGTTGCTGTTCATGGCCGGGCGCTTCGTCAGCACCGCGCTGATGGGGCGAATCTCGCCCGCCGCGCTGCTGAGCGTCTACGCACTCGCCAACGTGGCGCTGAGCGCGGTGGTGCTGGCCGGCATCCCGGTGGTCTCGGTGCTGGCGCTGATCGCCATGTTCTTCTTCATGTCGATCATGTTTCCGACCATCTTCGCGCTCGGCGTGAAGGACCTCGGGCCGCAGACCAAGCGCGGGGCGTCGTACCAGGTGATGTCGGTCGTCGGCGGCGCGATCATGCCGTATGCGATGGGACGCGTGGCCGACGGCGCGGGGGTGGGCGCGGCCTATCTGCTGCCGCTCCTGTGCTTCGCGATCGTGGCGTGGTACGGCTGGCGCGGCAGCCGCGTGGCCGGCGCGTGAGCCGCGCGGCGGCAGGCTGCCGGGCGCGCTCGGCAGCCTGCGCCAACAGGTTAGAATCGCCGTCCGGTTCACGTTCGCCCGCCCGGCCGGCGGCGGGCGGCGAACGCTTTCCAATCCGATGCTCCTCGCCCGCGCCAGCATGCCGATCCAGCCCATCCAGAACCGCCGTCTCTACCAGCAGATCGCCGACCAGCTGCGCGCGATGATCGAATCGGGAGGCTTTCCGCCGGGCAGCTACCTGCCGCCCGAGCGCGAGCTGGCGGCGCAGTTCGGCGTCTCGCGTACCTCGGTGCGCGAGGCGCTGATCGCGCTGGAGGTGGTCGGCCTGGTGTCGGTGCGGGTCGGCGACGGCGTCTCGGTGCGCCCGCGCCCGGCCGCGGCGCAGACGCCGGAGCTGCCGCGTGCGAGCCGGCTCGAGGTGGATCCCGAACTCGGCATCGAGATCGATCCCGACGCGGAGATCGCGCCGTTCTCGCTGCTGCAGGCGCGCAAGCTGATCGAGCCGGAGGCGGCCGGCCTCGCGGCCGTCAATGCGTCCGACGCGCAGCTCGACGCGATCCGCGAGGCGTTCCTGCGCAACCAGCAGGACAACCGCCGCGGCTCGACCACCCATCCCGGCGACCGCCTGTTCCATATCCGCATCGCCGAGGCGAGCGGCAACGATGCCTACGCGATGATGATCCGGCAGATGCTCGCGCATCGCTACGATCCGCTGTTCCAGCGCCTGCAGCGGCTCTATACGCCGCGTGACATGCCGCATCGCTCCGAGCTCGAGCATCGCGCGATCCTCGACGCGCTGGCATCGCGCGACGCAAAGGGCGCGCGGCGCGCGATGCTCACGCATCTGAACTCGGTGATCCGGATCTTCTCGCGGCAGTCGGCCTAGCGCGGCTCAGGCGGCGGGCCGCGCCAGCAGCAGCACCGTCAGCGAACGCACGCCCTGGGCGCCCTGGATCAGCACGCCCTCGATGTCGGCCGTTGCCGAGGGGCCGGTCACGAGCGCGGCGTAGTTCGCGTGGTGGAAGTCGCCGAGGCGATAGAGGTCCTGCAGTCCGTCGACGATGTCGGCCGGATCGAGCAGCACCACCAGATGCTGGACCAGATAGCCGAGCGCGTTGACGCGGTATTCCTCCTCCGACAGCCAGACCGAGCCGGTTTCGGCCACGCCGTAGCGCGCCCGCACCACGCCCACTTCCACCTCGTGCAGCGAGGCGGGCGGGCGGGCCGGGTCGAGCAGCTCGGCGGCCCTCAGCTCGGGGGTGGCGGTGAGCGGCGTGTGGCCGGGGAACTGCGCGGCGAACCAGGCGGGCAGCTCGGCGTGGGAGGCCGGCGCCGCATGGCGGCCGCCCATCGTGGCCAGATTCGCGCAGAAGCGCTCGAGGCGCGCGCCGGCCGGCGTCGCGAAGCGCGGCAGCGCCGGCAGCGGGTGCGGATCGTCGGGGGCGGGGCCGTCGTCGTCGTGGCGCACGGCGATGCGCTGCGCCGCGCGCACGCGCAGCAGGAATTCCTCGCGGGACGTGTTCATGTCGATTCCTTGTCGTGATTCGCGGTGGCGGGGCGACCGCCGTCGGCGCCCGTGGTTGGAAGGCGCGAGGCTGCCGGGGCCGACGCCTGCGGCGCGCCCTTGCCGCGATGCGCCTCGTACCAGTCGCGAAACGTCTCGCGCGGCGCGTCGGGCAGCTCGCGGCCCTTGCTCCAGGTGTTGAGCGGGTTGTAGAGCACGAGGTTCGGCAGCCGGTGCAGGGCGCCCTGCAGCGAGCGCACCGAGGCGCGGTACAGCGCCGGGTTCGCGAGCAGCTTGCCCGCCACCTTGATGAGCCCGCGCTTCACGCGCGGCAGCTCGCCTTCCTCGGCCACCACCTGCCGCCACTTGTAGAGCTGCTCGTGGATGTTGATCTTCACCGGGCAGACGTTGCTGCAGCTGCCGTTCATGGTGGAGGCGAACGGCAGCGTGCTGAAGCGCTTCAGGTCGTAGGCCGGGTTGAGGATCGCGCCGATCGGCCCGGCGTAGGTGCTGCCGTAGGACAGCCCGCTGCTGCGCCGGTACACGGGGCAGGTGTTCATGCAGGCGCCGCAGCGGATGCACTTGAGCGAGTACCAGAAATCGTCCATCGCGAGCCGCGCCGAGCGGCCGTTGTCGACGATCACGTAATGCAGTTCGGTGCCCGGCCGGGGGCGGCGGAAGTGCGAGGTGTACTGCGTGATCGGCGAGCCCAGCGCGCTGCGCGAGAGCAGCCGGATGAACACGCCCAGATCGGCGATGCGCGGGATCAGCTTCTCGATGCCGATCGAGACGATATGCACGGGCGGCACGTTGGCCGAGAGGTCGGCATTGCCTTCGTTGGTGCAGACCACCACGGTGCCGGTCTCGGCCACCGCGAAGTTGCAGCCCGTCATGCCCGCGCCGGCCGTGAGGAAGGCCGGGCGCGTGGTGACGCGCTGGCTCTCGGCCAGGTAGTGGATGTCGTCGTTGGCGGGATCGGTGCCCAGCGTGCGGCCGAACAGTTCGGCCACGTCGCCGCGCAGCTTGTGGACGGCCGGCACCACCACGTGCGAGGGCGGCTGGTGGTCGAGCTGCTGGATGCGCTCGCCGAGGTCGGTCTCCATCACCTCCACGCCGCGCGCGGCGAGGTATTCGCGCAGCTCGCACTCGTCGGTCAGCATCGACTTGCTCTTGACCAGCGTGGTCGCGCCGTGCGAGGCGAGGATGCCGTGCACCACCCGGTTGTGCTCGGCCGCGTCGAGCGCCCAGTGGACCTGCACGCCGTTGGCCTCGGCCTGCGAGGCGAACTGCCCGAGATAGTCGGCCAGGCGCGAGAGCGTGTGCTCCTTGATCTGCGAGGCGAGCAGGCGCAGCGTTTCCCATTCGTCGATCGAGGCGGCCTGCGCGTCGCGTTTCATGCGCAGGTCCCAGAGGCGGCGGTCGTGGAAGGCGACGTGTTCGGTCTTGGCGAGGAACGCCTCGGCGGCCTTCGCGTGATCGACTGGCATCGTCTTGTTCATGCGCGTGCCTCCGTGCGGCCGCCGCGGGCGGCGGGCCTGCCGCGCGGGGCCGGCGCGGCCAGCTGCGCGGCGTCGAGGCCGTTGAGCACCTGCGCGAGGTGCAGGAAGCGCACCGGCCGCTGCTCGCGCGCGGCGCAGCCCTGCTGGTGCATCAGGCAGGACATGTCGGCCGAGACGATGAATTCGGCGCCGGCCTCGTGATGGTCGCGCACCTTGTCCCGGCCCATGCGCACCGACACGGCCTGCTCGGTCACCGAGAACGTGCCGCCGAAGCCGCAGCACTCGTCGGGCCGGCGCGGCGCGGCGAAGCGGATCCCGCGCACGCCCGCGAGCAGCGTGCGCGCCTTCGACCAGGACTCGCCGGGAATCTCGCTGGCCGAGGCCGCGTGGAGATGGCGGATCGCGCTGCAGCTCTCGTGCAGCCCGACCGTGTGCGGGAACGCGGCCCAGGGGAACTCGCGCACGCCCAGCACATCGTGCAGGAACTCGGTCAGCTCGTAGGCGCTGGCGCGCACCGCGGCCACCTTCGGCGATTCGCCGACCGCCGTCAGGTGCCGGCGCACGTGGTGCACGCAGCTCGAGGATGGTCCGACCACGTAGTCGTAGCCGGCGAAGTTCTCGACGAACAGCGCCTCGGTGCCGGCCGCGTCGGCCTCGCAGCCGTTGTTGGCGAGCGGCTGGCCGCAGCAGGTCTGGCGGCGCGGGTAATCGACCTCGAGGCCGAGTTTTTCCAGCAGTTCCAGCGTCGCGACGGCGACTTCCGGGTATAGCGCATCGATGAAGCACGGGACGAACAGGGCTACCTTCATTTGCATCTCCAGCGGGGGGGAAGCGGGCACCGCCGGGGGGAGCCGGTGCCGTCGGGGTCGTGCCCGCCGCGCGGGGCGGCCGCGGGCGGCGGCTGCCGCCGCCTCGCCGGGCGCCGTCAACCGATGGCCGCCATGATCGACAGCGGTGCGACATTCCGGCAAACTGGTACGACCAGTTTATGCGCCCCGACCGGCACCGCTTCCCATGACATTCTTCTGATGAAAACCCTCAACCAGACCGAGCGGATCGTGCGCGAGATCGAAACCCAGCTGATCGAGGGCGCTTGGGCGCCCGGCCAGCGGATTCCGGGCGAGCGCAAGCTGGCCGAGGCGATGGGCGCGGCGCGCTCGACCGTGCGCACCGCGTTGCAGCGGCTCGTCGCGCGAGGGCTGCTGGCGAGCCGGCCGATGTCGGGCTTCTACGTGTCGGACCGGCTCCAGACCGGGCTCATCTCGCCATGGCGGCAGCTCGTCAGCGAGCATCCCGAGCTGCGCCCCGACATGCTCGAATTCCGGCTGATGCTGGAAGGCACCACCGCCTATCTGGCCGCGATACGCGCCACCGACGAGGATCTCGCGCGGATCGAGGCCGTCACCGACGCGATGGCCGTCGCGCATCGCGCCGGCGACCATGCGGGCGGCTCCCGGCTCGACGGCGACTTCCACGCGGCGCTCGCGAGCGCCTCGCACAACGCGATGCTGCGGCACCTGCAGGCCAGCCTCGCGAAGATGCTGCATACCCACATCTCGCTCAACAACACGCGGCTCGTCGCGCTGCTCGAGCAGGCCTCCGGGCAACTGCTCGGGCAGCATCTGGCGCTCTGGGAGGCGATCCGCGCGCGCCGGCCCGAGGACGCGCGGCGGCTGATGCTCGAACACATCGGCTTCGTCTGGCAGCGGCTCGAACCGGAGCTGCCGGTGACGATGCTATGAGCCACGCCCGCCTGCGAGCGCATCCGGCGGCGCCGTCGCTTGCCCGATCCACGTCCACGTTCACCGATCCGATGACGCCATGAGTTCCCTGCTGATCCGCAACGTCCGGCTCGCGAGCGGCGCCAGCGCCGACATCCGCATCGACGGCGAGCGCTTCGCCGCGCTCGCCCCCGCGCTCGACGCGCCGCCCGGCTGCACGGTGGAGGACGGCGGCGGGGCGCTCGCGCTGCCGGGCCTCGTCGAGGCGCACACGCATCTGGACAAGACGCACTGGGGCCTGCCGTGGTTTCGCAACGAGGTGGGGCCGCGGCTGGTCGACCGGATCGAATTCGAGCGCCGCTGGCGCGCGACGAGCGGCCACCACGCGGGCCGCCAGTCGCTCGCGCTGGCGCGCGCCTTCCTCGCGGCCGGCACCACGCGGCTGCGCACCCACGTGGACGTCGACACCGAGGCCGGGCTCAAGCATCTGGAGGGCGTGCTGGCCACGCGCGAGGCGTTGCGCGGCACGCTGGAGATGCAGATCGTGGCGTTCCCGCAGTCGGGCGTGCTGGCCCGTCCCGGCACGGCGGCGCTGCTCGACGCGGCCTTGCGCGCGGGCGCCGATTGCCTGGGCGGGCTCGATCCATGCGCGATCGAGGGCGACCGGACGGCCGCGCTCGACTTGCTGTTCGGGCTGGCCGAGCGGCACGGCAAGCGGCTCGACCTGCATCTGCACGAGCGCGCGGCGATGGGCGCCGCGTCGCTCGGCGCGATCCTCGATCGCACCGCCGCGCTCGGCATGCGCGCTCGCGTGGCCGTCAGCCACGGCTTCTGTCTCGGCGGCATCGACCCGCCCGCGCGCGACGCGCTGCTGGCGCGGATGGCCGCGCTCGAGGTGGCGCTCGTCACCAGCGCGCCGCCCGACGTCGAGGTGCCGCCGCTGATGGCCTGCCGTGCGGCCGGCGTGACGGTGGCCGGCGGCAACGACGGGATTCGCGATACCTGGACCCCCTACGGACGCCCCGACATGCTCGAACGCGCGATGCTGATCGGCATGCGCTACAACCTGCGCCGCGACGACGAGCTGGCCGTCGCGCTCGACTGCGTGACCGGCTCGGCCGCACGCGGCTGCGGGTTCGCCGACTACGGGCTGGTGCCGGGAGCGCGCGCCGATCTGGTGCTGGTGCAGGCCGACACGCCGGCCGAGGCGGTCGCGGCACGGCCGCCGCGGCGGCTGGTGGTGGCGGCGGGGCGCGTGGTGGCGCGCGACGGCAGCCTGCTCGATTGAGCGCCGCGCGGCCCCGCGGCGGGCCGCGCGATGGCGGGCATGGCGCCTGCTTCGTGGTGCGGCGCGCGCCGCACGCGTGCACCGCCGGGCTTGCCGGGCGCGCCTGGGCGGATCGCGCGCGGGGCGGCGCAGCGGGCCCGGCGAGCGATCGCGGGGCGGGCTCGCTGCGCCGCTCGGGGTGGGGCGGGAAGCAGGCCGCCCGCGCCGGCGGGCCGGGCGCCGAAGCCGGATCGCTGCTGGAATGGGGGCTCATTCACGAGCGCCCGGAGCCGCCCATGATCGAACCTCCCGCTAGCCCAGCCGCCGCGTCGCACGCGGCCCCCGAGGCACACGACGCCCTCGGCAAGCTGCTCGACAGCCTGCACCGGCGCGGCTTCCTGCGCGTGGCGCACGACTTCGTCGATGCCAACAGCCAGGTCGCGGAGATGCTCGGCGGCCTGAGCCAGCCCGAGGTCCAGGCCGGCATGCAGAACCTCGCGGTGCTGTTGACGGCGCTGTCGCGGATTCCCGCCGACCAGCTCGGCCGCTTCGCGTTCGCGGCCACCGATGCCGTGAACCACGTCGCGAACTGGCGGCCGGCCGACCACCGCGACGCGGCGCCCGGCGTGACGGGCGCCTACCGGCTGCTGCACGACGAGGCGCTATGGCAGGCGGTGACGCCGCTGCTGGAAGGCTTGAAGGTGTTCTTGCAGCGCCTGCACGAGGCGCCGCCGGCGGCAGGCCCCGGAGCCGGCGGCGCCTGAAACAGGCGCGCGGCTACCCGCTCGGCAGGGGGCTGATCGAGGCGCTGAATCCGGCCGGCGGCGGGCCGCGCCCATCGGATCATCGGATCGCAGCGGCCGGCCCGCTGGCTCAGGCGCCGGCGGGCGCCGCGTAAGTCTCGCGGCCGGCGGCGCGCAGCGCCTCGATCATCAGCGCGGCGGCCGGCGAGAGCAGCTTCTCGGCCGGCGTGATGAGCCCGAAGTCGTCCATCCGGCATTCCATCGGCAGCGGCAGGATCTCCACCATGCCGTGCCCGGCGTAATAGTCGGCCACGTCCTCGGCCAGCACCGCGATCATGTCGCTCTTCTCGAGCAGGCGCGTGATGAACAGCAGCGCGGGCGTCTCCACCACGCTCGACGGCGGCGCGAGGCTGGCACGCTGGAACATCAGCTCGAAGCGGTGGCGCAGCACGCTGCCGGCCGGCGGCACGATCCAGGCGTGGCGCCGCAGCTCCTCCAGCGCGCTGGGCGCGTCGGCCAGCAGCGGATGCCCGCGCCGCACCACGGCACGCACCAGCTCGCCGGCCAGCGTTTCGTAGCGCAGCTGGCGCTTGTCGTGCTCGGGCGAGAGCCGGCCGATCACGATGTCGAGCTTGTCCTGCGCCAGGCGTTCGAGCAGCACGTTGCTGGTGTCGATCTCCACCGAGATGCGGATGTCGGCGTGGCGCCGCTTCAGGTCCGCCACCGCGGCCGGCAGCAGGCGCACGCCGGGCGAGGTGATCGCGCCCACCGCCACATGCCCGAGGCGTCCCGCCTTCAGCGCGCTCAGTTCCTCCTGCGCCTGCTCCAGGCTGCCGAGCGCGGCGCGCGCATGGCGGATCAGCGCGTCGCCGTACAGCGTCGGCTTCACGCCGCGCGGCATGCGCTCGAACAATACCGTGCCGAGCATCTCCTCCAGTTCGCGCAGCAGTTTCGAGGCGGCCGGCTGCGTCATGCTCAGCGCGGCCGCCGCGCGGTGGATGTTGCCTTCCTCGGCGAGCGCCACCACGAGCAGCAGCTGCCGTGTCTTCAGGCGCGTGCGGATGTACCAGGGGTTCGAATCAAGCATGAAATTAAGTATTTGCACCGATACGGAGATCGATATGTGAGACGTCCAACTTTTCATTAGTACGTTATCAACTTTGTTAATAGACTGCACGCAAATCTAGCCACCGCAAGGCAAACGATGTCGGCAAGCAAACCGAAGCTGCGATCCCAACAATGGTTCGGCACCACGGACAAGAACGGCTTCATGTATCGAAGCTGGATGAAGAATCAGGGTATTCCCGACCATGAGTTCGACGGCAGGCCGATCATCGGCATCTGCAACACCTGGTCGGAGCTGACGCCCTGCAACGCGCACTTCCGCAAGCTCGCCGAGCACGTCAAGCGCGGCGTGTACGAGGCCGGCGGCTTCCCGGTCGAATTCCCGGTGTTCTCGAACGGCGAGTCGAACCTGCGCCCGACCGCGATGCTCACGCGCAACCTGGCGAGCATGGACGTGGAAGAGGCGATCCGCGGCAACCCGGTGGACGCGGTGGTGCTGCTGGCCGGTTGCGACAAGACCACCCCGGCGCTGCTGATGGGCGCGGCCAGCTGCGACGTGCCGGCCATCGTGGTGAGCGGCGGCCCGATGCTGAACGGCAAGCTCGAGGGCAAGGACATCGGCTCGGGCACGGCGGTGTGGCGCCTGCACGAATCGCTGAAGGCCGGCGAGATCGATCTGCATCATTTCCTGTCGGCGGAGGCGGGCATGTCGCGCTCGGCCGGCACCTGCAACACCATGGGCACGGCCTCGACGATGGCCTGCATGGCCGAGGCGCTCGGCGTGACGCTGCCGCACAACGCGGCGATTCCGGCCGTGGACGCGCGCCGCTACGTGCTCGCCCATCTGTCGGGCAGCCGCATCGTGCAGATGGCGCTGGAGGATCTGAAGCTCTCGAAGGTGCTCACGCGCGCCGCGTTCGAGAACGCGATCCGCACCAACGCGGCGATCGGCGGCTCGACCAACGCGGTGATCCACCTGAAGGCGATCGCGGGCCGCATCGGCGTGCCGCTGGAACTGGAAGACTGGATGCGCATCGGCCGCAACACGCCGACGCTGGTGGACCTGCAGCCGTCGGGCCGCTTCCTGATGGAGGAGTTCTACTACGCGGGCGGCCTGCCGGCGGTGCTGCGCCGCCTCGGCGAGGCGCAGCTGCTGCCGCATCCGGACGCGCTGACGGTGAACGGCAAATCGATCTGGGACAACGTGCGCGAGGCGCCGAACTACGACGAGGAAGTGATCCGGCCGCTGGACCGGCCGCTGATCGCCGACGGCGGCATCTGCATCCTGCGCGGCAACCTCGCGCCGCGCGGCGCCGTGCTCAAGCCCTCGGCCGCCACGCCGGAGCTGCTCAAGCACCGCGGCCGCGCGGTGGTGTTCGAGAACTTCGATCACTACAAGGCGACCATCGGCGACGAGTCGCTGGAGGTGGACAAGGATTCGATCCTGGTGATGAAGAACTGCGGCCCGCGCGGCTACCCCGGCATGGCCGAGGTCGGCAACATGGGCCTGCCGCCGAAGCTGTTGCGCCAGGGCGTGAAGGACATGGTGCGGATCTCCGACGCACGCATGAGCGGCACGGCCTACGGCACGGTGGTGCTGCACGTGGCGCCGGAAGCGGCCGCGGGCGGACCGCTCGCGGCGGTGCGCAACGGCGACTGGATCGAGCTCGACTGCGAGGCGGGACGGCTGCATCTGGACATCAGCGACGAGGAACTGGCTCGGCGCCTGCGCGACGTCGATCCGAGCGCCGCGCCGGGCGTGGCCGAGCAGGCCGGCCGCGGCGGCTACGCCCGGCTCTATGTCGATCACGTGCTGCAGGCCGACGAGGGGTGCGACCTCGACTTCCTGGTCGGCATGCGCGGCGCCGAGGTGCCGCGCCACTCGCACTGACGGACCGGCCGCGGCCGCGGCCGCCGCGTGCTTGCCGGCGGTGCCGGCCGCGCGCCGCGGCCACCGGCACCGCCGGCAAGGTTCAAGGAGACACGATGACGAATTCGCAGGACGGGCATGCCGGTGCCACCGAAGGCGCGCAGGAGCGGCAGATCGTCGGCCATATCGCCCGGCGGCTGGTGCCGTTCCTCGCGCTGATCTACGTGGTGGCCTATGTGGATCGCACCGTGGTGGGCTTCGCCAAGCTGCACATGAACGCGGCCGTGGGCCTGAGCGACGCCGCCTATGGGCTCGGCGCGGGGCTGTTCTTCGTCGGCTATTTCCTCTGCGAGGTGCCGAGCAACCTGGCGCTGTCGCGCTACGGCGCGCGCGTCTGGTTCGCGCGCATCCTGTTTACGTGGGGCGTGATCACCATGGCGATGGCCTGGGTCAGCGGCCCGCACAGCTTCTACGCGCTGCGCTTCCTGCTCGGCGCGGCCGAGGCGGGCCTCTTTCCCGGCATCCTCTATTTCCTCACGCAATGGTTCCCGATGCGCCATCGCGCCGGCGTGATCGGCCTGCTGGTGCTCGCGCAGCCGGTCGCCGGCATCGTCACCGGGCCGCTGGCCGGTGCGCTGCTGGAAACGCACGGCCTGTTCGGCCTCGCCAACTGGCAGTTGCTGTTCATCGCCACCGGGCTGCCGGCGGTGCTGCTCAGCGTGCCGACGCTGCGCGTGCTGCCCGAATCGCCGGCCCAGGCGCGCTGGCTCGGCGAGACCGAGCGCCGCTGGATCGAGCGCGAGCTGGCCGCCGACCAGCGCAGCCACGCGCTCGACCCGCATCGCAATGCGCTCAGCGCCCTGAAGGACCGCCGCGTGCTGCTGCTGGCCGCGCTGTACCTGCCGTTCCCGATCAGCATCTACGGGCTGTCGCTGTGGCTGCCCACCATCATCAAGGGCTTCGGCGTGAGCGATGCCACGGCGGGCTGGCTGTCGGCCGTGCCGTACCTGTTCGCGGTGGCCGGCCTGCTGATCGTGCCGCGCCACTCGGACCGCCGCCGCGAGCGCTACGGCCACATCGTGGTGGTCACCACCGCGGGCGGCCTGACGCTGGCCGCGAGCGCGTGGGTCCACGCGCCGGCCCTGCAACTGCTGCTGCTGAGCCTGACCGCGTTCTCGCTCTACTCGATCCAGACCGTGGTCTGGGCGCTGCCGGGCGAGTTCCTGAGCGGGCCGAGCGCGGCCGTGGGGATCGCGACGATCAACTCGCTGGCCAACCTGGGCGGCTATTTCGGCCCCTACGGCGTGGGCCTGATCAAGGACGCCACCGGCAGCCTCGCGGCCGGCCTCTATTTCCTCGCGGCGACGCTGCTGTTCGCGGTGCTGATGACGTTCGTCGTGCGCGCCGCGCTGGCCAGGCCGCCGCGCGACGAGCGCGACGGCGCGCTCGCGCGCCAGCCGTGACGCCGCTTCCGCATGATCCGTTTATCGACGCTATCCAGGCAGGACCGAAGGACACCATGAATACGAGTCGCTCCCCCCGCTACCGCGGCGTTTTCCCCGTCGTGCCGACCACCTTCACCGAGACCGGCGAGCTGGATCTGGCGAGCCAGAAGCGCGCCGTCGATTTCATGATCGACGCCGGCTCGGACGGCCTGTGCATCCTCGCGAACTTCTCCGAGCAGTTCTCGCTCGCTGACGACGAGCGCGAGCTGATCACGCGCACCGTGCTCGAGCACGTGGCCGGCCGCGTGCCGGTGATCGTCACCACCACCCACTACGGCACCGGCATCTGCGCGGCGCGCAGCCGGCGCGCGCAGGAGCAGGGCGCGGCCATGGTGATGATCATGCCGCCCTACCACGGCGCGACGTTCCGCGTGCCGGAGCCGGCGATCCAGGAGTTCTACGCGCGCGTGTCGGACGCGATCGACATCCCGATCATGATCCAGGACGCGCCCGCGAGCGGCACGGTGCTGTCCGCGCCGTTCCTCGCGAAGCTCGCGCGCGAGGTCGAGCAGGTGGCCTACTTCAAGATCGAGACGCCGGGCGCGGCCAACAAGCTGCGCGAGCTGATCCGGCTGGGCGGCGATGCCGTGGAAGGGCCGTGGGACGGCGAGGAGGCGATCACGCTGCTGGCCGACCTGAACGCCGGCGCGACCGGCGCGATGACGGGCGGCGGCTATCCGGACGGCATCCGGCCGATCCTGGCGGCGCATCGCGAGGGCCGCGCCGACGACGCCTACGCGCTGTACCAGCAGTGGCTGCCGCTCATCAACCACGAGAACCGCCAGGCCGGCCTGCTGGCCTGCAAGGCGCTGATGAAGGAGGGCGGCGTGATCGACTGCGAGCTGCCGCGCCATCCGCTGCCGGCCATCCATCCGGACACGCGCGCCGAGCTGCTCGCGATCGCGCGCCGGCTCGACCCGCTCGTGCTGCGCTGGGGCAAGTGAGATCCACGGACCATGACCATCAACACGACTACCTATACCCTCGGCATCGTCGGCGTCGGCAAGATCGCGCGCGACCAGCACCTGCCCGCCATCGCCACCAATCCGGGCTTCCAGCTGGTGGCCGCCGCGAGCCGTAACGCGCAGGTCGAGGCGGTGCGCAACTACCCCGATCTCGCGGCGCTGCTGGCCGCCGAGCCGGGCCTTCACGCCGTCTCGCTGTGTGCCCCGCCGCAGGTCCGCTACGAGCAGGCGCGCGCCGCGCTGCTGGCCGGCAAGCACGTGATGCTCGAAAAGCCGCCCGGCGCCGGCGTGAGCGAGGTGGAGGCGCTGCGCGCGCTGGCGCGCCAGCACAACCGCACGCTGTTCGCCACCTGGCATTCGCGCCATGCGAGCGCGGTGGAGCCGGCCCGCGCCTGGCTGGCCGGACGCGAGGTGCGCGAGGTGCAGGTGCGCTGGAAGGAGGACGTGCGGCGCTGGCATCCCGGGCAGCAGTGGATCTGGGAGGCGGGCGGCCTCGGCGTGTTCGATCCGGGCATCAACGCGCTGTCGATCGTCACGCAGATCCTGCCGAACCCGGTGCTGCTGCGCGCGGCCACGCTGCACGTGCCGGCCGACTGCGCGACGCCGATCGCCGCCGAGCTGGACTGCGTGGACGCGGCCGGCGCGCCGGTGCGCGCCGAATTCGACTGGCGCCACGGCCCGGTCGAGCAATGGGAGATCGATGTCGACACCGCCGACGGACGGCTGTCGATCGCCGAGGGCGGCAAGCGCCTGACGATTGCCGGCGAGGCGGTCGCGCTCGATGCCGAGCGCGAATACGCCTCGCTCTACGAGCGGTTCCACTGGCTGATCGGCCATGGCACCGACGACGTCGACGTGAGCCCGCTGCGGCTCGTGGCCGACGCATTCATGCTGGGCAAGCACGTCGAGGTCGAGCCGTTCGGTCACTGAACGGCCCGGCCTCGATCATCACCATAACCGAGGAGACAGAAACATGATTCGCAACACCCGCCGCCTGACCCTGCGCGTCCTGCTCGCAGCCATGTGCGCCGCGCCGCTCGGCTTCGCCGGCACGGCCAGCGCCGAGGCGCCCCTGAAGATCGGCTTCCTGGTCAAGATGCCCGAGCAGGCATGGTTCATCAACGAGCAGAAGGCGGCCACCGCGCTCGGCCAGAAGGAGAACTTCTCGGTCGTCAACATCGGCACGCCCGACGGCGAGAAGGTGCTGGCCGCGATCGACAACCTCGGCGCGCAAGGCGCCAAGGGCTTCGTGATCTGCGCGCCCGACGTGCGCCTCGGGCCGGCCATCGAGCGCCGCGCCAAGCAGTACAACATGAAGTTCGTGACGGTGGACGACCAGCTCGTCGATTCGTCCGGCAAGCCGCTGCCGAACGTGCCGCACCTCGGCATGTCCGCGTTCAAGATCGGCAACCAGGTCGGCCAGGCGATCATCGACGAGATGAAGAAGCGCGGCTGGAAGCCCGAGGAAGTCGGCGCGCTGCGCATCACCGACTACGAGCTGCCCACCGCCAAGCTGCGCACCGACGGCGCGACCCAGTCGCTGCTGGCCGGCGGCTTCCTCAAGCAGAACATCTTCGACGCGCCGCAGAAGACCACCGACGACGAAGGCGGCTTCAACGCGGCCTCGCCGGTGCTCGCCCAGCATCCGAACATCCACAAGTGGGTGATCTTCGCGCTGAACGAGGAATCGGTGCTGGGCGCCGTGCGCGCCACCGAGCAGCTGCACGTGCCGAGCGCCGACGTGATCGGGGTGGGCATCAACGGTGCCGGCGAGGCCTTCGCCGAGTTCCAGAAGACCCAGCCGACCGGCTTCTACGGCACCATCGCCGTGAGCTCGACCAACCACGGCAAGCAAAGCGCACAGAACCTGGTGAACTGGATCCGCACCGGCAAGCAGCCGCCGCTCGACACCCAGACCACCGGCACGCTGATGACGCGCGAGAACTGGAAGGCGGTGCGCGCCGAACTCGGGATCTGAGGATGATGCAACGAGGCGACCGACAGGCGGCATGCAATGACTGATCAACTCATGACGGACGCGGGCCCGGCCCCGGCAGGCGGCGACGCCGCGCGCCCCTACCTGGAGCTCGACGGCATCACCGTCAGCTTTCCGGGCGTGCGCGCGCTCGATCAGGTCTCGCTCGCGGTGCGCGCGGGCGAGGTACACGGCCTGATGGGCGAGAACGGCGCCGGCAAGTCCACGCTGCTGAAGGTGCTGTCGGGCCTGAACCAGCCGCAGGAAGGCACGCTGCGGCTGGCCGGCGTCGAGCGCCGCTTCGCCACCACGCGCGCGGCGATCGATGCCGGCATCGCGATCATCTACCAGGAGCTGCATCTCGTACCCGAGCTGACGGTGGCGGAAAACCTGATGCTCGGGCAACTGCCGAACCGCCTCGGCGTGCTCGACGAGCGCGCGCTCGTCAAGCGCGCCACCGACGAACTGCAACGGCTCGGCGAGCGCATCGATCCGCGCACGCCGGTGAAGGATCTCTCGATCGGCCAGCGCCAGATGATCGAGATCGGCAAGGCGCTGATGCGCGACGCGCGCGTGATCGCGTTCGACGAGCCCACCAGTTCGCTGTCGGCGCGCGAGACCAAGAACCTGTTTCGCATCATCGACGCGCTGCGTGCCGACGGGCGCGCGATCATCTACGTCACGCACCGCATGGACGAGGTCGATGCGTTGTGCGACCGCGTCACGGTGTTCCGCGACGGCCGCCGCATCGAGACCTTCGACTCGGTGGCCGACCTCGATCGCAACCGCCTGATCGCGGCGATGGTGGGGCGCTCGATCGCCGACGTGTACGGCTACCGGCCGCGCGCGACGGGCGAGGTGCTGCTCGAGGCGAAGGGGCTGATGGGGCCGGGCCTGGCCGAGCCCTTGTCGTTTACGGCGCGGCGCGGCGAGATCGTGGGCTTCTTCGGACTGGTGGGCGCGGGGCGCTCCGAGCTGATGAAGCTGATCTACGGCGCGGTGCGCGCGAGCGCCGGGCACGTCGAGCTGGGCGGCCGGCGCATGAACTTCGCGAGCCCGCGCGACGCGGTGCGCGCCGGCATCGCGCTGTGCCCAGAGGACCGCAAGCAGGAGGGCATCGTCGCGATCGCGTCGGTGGCCGACAACCTGAACATCAGCGCGCGGCGCCATTTCAGCCCCGCGCGCTTCCTGCTCAACGAAAGGCGCGAGCGCGAACTCGCGCAGGAGTACATCCGCAAGCTCGCGATCAAGACGCGCAACGGCGATACCGCGATCGGCACGCTCTCGGGCGGCAACCAGCAGAAGGTGATCCTGTCGCGCTGGCTGGCCGAGCGCATCGAGGTGTTCCTGATGGACGAGCCCACGCGCGGCATCGACGTGGGCGCGCGCGCCGAGATCTACCACCTGCTGTACGACCTGGCCGAGGCCGGGCGCGCGGTGGTGATGGTATCGAGCGATCTGGCCGAGGTGATCGGCGTGGCCGACCGCATCGTGGTGATGCGCGAGGGGCGCATCGTCGGCAGCGTGCCGAAGGCCGAGGCCTCGCCCGACGAACTGATCAAGCTCGCGCTGCCGCGCTGAGCCAACCACTGCGGCGCGCCTGCGAGCTTCGCGGCGCGCCGTTTCGAAACGATGGACCGGAAATGAATCAAGCCATGCAGCCAAAGGGTACGCCCTCCGCCAACGAGGCCGCCGCGCCGATCACGCCCGCGCGTGCGCGGGCGTGGGACATGATCAACAAGTCGGGCATCGTGGTGGTGTTCGTGGTGCTGTTCGCCGTGCTCTCGGCGACCGTGCCCGACTTCCTCACGACCCGCAACATCCAGGGCCTGCTGCTGTCGGTCACGCTGATCGGCTCGATCGCCGTGACCATGATGTTCGTGCTCGCGCTCGGCGAGGTGGACCTCTCGGTGGCCTCGATCGTCGCGTTCTCGGGCGTGGTGGCCTCCACCGTGATCACCGCCTCGCACAGCGTGCTGCTCGGCGTGGCCGCCGGCGTGCTGGCGGGCGGCGCCGTGGGCCTCGTCAACGGCGTGCTGATCGCGCGGTTCCGCATCAACTCGCTGATCGCCACGCTGGCCATGATGGAGGCGGTGCGCGGGCTCGCGTTCCTGACCTCGAACGGCGACGCGGTGATGATCTCCGAGGAGCGCTTCTTCGACCTCGGCAGCGGCTCGTTCCTCGGCATCTCGTTCCCGATCTGGAGCAACATCGTCGGCTTCGTGGTGTTCGGCTTCCTGCTCAAGAAGACCGTGTTCGGCAAGAACGTGCTGGCCGTGGGCGGCAACAGCGAGGCCGCGCTGCTCGCGGGGCTGTCGGTCACGCGCATCAAGATCACGGTGTTCGTGCTGCAGGGGCTCGTCACGGGCTTCGCCGGCGTGATGCTGGCCTCGCGCATGAGCCTCGGCGATCCGAAGACCTCGGTGGGGCTGGAACTGGGCGTGATTTCGGCCTGCGTGCTCGGCGGCGTGTCGCTGACGGGCGGCGTGGCCACCATCGCCGGCGTGCTGGTGGGCGTGCTGATCATGGGCGCCGTGCAGGACGCGATGAGCCTCGTGAACGTGCCGACCTTCTACCAGTACCTGATTCGCGGCGGCATCCTGCTGCTGGCCGTGCTGTTCGACCAGTTCCGGCGCAGCAAGCGGGCCGTGTGAACGCGAGGCCGGCCTGGCCGGCCCGCGTGTGAAGAGGATGACAAGGGCCGATCGTGGTGGCCCGGCCGATGCGGCCGGGCCACCCGATCGGCCCTTGTCGTTGCCGGCGGCTTCGCGTGGGCCGGCCGAACAGCCGCGAGGAGCCGCGAGGTGGCGCGAGCAGCATCCTGGCCGTCACGAGAGGCCGGATTTCCTTACGCCATCCGTCCGCCAAGACCTTTTCAACCGCCCGTCAAAGGGCGGGGATGTGTCATGTCGAGCGGGGCGCGGAGGGTACTGCTCCGCGGGCCCGCCACACGCCCTCGGCGGCATAGATGACAAGCGCCGCCCAGATTGCACCATAGCCGACCAGTTTCACCAGGCCGAACGTCTCCCGGTAGACCAATACGCCAAGCAGCAGCTGGATGGTGGGGGTAACGTACTGCACGATACCCAACAGCGACAAGGGGATGCGCCGGGCGCCGGCCGCAAACAGCAGCAGCGGTATGGCGCTCACCGGGCCTGCTGCCGCGAGCAGCAGCTTGATCCCGATCGGTGCCGCGACGAAGCCCGATTCGCCATGGGCTGCCAGCCACAACAGATATAGGAAGACGACGGGGAACAGCAATAGCGTCTCGAGCGCGAGTCCTTCCAGTGCACCGAGTTGCGCGGTTTTACGTAGCAGTCCGTAGCTGCCGAAGGTTAAGCCGAGCACGAGACTCACCCACGGGGGCGCACCGTTCTGCCAAGTCAGCCACAGCACGCCGACAGTTGCGGTGGCCACGGCTACCCATTGCCACTGCCGCAGCCGCTCATGCAAAAACACGAAACCCAGTAATACGTTCGCCAAGGGGTTGATGAAATAGCCGAGGCTGGCCTCCACGACTCGCCCCGAATTGACTGCCCAGATATAGATCCCCCAGTTGGCGGATAGCAAGGTAGCGCACGACGCAAAGCGTAGGACGGTGCGCGGTTCACGCAGGGAAATGGGCAGCCAGTTCCAGTTTCGCCGAACCGTCAACAGGATGGCAATGAACACCAGCGACCACGCCATTCGATGTGAAAGTATTTCGAGCGGCGAAATCGCATGCAGCGCCTTGAAGTAGATAGGAAAAAGCCCCCAAAGAAAGAAGGCGAGAAATGCATAAAGAATGCCGATGTTCATCGTGTATGGGTGGCGCGCGGCGCACGGCGGAAAGGGGATTGATTGGCGGGCACGGTCGATCTGGGTGGTGAGCAAAACGTGTCTGCAGAGCAGACGCTCGATGGATGGCGCGATTCGAATCGGCTTCACTCGGTTGTGCGGTCAGCCCGTTTGCGCCGCTCCTGCCACGCCTCGCCTTGATCGGCGCCGGCGGATGTCCGTCGCAAGCGCGCCCTCGTGCTCGACTGCCCAGCGCTCGATGTCCTCGTCCAGCTTCGTGCTCATCGTCTCTTGGCTCGTCACGACGTGCGCGGGCTTTCAACGAGGCAAGCAGCATATACCAGAAAATTCACGGCCCTCAATGATTTTATTTTTTTAGAAACGAAATGAATTCGAATTCAAGAAATATTTAATTAATGGGAAATTATTGGAATTATCCGGCTGCTCAATTATGTTATGAAGAATTGTATTGTCTGTAAAAAATCTCCGTGATAATATTCGTAAACTAACCAGATAGTTAACAAATTGATATGGTTGGCGAAATAGCGTAATCGTCTTGCGTTTCACGAAGTTTTGCAATGCCAGGTTGCTTGCGATGTGAATCATTTTTGAATTGATATCGAAATGGACGAATTCGATTTGATGCATTGCTTTCCATGAGGGCAGTGGATTGCAATGAAACCATTGGCATCGGTTTCATCAGGACTGCTTGGCGCGCCGGAGGATATCCCGGCGGGCGAGCTGCGTGCCGCTGGCGACGGTGCGTGGAAGCGGGTGGTGCGCGAGAAGTCGAGCTGGTCTGCCGCGTGCGGCAGGGCGTGCAAGCGGCCCCCAATGCCGGCGGCCCGCCGGCCGCGTAGGCCCGGCTTGTCGCGTCAATGCGCATGCGGCCGGATTTCACATCTCGTGGCAATGCATGGGGTTTGCCGGGCCAATCACGGTGATATTTCGCGCTGCGCACTGCTTGGCACCGCGGACAGATCGGGTGCGTCGCAAATGCAAACGAGCTTCATGATTCAAGTTGAAAGAGGGTATCCGCAGGCAAGACCGTGTCACCGTTATTTGAATGGCGCCCGGACATTCCAGGTCGACTCGCCGTGATCGTGCTGCGCTTTTGTCGAAGCGGAAGTTTCCATCATGTATTTCCTCGCCGGCCTGCCATTTTGATTTCAAATCTATCTTTGGGATGATTTATCCTGCAAACAGTCATGAATAATGCCTATTCGATTGCGCATCTGACAGCTTTAGGACTCAATCCCCCTCAGCTCATCGAGGCGGCGAGCAACGCAGGCGCCCAGTATGTAGGGCTGCGGCTCAACCGCACCACGCCCGACGAGCCACTCTACGATTTGATCAACGATCGGGCCCTGATGCGGGAAACCAAGGCCCGACTGGCCGCGACCGGCATCAAAGTATGGGATATCGAAGCGGCTCGCATGGACCCACTTCGCGATCATCTCCACTATCAGGATTTTCTCGAGGCCGGTGCAGAGCTGGGAGCGAAATACGTGCTGACCCAGTTGCCGGATTGGGACCGAAGCCGCGCCGTCGACAGGTTTGGCGCTTTTTGCGACATGGCGAAGCCGTTGAATCTCAATGTCAGCCTCGAATTTGTTTCCTGGACCGACACGCCGAATCTGGTCGAGGCGGCTCGCGTGCTGCGCGAGGTGAATCGCCAGAACGCCACCATGTTGGTCGATCTGTTGCACTTTGACCGATCCTACTCGAGTCTCGAGTTGCTCGCGACGCTGCCACGCGATTGGTTCAAATGGGCGCATGTGTGCGATGCGCCTGCCGATCATCCTGTCAGTCTGGCTCAAGCGATTTACACGGCGCGCTGCGAACGACGCTTGCCGGGGGAGGGGGGGCTCGACGTCAAGGGAATTCTTGATTGCCTGCCCGCTGATATCGTCTACGCGCTTGAAATCCCCGGCGAACCGACGGTAGAGAAAATTGGATACTCGGAATATATCCGGCGGTCAGTAGAAACCACTCAGCGGCATTTGGATGAAATATCGGTTGAGTAATCACGTGAAGCTGAGGAAATATGAAAAAGGACCCGATTGTAGAATGTGACGTGCTGGTCGTTGGCTCTGGAGCGGGAGGTCTGTCCGCAGCCGTGACGGCGGCGATTTTGGGCCTGCGTGTCATGGTTGTGGAAAAAGAAGACGTTTTCGGCGGCACCACGGCGTGGTCCGGCGGGTGGCTGTGGATTCCACGCAATCATCTGGCTGTTCGTGCCGGTATTGAAGAAGACATCGAGGTGCCCCGTACCTACCTGCGCAGCGAACTGGGCGGCCAGTTCGACGAGGCCAGAGTCAATGCGTTCCTTGAACACGGCCCTGCGATGCTGGATTTTTTCGAGAGCCATTCCTCGGTGCGTTTTGTCGATGGCAACGCCATTCCGGATTTTCACGTGACGCCTGGCGCGAAGACCGGCGGGCGCTCCGTCTGCGCGATGCCGTTCGACGGACGGCAGCTCGGCCCATTGATCGACAAGCTGCGCCAGCCCTTGTCGGTTATCACCCTCGGCGGGATGGGGCTGATGGCCGGACGCGATATCACGCATTTCTACCGGGCGACGCGGTCGGTGCGCTCGGCGCTGTACGTGACGCGCCGTCTCGCTCAGCTTGCATGGCACAAGCTGCGGTATGGGCGTTCGATGCACCTGGTAAACGGCAACGCGCTGATTGCCCGCCTGTTGAAGTCCGCCATCGATGCCGGTGTCGATTTGAATGCGGGTGCAACCGTAATTGATCTCATAACGGAAAAGCAGCGGGTGGCGGGCGCACATCTGAAGATCGACGGCGCAGTGCGCGAGGTACGGGCTTTGCGCGGTGTGGTCCTGGCATGTGGTGGGTATCCGCACGATATCGAACGGCGGAAAAGCACTTTTTTCTATACGCCGAGCGGGCTTGACCATTGGTCTGCCGCGCCGCGAACCAATACCGGAGACGGCATTCGCCTCGGTGAATCTGTCGGTGGCCGCTTTGACGACACGCTGCACGCACCGGCGGCATGGGTGCCGGTCTCGCTGGTTCCGCAACAAAATGGCGCCGAGGATGTGGTGTTCCCACATCTGATAGACCGAGCAAAGCCGGGGGTGATAGCCGTCAGCAAGGCCGGCGAACGTTTCGTCAATGAAGCCTCGCCGTATTACGATTTTATTTCGGCGCTGCTCGAGATAACGCCGGCGGGCGAGGACGTCCATGCGTGGCTCATCTGCGATCACCGCTTCCAGCGGCGTTACGGCCTGGGCTTCTCAAAGCCATTTCCCTTTCCGATTCAACCGCATCTGGACTCCGGCTACCTGCTGCAGGCGGCGACCCTCGATGAACTTGCGGTGCGATGCGGTATTGAACCGCGGGCGCTCGTCAGGACGATACAGACCTACAACGCCCACGCGAGGGACGGCGCCGATCCGCAGTTTCATCGAGGATCGACGCCCTTCAATCGCGCCCAGGGCGACTCGCTACACGCGCCCAATCCTTGTGTCGCGCCTATCGAAAGGGCGCCTTTCTATGCCGTGAAATTGCTGCCTGGCAGCCTCGGCACCTTCCAGGGACTGCAGACCGATGCGCAATCCCGGGTCTTGGACGGCAATCATCGCGTCATTCCCGGCTTATATGCGGCCGGCAACGATAGTGCAAGCGTGATGGGCGGATTTTATCCGAGCGGCGGCATCACGCTTGGCCCGGCGATGACGTTTGGCTACCTCGCGGGCCGCTCGCTAGCGGGGGAACGGGAGCGCGCGAGCCGTATTGCAGAAAATGAAATTGAAGTGGCGCGGTGAAATCGCTTGCATGGCGCAGATCCTTGCCGCTCGCGTGGCATTGCAGATCGGCCCAGCAAGCCCGAGGAGCCGGCGAGACCAGATGAGCGGCCCGGCATGTGACTCGACAACCGACACGGCAGCAAAGATTGTCCGAATCGTCGAACAGGAGCGGCAGACCATGTGAGCAGAAACTACCGGCGAGGGTGTCGGAGCACGGCGCACCGCCGCCGCCCCTTTCCGAGCGCCGCCAATTGGCAATATTGATATTTGAACAGCAAGGAAAAACCGAAATGCAAAGCGTCGTGATTGACTCTCACCAAATGAACATGCCTAAGCTGGGCTTGGGAACGTGGCCGATGGTGGGCGAGGAATGCACGCGGGCCGTTGCGCTGGCTCTGGAACTCGGCTATCGGCACGTCGATACCGCAGCGGCCTACAACAACGAGGAAGCAGTCGGTCGTGCGCTGGCCGAATCCAGTGTGTCGCGCGATGATATTTATCTGACCAGCAAGGTGTGGTGGGACAAACTATCCCCGGCGGATATGCAGCAATCGCTCGACAACTCGCGGCGGTCGTTGCGGACCGACTATTTGGATTTGTTCCTGATCCATTGGCCGAGCAAGGACTGGGATCTCGAACGCACGATCGACACGCTGATTTCGTTTAAGGAACGTGGGTACGCCCGTAACATAGGGGTGGCGAACTTCCCGTTGCCCTTGCTCCGCCAAGTGGTGGTGGAGATGGGCGCCCCGATCGCTGCGCATCAAGTGGAATACCATGTCACGCTTGGCCAGAGCAAGCTGCTGCAGTTCGCGATCGAGCATGATATTGCGCTGGTTGCCTATAGTCCGCTGGCGCGCAACCGGGCGGCCGAGATCCCGGAGATTCGTCGTATCGCAGAGAAGCACGGCGTGCTTCCGACTCAGGTGGCGCTCAAATGGCTGCTCGACCAGCCGAATGTCGCTGCCATTCCCAAGGCTGCCAGCCGTGTCAATCAGTCGAGCAATCTCGAATCCTTCAAGGTCCAGCTTGACGACGAGGACCGCGCGCTCATTGCTGCCCTTCCAAAAAATCAACGAGTGGTGAGCCCGGAATTCGCCCCCCAATGGGATCCGGCCGAATGACGGCGCCGCAACAGGCGGCTTTCGAAGAAGGGGAGCAAGCCGCGCCGACAGCATGATTTTCGAAAGTGTCGTCGGCAGACGAGGCAGGCGGCGATTTTCACGAGCGCCTCGTGGCGGTCGGCAAGGCGCTCGACTCGAATGCGCAGGCGTCTGACGCGGTGCAGCCGCGCGGCCTGCGCCAGCCGCCCATTCCCGAGCCGCATTCCCTCCGCGCGCGGCCAGGCCCGTTGCGCATGGCTCGCTTCTTGCTGCTACCCGACGCGCGAATCCGCTGCGCATCGCTGACTTGCCCGAGGATGGCGGGTGCCGCCCGGCAGGGCGGTGCGCCGGCAGGTCCTGCGCGGCAGCGGCATTGTAGTTTTTTCCGTCAACGGAAAGTCCCGCACCGGGCCGGCGCGCGGCGCAAGCCCGGCCGGCCCGTGCCGCTCGTCGCCGTCGCACGCGCATCCCAGACAACGGAGTCAGCCATGTTCATCAACCAGTGGTTCTTGCGGCGCGCGCTGGCGATGGCCTGCGTGCGACCGATCGGCAGCGCGGACCCGACCGGCCGCCCGCAGGTGATCGCCCATCTGGCCGCGCAAGCCGGCCATGCCCGGCGCCTGCTCGTGACCGGGCTCGACGGCGACCGCGTCAGCGTGCTCGGCGGCGAGGCGGCGCCGGCAGCGACGACGCTCGCCGGACTTGGGCGGCAGCAGCTGAGCTACGTCGTCTACCTGCGCCGCTACATGTTTCACGAGCGCGAGGCCTGGCGCGTGGTGCTGGGCGTGCGGCTGCACGGCTACCGGCTCGCGGCATGGCTGGGCGACCTGCGCATGCGCGGCTTCTGGCACGCCAACGCCCCGCGCGCGGCGCGCATGGAGGTACTCGGGCGGATCGCGGCGCTGTCGGCCGAACTGTCGTCGCAGGTGGCGCCGGCCGCGCTGCTGGCGCTGGCCGACTGGCCGCAGGTGCCGCGCGACGCCGCGGTGGACGAGCGGCGCCGCTGCCTGGAGCGCATCACGGCCACGCTGGTCGCGGCCGGCTACGTGCGCAAGACGGCCGCGGGCGGCTTCGCATTGAGCCCGCGCGGGCACGCGGCGCTCGAACGCTACGATGCCGACCTGCGGCGCCATTGCCGTCAGTCCGCGCTGCGCCACGCGCTGAACGCGCTGGTAGTGGTGGCCGGGATCGCCGCGCTGGAGGCGGGCGGCACGATCCACGCACCGTCCCGGCCGGCCGACGACGGGCTCGACACGCCGCACTCGTGCGCGCCGGCCGATGCTGACGGCAGCGACGGCAGCGGCTGCGGCCGCTTCTTCAGCGAGGGGCCGTCGGCGATCGCGCCGGCGCCGTTCAGGCTCGACACCGTGCATCGCCCGGTGCCCTCCGCCGGCATCGAGCCGTCCGGCGCGCGGCGTCACGGCGCGCACAAGGGCGCGCGCCCGGGCGCGGTCTGGCCGCGCGTGGCGCCGTCCGGCGCTGCGGGCACGGGCGGCCATCGGCTCGCGGCGGGGCAGCAGAGCGCCTGACGGGCCGCGCGCGGCTCGCTGTCATTCAGCCGGCATGCCGGTTGGCTGGGCGTGGGGGCCGCCGCCGTGGGGCGGACGGGACGTGGCGGGTGGGGCGTGAAGGACGTGAAGGGTGCGATGCCGGGCCGGCGTCGCGCCCGCGGCAACGGCCGGTCCGACGCGGCACGCGCATCGCGGCGGCGTGCCGGGCGCGACGCCGCTGGCCTGGCGCAGGCGCGGCGGCCGGCGCGTGGGGGCGGCGGGCGCGTCGAGTCCACCGCGCCGGGTAGCGGGACGGCGCGGCGAACCGGCCCGGGATCCGCCGCCTCGCGAGCCCGGGCCTCGGACGGCGCTATTTGACGACGCGCTTGGCCACCACCATGCCGATCACCAGGAAGACGATGCAGAGCACGAGGAACAGGCCGAACAGGAACTTGGCGATTGCCGCCGAGCCGGCGGCGATGCCGGTGAATCCGAACAGTCCGGCGACGATGGCGATCACCGCGAAAATCAAGGCCCATTTGAGCATGGCGGTTGGCTCCCGAGAGTTGAAGGGTGGAGGAAGGGCGAGATGTCGAAGCTCGACGCCGGCCACGGCGTGCCGTGCCGGCCGCCCGTTCACCATGCAATTGCCGCGCCAGTTCGCGTCAGGCGCGCCGGGCGCCCGCGCCGCCGGGCTCTCGTGGCGCGACGGCTCGCCCGCGCTGGCCGCCGCCGCCGGGGCAGGCGCCGGTAAATACTACAATCCAGCCAAGGCCGCCTTGCAAGAATGGCGGCATCCGGCGGCTGCGGCGCGGCAGGCGCGCCACGCCGCATCGAACGCACGGACCGCCAGCGCGCGGGCCGTGCCACGGTTCGCGCGCAGGTGGTATCGAACCTGCTTGCGCGGTGCAGATTGTCCATGACAAGGAAACCCGAATGAATCGATCTCTGGTACGTCTCGCTGCATTGACCGTCGCCGTGTCCGGCGCCGCGCTGCTGCTCAACGGCTGCGGCCTGATCGGCGGCAAGCGCGGCAACGCGGCCGTACCACAACCGGCCAGGCCCGTCGAACTCGATCGCTATCTGGGGCGCTGGTACGAGTTCGCGCGCTACGAGAACCGTTTCGAGCGCGGTTGCGACGGCGTGACCGCCGACTACGCGCGGCTACCGGACGGCCTGATCGAGGTCGTCAACGCCTGCGCGCGCGATGCGAACGGCGCGCCGCGCGTCTCGAAGGGCCGTGCGAAGCCGGTGCCCGACAGCATGGGCGCGAAGCTGAAGGTGTCGTTCTTCGGCCCGTTCTATGTCGGCGACTACTGGGTGCTCGACCATGCGGACGACTACAGCTGGTCGATCGTCGGCGAACCGTCGGGGCGCTTTCTCTGGCTGCTGACGCGCGAGGCGCATCCGTCCGCGCTGCTGCGCCAGCAGCTCGTCGCGCGCGCGGCCGAACTCGGCTACGACACCTCGCTGCTGCGCATGACGGCGCAGTAGGCGCGCGGGCCGCCCGGGGCCGGGCGTGAGGCCCGGCCGCGTCCTGCCCGCCTGCCGCGCGGCTCCCTATACTGGCTTGTTTCCATTGCGATGCCTCGACACCTCATGTCTGCCATCATGTCTGCCAAACGGATCGTCATGGCCGGCCTCGGGGTCGCCGCCGGCCTTTACCTGGCCGCGGCCGCCGGGCTGTACCTGATGCAGGACCGCCTGCTGCTGCCGTCGACGCCGGGCACGGCCGATCCGCGCGGCATGCCGCATCCTGGCGAGCGCGTCGAGCGCTGGCAGATCCGCGGCGCCTATGCCGGCTACGTCGTCACGCCGGCCGGGGCGGCGCCGCGCGGCACCGTGATCGTCTACCACGGCAACGAGGAGTCGGCGGAGACCAAGCTGCCGCTGGCGGACGTGTTCGCGCACGCCGGCTACCGCGTGGTGATCGCCGAATACCCGGGCCACGGCCGGCGTGCCGGAGCGCGCACCATGCGCGCCGCGCTGGCCGCCTCGCGCGAGGCGCTCGCGCAGACGCTGGCGAGCTGGCCCGGCGAGGTCTGGCTGGTGGGCGAATCACTCGGCGCGGGAATGGCCGCGCGGGTGGTGCAGGGCAACGAGCACGCGCTGGCCGGCGTCGCGCTGATCACGCCGTGGGACACGCTCGCCTCGGTGGCGCACGAGCAGTATCCAGCGTTTCCGGTGCGCTGGATGCTGCACGACCCGTTCGATTCGGTCGCGGCGACCGCCGCCTATCGCGGCCCGCTCGTGATCATCGGCTCGCAGCGCGACACGCTGATCCCGGTGGCGCACGCCGAACGTCTGGCGCGCGCGCATCCCGGCAGCCGCCTGATGCTGCTGCCGGAGGCGAACCACGACAGCTGGTTCGACGCAATGACGGCGCCGCGCTGGCAGCAGGTGCTGCACTGGCTGGGAGCGGCATGAGGCGGCGCGAGGCGGCAGCCAGGCGGGCGCCGGCGCGTCGGCCCTCACCCCTTGGTCGCTCCGAAGGTCAGCCCGGCCACGAAGTGCTTCTGCATCAGGAAGAACGTCGCCACCGACGGCAGCGCCGCGAGGATCGAGCCGGCCGAGACGAGGTTCCACGAGGTCGTCCACTGGCCCTTGAGCGCGGCCACGCCCACCGTGATCGGCGCGGCGTCGTCGCCCTGCGTCAGGCACAGCGCCCAGAAATAGTCGTTCCAGACGAAGGTGAACACCAGGATCGCGAGCGCCGCGAGGGCGGGGCGGATCAGCGGCACCACGATGCGCCAGAACACCGTCCATTCGCCCGCGCCCTCGATGCGCGCGGCCTCGATCAGCTCGAACGGCAGCTGCTTGATGAAGTTGCGCAGGAACAGCGCGCAGAAGCCGGTCTGGAACGACAGATGGAACAGGATCAGCCCGCTCACGCTGTTGTAGAGGCCGAGCTTCAGCGTGAGGTCGCGCACCGGGATCATCAGCACCTGGATCGGCACGAAGTTGCCGGCCACGAAGGTGCCGAACAGCGCCGCGTTGCCGGGGAACCGGTAGACGGCGAGCGCGAAGCCCGCCAGCGCCGCCAGCACGATCGAGCCGGCCACCGACGGCAGCGTGATCAGCACGCTGTTCCAGAGATAGTGCAGCATCGGCGAGGCGCTCAGTGCCTCGCGGTAGTTCTCGACCAGCGCGAAATGCTGCGGCCAGCCCCAGTAGTCGCCGGCGTTCAGTTCCTCGGTGGAGCGCACCGAGGTAATCAGCACGGCGATGAGCGGCAGCAGCCACAGCAGCAGCGCGAGCGGCAGCGTGAGCTTGTAGAGCCTGCGCGAGACGGGCTTCCAGCGGTCGATCGGCATCGGAAACATGCGGGCGTCTCCTGTCGGACGGTCAGTGTTCGCTGCGCAGCAGATGGCGCAGGTGGTAGACGATGTAGAGCATCATGATCGCGAACAGCACCACCGCGATCGCCGACGAATAGCCGAAGCGGAAGTACTTGATCGCCTGGTCGTACATGTAGTACGCGAGCACGGTGGAGCTGTCGAACGGGCCGCCCGAGGTCATCACCGAGATCAGGTCGAAGCTGCGCAGCGCGCCGATCACCGTCACCACCACCGCCATGAACGTGGTGGGCCGCAACTGCGGCAGGATCACGTGCCAGAGCAGCGTCCAGCCGCGCGCGCCCTCCATGCGGGCGGCCTCGATCTGCTCGGCGTTCAGCGTGGTCAGGCCGGTCAGGTAGAGGATCATGCAGTAGGCCGTCTGCGGCCACAGCGCGGCGAAGATGATGCCGGGCGTGGCGTAGCGGGGATCGCCGAGCACCGGGATGCCCTGGCCGATCAGCAGCTTGAGCAGGCCGAAGGTCGGATCGTAGAACCACGAATAGATCAGCCCGACCACCACGCCCGACAGCACGAACGGCGCGAAGAACAGCGACTTCACCACGCGCATGCCGGCCACCGCCTGGTTCAGGTACAGCGCGATCGCGAGGCCCAGCGGCGGCGCGAGCAGGAACAGCAGCAGCCAGATCAGGTTGTTCTTCAGCGCGGTATAGAACGTGTCGCTGTGGATCAGCTCGGCGTAGTTGGCCAGGCCGATGAAGTCGGGCTCGCTCATGCCGTCCCAGTGGTAGAACGACAGCCGGATGGTGGACACCACCGGCCACACCACGTAGAGCGCGAACATCAGGCAGGCCGGCGCGAGGAACAGCGCCGCGGCGAGCCGCTGGCGGCGCTCGGTGGGCGAGGCGCGCCGGCGCGGCCGCGGCGCGTGCGCCCGGGGGCGCGGCGGCGCGGCGCGGCCCGCGCCGGCGGGCTCGCCGCCCGGCTCGTTGCGCTGCGCGGCGGCCGCAGCCGGCGGCGAGGAAAGCACGATACGTGGCACGGCGGATCTCCTTGATGGTCGCGGGGGGCGGCGGCACGGGCGGCCTGCGGCCCGCCCGGTGCCGCCGCCGGCCCCGCTCGCTTCCAGTTCACTGCGGGTTCGGTTCCCGCATCACTTCCGGTAGATGCGCTGGCGCGCGGCCTCGAGCTGCGCGAGCACCGCGTCGAGCTTGCCCGGATCGGCGAGGAACTGCTGCATGCCCTTCATGCCCTCGTCGGCCATTTCCTTGGTCATGTCGCGATCGTAGAACTGCGCGATGCCGCCCTTGGTGTCGGCCAGCAGGTGGAAGGCAATCCTCGAGATCGCGTCGTCGGGCTCCGGCGAGCGGCTGTTGGCCGACAGCGAGCCGAGCCCCTTGGCCAGCTGCGCGCCGATGGCCGGCGTCTCGACGAACGCGAGGAACGCATGCGCGTCCGCCTTGTTCTTGGCCTTGGCGGGGATGTGCAGCGATTCCACCGGGCCGTCCTCGGCGATCGGCACGTTCGCGTCGATCACCGGGAAGCGGAAGAAGCCCATGTCCTGCCGCACCGCCGGCGTGAAGCCGCCGGTGATGAAGGTGCCCATCAGCATCATCGCGGCCTTGTCCTGGAACAGGAACGGCTGCGCCGCGTCGAGATCGTAGGACAGCGCGTTGTCGATGAAGTAGCCCGCGTCGATCAGCTGCTTCCAGGTGGTGTAGACCTTCTTCACGCGCGCGTCGGTGTAGGGGATCTGGCCGGCCATCAGCTGCTGGTGGAACGCGTTGCCGTTCAGGCGCAGGTCCAGGTAGTCGAACCAGCCGGCCAGGGTCCACGCATCGCGGCCGCCCACCGCGATCGGCGTGATGCCGGCGGCCTTGAGCTTCTTGCAGTCGTCGAGGAACTCGGCCCAGGTGGTCGGCTCGGCGGTGATGCCGACCTTCTTGAACAGGTTCTTGCGATAGAACATCCCCCACGCGTAGTAGACGGTGGGCGCCGCATAGGGCTTGCCCTGGTACGACGAGGCCTCCTTCGTCGAGGCGTACATCGTGTCCCAGTGGTTCTTCTGCCAGTCGGCGGACAGGTCCTCGAACAGCCCGCGCTTGGCGTAGTAGGCCATGCGCTCGCCGTCGTGCCAGTTGATGATGTCGGGCGGCGCCGTGGTCAGCCAGTTCGGCAACTGCACCTTGTAGGCTTCCTCGTCGACGAACGCGAGCTTGACGTCGGTGCCGGGGTGCGATTGCTTGAACTGGTCCACCACCTGGGTCCACACCGCACGCTGGCTCGCGCCCTTGTACGCGATGTTGACGCTCAGCGTGCCGGCCAGCGCGGCCGACGCCGACAGGCCGGTCAGCGCGGCCACGGCGAGCGCGGCGAGGCCGCGCCGGAAGCGGGGTTGAAGGTTCATCTGCTGTCTCCTGGTTGCGGTTGTTGTCGGAACTGCGGAATGGCGAAACAACGAAATCTGCCCGCGAACGCGCCGCGCGGGCTCAGCCGGCCGCGGTGCGATAGGCGGCGACACCGGCGGCCTCGATGCAGCGCGCGCCGACCACGATCGCCGCATCGGGGATCGCCGCGTCGATCCGGTAGGGCTCGGGGCCGTAGTTGAACACCCAGGTCAGCCCGCCGCGCCGGCTCACGCGCACCGCGTCGCCGAGCGGCACGGGCGCGAGGCCCGCCTCGCGCGCGACGCGCGCCAGCAGCGTCGCCGTGCCGGCCTCGTCGAACAGGCTCGCGAAATAATGGAACACGCCGTGGCGCAGATAGGCCGGATGACCGTCGTGAAAGCGTGCGCGGATCTCGACCGACGCCGCCTGGGCCGGGTCGATCTCGACGAGATCGCGCCAGTGGCGCGCCGGCGTCTCGAAGGCCGCGGCGTCGGGCGCGGCGGCAACCTGCACGGTCTCGGCGAGCGTCGGCCGCAGCGACTCCACGCGCCAGACGCGGATCGGCAGATGCGCCGCGAGCGGGCCGGGCGGCAGGTTCGCGGGAATCTGCAGATCGGGCGTCTTCGAGCCGGTGCGCGGGCCGAGCACGACCTGCGCGCCGCAGCTGGCGAGCCGCTGCGCCAGCGCCTCGGAGACGATCGGCAGCGGCGGCACCACCACCAGCCGGTAGCCGTCGAGCGGCGCGTCCGGGGCCACCACGTCCACGTCGAAGCCGAGCGAGCGCAGCGCCGAGTAGTACTCCACGACGAAGCGGGGATAGTGGAAATCGGCGCCTTGCGGATGCACCTCGAACAGCCATTTCGCGGTGTAGTCGAACAGCAGTGCCACGCTGGCGCGCACCGGCGCGGTGGCCCCGGCCTCGGCGTCGGCGAGCAGCGCGCGCAACTCGCCGGCCACCTGGGCGGCCTCGCTGCCGCCGAGGTCGAGCCGGTTGTCGGGCGTGTTCAGCCCCGCGTGCATCTGCTCCTGCGCGAACGGGGCCTGGCGCCAGCGGAAGTACGAGACGCAGCCGGCGCCGTGGGCGAACGCCTCCCAGCTCCAGAGCCGCACCATGCCCGGCAGCGGCGCCGGGTTCCAGTGCGCCCAGTTCACCGGCCCCGGCTGCTGCTCCATCACCCAGAACGGCAGCCGCGACATGCCGCGGTAGAGGTCGTGGTTGAACGACGCGAAATCGGGGTGCCCGGTGCGCAGGTAGCGCGCCTTCACCTCGGGCGCGTACCACTGCTCCTCGAGCGCGCCGAGCGGATAGCTGTCCCAGCCCGCCACGTCGAGGTCGGCCGCCACCGGATAATGGTCGAACTCGGTGAACAGCTGCATGAAGTTGTGCGCGATCGGCCGGCCCGGCGAATGCGCGCGGAGGATCTCGACCTGCATCCGGTTGTAGCGCCGCACCTCGTCGGAGGCGAAGCGGCGATAGTCGAGCCGATGCGACGGGTGCGCCTCGGTGACCGTGCCGACCGGCGCGTCGATCTCGTCGAAGCTGCGGTATTCCATGCTCCAGAACACCGTGCCCCAGGCCGCGTTGAGCGCCTCGATGGTGCCGTAGCGCGCGCGCAGCCAGTCGCGAAAGCGTGCCTGCGCGGCCGGCGAGTAGCTGACCACGGTCTGGTGGCAGCCATATTCGTTGTCGGTCTGCCAGTAGGCCACGGCCGGATGGGCGCCGTAGCGGCGCGCCACGGCCTCGCAGATGCGCTGCGACGCCTCGAAGTAGCTCGGCGACGAGAAATCGTAATGACGGCGCGAGCCGAACGCGCGAGGCCGGCCGTCGGCGCCGACCGGCAGGATCTCGGGATGCCGGTCGACCAGCCACTTCGGCGGCGTCGCGGTGGGCGTGCACATCACGACCTGCAGGCCGGCCGCGCCGAGCACCTCGATCGCGCGGTCGAGCCAGCCCCAGTCGTATTCGCCCGGCTGCGGCTCGATCCGGCTCCAGGCGAATTCGGCGATCCGCACCTGCTCGATGCCGAGCGCCTTCATGCGCGCGGCATCGTCGTTCCACATGGCTTCCGGCCAGTGTTCGGGGTAGTAACAGACTCCAAGGCGCATCGGTCGATCCTCGATCGTTGGGGGTGGGGCGCGTGGGTGGCGGGCCGCCCGGGCGGCGGGCGCGCGCTTCGATAAACGGTTCGGCGCGCTGCCCTCAGGCGGGCGAGAGCGCGGCCGGTGCCGGCGCGGCGATCGCGAAGCCGTCGGCGGCGAACAGATGGCAGGACGCGGCGGGCGCGCGCAGCCGGACCGTGTCGCCGGTCGCGACGCGCAGCTCGCCGGGGGCCTTCGCGATCAGCGTGCCGTCGGGCTGCTCCAGGTGCACGTAGCTGTGCTCGCCGAGCGCCTCGACGAGCGTCACGCGGCGCGTCAGCAGCAGGGCGCCGGCGTCGCTCCCGCCGTCGGCCGCGCAGCATTCCAGATGCTCGGGGCGGATGCCGAACGTGACGGCGTCGCCGGGCGCCACGCCGGCGCCCGCGAGCGGCAGCCGCACCGTCTCGCCGCCGCCGTCGAGCCGCACGCTCAGGCCGCCGGCGTCGGCCGCGAGCACGTGCGCGGCCAGGAAGTTCATGCGCGGCGAGCCGATGAAGCCGGCCACGAAGCGGCTCGCGGGCCGGTAGTAGAGATCGAGCGGCGCGCCCACCTGGGCGATGCTGCCGTATCGTTCGGTATCCTCACCGCTGTGCAGCAGCACGATCTTGTCGGCGAGCGTCATCGCCTCCACCTGGTCATGCGTCACGTAGACCACGCTGGCCTCGGCGAACTGCCGGTGCAGGCGGCCGATCTCGATGCGGGTCTGGCCGCGCAGCGTCGCGTCGAGGTTCGAGAGCGGCTCGTCGAACAGGAACACGCCCGGCTCGCGCACGATCGCGCGGCCGATCGCAACGCGCTGCCGCTGGCCGCCCGAGAGCGCCTTAGGATGGCGCTCGAGGAGCGGTTCCAACTGCAGGATGCGGGCCGCCTCGCGTACCTTGCGGTCGATCTCGGCCTTCGGCGTCTTCGCGAGCCGCAGGCCGAAGGCGATGTTTTCGTAGACCGTCATGTGCGGGAACAGCGCGTAGCTCTGGAACACCATCGCCACGCCGCGCTGGGCCGCCGACAGCTCGTTGACGCGCCGGCCGCCGATCGCGATCTCGCCGTCGCTGACGTCCTCCAGGCCCGCGATCATCCGCAGCAGCGTGGACTTCCCGCAGCCCGAGGGGCCCAGGAACACGCAGAACTCGTGCGCGCCGATCTCCAGATCGACGTCGCGGATCACCGGGGCGGCCTCGCCATACGCCTTCTGAACGCCCTTCAACGAAATGCTCGCCATCGCTGCGTCTCCATGATGTAATCCGGAATGACGGAGATTAAGCGCTTAACCTGCGAGCCACGAAAACGACCGCCGTAGCGATCGTGTCAGGCCGTCTCCGTTTTTTCCTTCTGATATCGGCTCATCATGCAACGAGCCGGCGCCGCTGACAAATATTGAGACTAGATTTCATTTATTGAGACAATGCCGACCCTCGCCGAAGTCGCCCAAGCCGCGGGCGTGACGCCCGCCACCGTCTCGAACGTGCTGCGCAACCGCGGCCGGGTCGGGGCGCTCACGCGCGAACGCGTGCTGGCCGCCGTCGAGGCGCTCGGCTACCGGCCGCACCTGGCCGCGCGCGCGCTCGCGGAAGGGCGCGCGCCGACCATCGCGCTGATGGTATCGAGCATCGCCAACCCGTTCTATCCGGAATTCGCACTAGCGGTGGAGAGCGCGCTGCGCGGCAGCGGCCGCTACCTGATCATCTGCAACACCGAGAACGATCCGGGCATCGGCCGCGGCTACCTGGAGCAGATCGCCGGCACGCTGTCGGAGGGCGTGCTGGTGATGAACGCGAACCTGGATCTGGACGACCTGCATGCCACCGTGGCACGCGGCACGCCGGTGGTGCTCTGCATGTGGGAGCGGCCCGAGCTGCCGCCGGGGCTGCCTTGCGTGGCGGTGGATTTCCGTCTGGCGGGCGAACTGGCGGCCAGACATCTGCTCGCGCTCGGCCATCGGCGGATCGGCGCGCTGGTCGGCAGCAAGGTGTCGGGCATCCATGCGGCACGCTGCGAGGGCTTCGTCGCCGCGCTCGACGCGGCCGGCCTGGACGGCGCGCGCGCGCCGGTGCGCTACGCGCCGGACACGATCGAGGGCGGCTACGCGGCCGCGCGCGCGCTGCTCGCCGAGTCGCCGCAGCTCACGGCGCTGTTCGCCACCAACGACCTGCCCGCGCTCGGCGCGATGCACGCGGCGGCCGACGCCGGCCGCCGCGTGCCGGACGATCTGTCGGTGATCGGCATCACCGACATTCAACTGGCCGCGCAGTCGCGGCCCGCGCTGACCACCGTCGCCGTGCCGACCGCCGAGGCGGCCGCGCTGGCCGTCGCGCTGCTCGCGGAACTGGCCGGGCCGGGCGGCGCGAGCGGTGAAGGCGGCGCGCACGCGGCGCCGCGCATGCGCGTGACCGGTGAGCCGCGGCTCGTGGTGCGCGCCTCGACGGCACCGCCGCGCGGCGCCGTCGCCTGATCGCGCGGCGGCCGATGCCGGCCGCCGCGCGAGGCACGCACGACATTCGGTCCGGCTGCGCCGGCCGATGAATCGATTAGAATCTGATTAACATATCAACCCGGCCACTGCCCGCAAATGGAAACCAAGACTGCACGATTGACCGTCCTGATCGACCCCGCGAAAAAGGCGGCATTCGAGCGGCTGTGTGCAGAACAGGACATCACGCCGTCGCAGGTCGTCCGGCAATTGATCCGGGACTATCTGGCCCAGCACAACGTGGAGTACGGCACCGCGAGCACGGCCGTCGGGCGCGGCGCGCGACGCGGCAAGTAAGCAGCAAACAAGCGCGGCTGCCGCGTCATTCCTTGATCGCCCAGCGGGGCCGGCCGCACTCGCTCCAGGCCAGCCGTCCGATCTCGAAGCGCCGGCCGCGCTCGAGCCGCACGGCCAGGTCGTGCAGGCCGAGCGCCGCCGAGAAATCGAAGCCACCGGCGCGTTTGGCCAGCACGGCGGCGCACGGCAGGGCGCTCGCGCCGTTCCACGCGAACACGATGCAATTTCCCGCATTGCTCGTCATCAGGACCGCGCGCGCCATGCCGAACACGGCCTCCACCCGCGCGAGATAAACCGGCAACGCCGGATCGTCATCGACGAAATTCGCCACCAGGACGCCGTTGCCGCGCAGCCGCTCGCGGCACGCTGCCAGGAAGGACTGGCTCGCGCATTGGGCCGATATGCCTTGGGCCTCGAAGGCGTCGAGCAGGATCACGTCCGCCGACACCTCGGGGCGGTCCATGTAGTGCGCGCCGTCCGCGCAGATCACCTCGAAGCGGTCGCCGTCGGCGGGCAGGTGGAAGCGATCGCGCAGCGCGATCACGCCGGGGTCGATCTCGACGGCCGTGATCGTGGTGGCGGGCAGGTGCCGATGGCAGTACTTGGCCAGCGAACCGCCGCCGAGCCCGATCATCAGGACCCGCGCCGGCGCGGGCGCGAGCAGCACGAAGCCCATCATGATGCGCGTGTATTCGAGCACCAGCCGCTCGGGTTCGGCCAGCGACATGAAGCTTTGCGTCGCCGACAGATCGAAGTGCAGCGACACCGTGCGCCGCGTCTCCAGCACGATCGGCTGGTTGCCGCCCAGCGACGCGGCGAACACTGCCACGAACGCATCCCACGCCGTCCGGTCCCGATCCATCAGCGCCTCTACCCCACAGGATTCGCGTCAGGCCTTGCGCAGATAGCACGCCTTCAACATGAAACTGCCGGCATCGGTGCGGCAGTCCACTTCGTGATCGCCGCTGGCGAGCCGGATGCCCTTGATCCGGGTGCCGACCTTCAGCGTGATCGACGAGCCCTTGACCCGCAGGTCCTTGATCAGCACCACCGAGTCACCGTTCGCGAGCACGCTGCCGTGCGCGTCCCGCACCAGCTCATCGGCAACCGGCGCCGGCTCGTCGGCGCCGGCGCCGGGCGACCACTCGTGACCGCAATCCGCGCAGACGACGAGGCCGCCGTCGGGATAGGTGTTGTTCATCGAGCATTGCGGGCATGCGGGCAGGGCTGACATGGCGGGTCCATCGAGGGGTGGCGGGGCGGCCGCGCGGGCGGCCACGGCTTGAATGTGCATAACATTATAATACAAGGCACATGTTATGATGATGGCGGGATAATGTCGGGATGGTCGGTGTACGCGCCGGTTTCCGTGTTCATCAGGCTTTTTGGCTCAGGCCACCGGCAGGCGTTCGCCCCGCTTGCCCCCCCTCCTCGGAGACGACGTCATGGCAATTTGGGTGGAGGTGAGGCTCGCGACGGCGCGGGACTTCTCGGCCAGCGGCGCGTGCGGCGCGGCGCTCGCCGAATGCGCGCGGCGCTTCCGCAGCGACATCCGGCTGAGCGCGGACGGCCACGAGATCGATGTGAAAACGGCGACCTGGGCGCCGCGCCTGCGCGCGGGCGCGCTGGTGCAGCTGCTGGTGGCCGGCCAGGACGAGGAGGCCGCGATCCGCGACCTGCTACCGCTGCTGCAGGCGAACTGAGCGCGCCGCGCGGCGGGGATCGGCATCGTGCGCATCGCGCATTCTTCGGCGAGCGTGAGCACCGCGCCGAGGCCGGGCGCGATGCGCGCCGAGATCTGCACGGCGGGAATCCGCACGCCGAAACGCGTGAAATCGAAATTGTCGAATTCGCCGACCGAATCGTCCGGCGCGATGTGGCCGTGGTTGCCGCCGTGCTGGCGTGTCGGCCCAGCCCGGGCCGTCGCGCAGCGCGCGATAGACGTCGTGGACCAGCTGCTCGCCCTTGGCCACGTCGTGGTTCGGATGCTGGCTGTTGCCGCTCGCGCTGAAGTCGGGCTCCCGGACGTCGCCGTCGGCAAAATGTAAGGACAAACAACGATTCGCGTCGTGACCTGAAGCCGGATCGGCGACGGTCTATGATCGTTCGAATAGCGAAACTTCCGGCCGTCCCGTCCGAGGATGCACCGGCGACGAGCCGATCGCAAGATTATTGCGCCGGGCGTAGAAGTCTTTGCATCCTCACAAATCAATGCAGTGCACAAAGCGACGTAGTATTTTCACTCCGCGTTCCGGGTCGATCCCCGGAAATCGCGGCTGCCCATGGCCGGCTTTGCGCGCCGGCATCGATTCCGTCACGAGGGCGTGAACGCGAAGCAGTGAAGCGCCGGGGCAGCGATGAGCGTTTGAATTCGGCCAACCCGAGAATGGAGGCAGCGACCGTGGCCACACAACCGGAAGATCGCGTCGAACCCGTGCAGATGGGGGCGCATACGTCCGCCTATCGGCTTGTCGAGCAACTCCTGTCGCGCGCCGACGTCCGTCTCGACGGTTCGCGCCCGTGGGACATCCGGCTGCTAGACCCCAAGGTGCCCGAGCGCGTGCTCGCCTACGGCAGCCTCGGCTTCGGCGAAGCCTACATGCAGGGGCAATGGGAGTGCGACCAGCTCGACGAACTATTCCGCCGCATCCTGGTGGCACGGCTCGACGAGCAGGTGCATGGCACGCGCCTGATCTGGCAGGCGCTGCGGGCGCGCTGGACCAACCGCCAGACCGCGCGCCGCGCGTGGCAGGTGGGCGAGCAGCACTACGACATCGGCAATGCGTTCTACGAGGCCATGCTCGACCGGCGCATGACCTACACCTGCGGCTACTGGAGCGACGGGGCGACAACGCTGGATCAGGCGCAGGAGCACAAGCTCGACCTGATCTGCCGCAAGCTCGGACTCAAGCCCGGCATGCGGTTGCTCGACATCGGCTGCGGCTGGGGCAGCCTGATGGGCTACGCGGCCGAGCGCTACGGCGTGTCCTGCGTCGGCGTGACGATTTCGAAGGAGCAGGCGGCCTGGGGCGCGAAACGCTATGCGCACCTGCCGATCGAGTTCCGCCTGACCGACTACCGCGACCTGGACGAACGCTTTGACCGGATCGCCAGCGTCGGCATGTTCGAGCACGTGGGCGCGCGCAACTATCGGACCTACATGGAGGTCGCGGAGCGCTGCCTGGCCGACGACGGATTGTTCCTGCTGCACACGATCGGCAAGAACCGCCGCGAGACCATGCCCGATCCGTGGATCGACCGCTACATCTTCCCGAACGGCGAAATTCCGGCGCTCGCGCATGTGGCCGAAGCGGTGGAAGGCCTGTTCGTGGTGGAGGATCTTCACAATTTCGGCGCCGACTACGACCGGACGCTGATGGCTTGGTACCGGAACTTCGAGGCAGCCTGGCCGCGCTTCGCCGCCGAGAAGGGCGAGACGTTCCACCGGATGTGGCGCTACTACCTGCTGTCGTGCGCGGGCGGCTTCCGCGCGCGCGAGATCCAGCTGTGGCAGTGGGTGCTGTCGCGGCGCGGCGTGGTGGGCGGATACCACCGGCCGTAGCTGTCTAGCCCCGCTCCCGCGGGGTTTTGTTTGTACCGTGCACACCAGCCCCGAGCGGGCTAGGCCGCGAGATGGCCGGGGAAGCCGATGGTCTGTGCGAGGATCGGCAATTCGTCCTCGTTCAGGCTCAGCGCCTCGGCCAGCGCACGATGATTGATCCAGCCGCGCACCACCGATCCCAAGCCGGCCGCGGCGCAGTAGAGCGCCACGTTCTGGGCGATCGCGCCGGCTTCGACGGCCGCGAAGATATCGAGCTGCGAAGGCGGCATGCCCGCCAGTGCGGCGGTGCGGACCACATAGACCAGGTCGAGCGGGGCCTGCCCCACGAAATCCTGGTAGCCCGTCAGGTTGCGGGCATCGACCGCGTGCTTGAGCAGCAGCAGATGCATGAGCGGATCGTAGCGATACACGCCGCCAGGCAAGGCCACGTAAAGGTCGATTGCATCGGCCCCGTATGCCGATGGCGCGGTGCGGCCCGCGCTGCCGGGGCGGTTGATGCCATCGGCGGCCCACAGCATCGCGCCGAGCGAGGCCGGCGGCAGCGCCTCCGCGGCGAAGGACCGGCAACTCGAGCGAGACGCCAGCGCCGCCATCAGTGGCACGCCGCCGTCGAGGCAGGGGCGCGGCAGGTCGATGACAGCCGCCGGCGTTTCCTGGAGTGCCGCCGGCCGTGCCGGCGGCGTCGGCGCATAGGTCAACAACTGCGGTTCCATCTGCGATTCTCCTGAGCGATCCCGCCATCGGCCCGACATGGAACGGCGGTGATTGGACGATAAGCCGGCGGCTTGGTCGGCGCTTGACCCTGGTCAATCGAGAGTCGTGGGATGCCGGACGTGCGCGGCCGGCACGGATTAATGAGCGTCATAGGTGCGCTTGTCCGCGCGAGCACAAGCCGAAGTCGCGCGGCGTGAGCAGGCGCAGGGCGCGCTGGGCGTCGTCGAGGGTGTGGAGCGGCAGCGATCTCCCTCCCGGACCGGCACCGGAAGGTAGCCGCAGTGGTCCCGATGCGCGTGGGTTAATGCTTGACGAAGTCGATGATCATCTTTCCGGTGTCGCCGTCGAGCGAGGCGGTCGGCTCGTCGAGGATCAGCAGGTCCGGCCGGCCGACGATGGCGCGCGCGATCGCCACCCGCTGCTGTTCGCCGCCCGAGAGCTTGGCCGGGGGCATCTGCACGCGATTGCCGAGCCCGACCGCCTGCAGTTGCGCGCATGCCTCGCGCATCGCCTGCTCCCACGCCAGTCGCTTGAGGATCAGCGGGATCGCGACGTTTTCCGCCGTGCTCAGCCTGGGAAACAGGTGATAGTCCTGAAACACGAAGCCTATGCGGTGCAGCCGGAACTCCGCGATCCGGTCCTTGTCGAGCGACCACAGGTCCACGCCGTCGATCGATACCGACCCGGCATCGGGGCGCAGGATGCCCGAGATCACGCTGAGCAGCGTGGTCTTGCCGCTGCCCGACGGCCCCACGATCAGCAGCATCTCTCCGAAGCGGGCCTGCATTGACACGCCGTCGAGCGCCTGGGTACGCGTCTCGCCCGAGCCGAAACCCTTGGCCAGGCCGCGTGCGTCGATCGCGAGCTGGCTCATGCTCAGCTCCGGAAAATGTCGAACGGCTCGATACGCAACACGCGTCGCACGCCGAGGTAGCTCGAGATCGCCGCGATCACGACCACCATGCCGGCCGCCAGCAGGAGATTGCCGTAGGTGAGCAGTGCGGCGTAGCCGGGAATTTGCAGCTTCGCCAGGCTGATCAGCAGCACGCACAGGCCGACCCCGATGCCGTAGCCGGTCAGCGCGGTGAAGGCCGCCTGGAATAGGATCATGGTGACCAGTGTCAACGTCGGACGTAATTTCCCCAGAAGTGTCGAAGTAAAATTCCCCACCCTGTTCGGACGGTGATCAGCCGGCGACGTGATCGAATGGGTTCCTTCGGGGGCGGCCCGGGCGCCGGCGAGCCGGTTCAGCGGGCACGGGGTTCAGGGAAGACGGACGGTTGCGCAGATGGTCCGGCAGCAGATCGGCGTGTTCTCGCAGGCGGTACGATGTGCCTTCGATCTGCACGACGATCGCGTGGTGCAGCAGCCGGTCGAGCAACGCCGCGGCCACCACGCTGTCGCCGAACACGTCACCCCATTCACCGAAGCTGCGGTTGGACGTCAGGATGATCGCGCAGCGCTCGTAGCAGGCGTTGACGAGCTGGAAGAACAGATTGCCGCCGTTGGAGCCGATGGGCAGGTAGCCGATCTCGTCGACGATGAGCAGGCTGTTACGGGCAAGGAAGCGCACGCGCTGCGCCAGGTTGCCTTCCCGTTCGGCCTTGGCCATCGAGTTCACGATCTCGGCCAGAGAGCCGAAGTAGACGCTCTTGCCCGCGCGTACGGCTTCCACGCCCAGCGCAATGGACAGGTGCGATTTGCCCGTGCCGGGCGGCCCCAGGAAGTGAACGGTCTGCCGTCGTTCGATGAACTCGAGTTGCGCAAGCGTCATGATGCGATCGCGATCCAGGCTCGGCTGGAAGCTGAAGTCGTAGCCGGCCAGCGTCTTGATCGTGCCGAGCCGCGCGGTCTGCAGCGCCATCCGGATGCGGCGTGTTTCGCGTGTCGTGAACTCCTCGCCCAGCAACGTTTCCAGCACTTCGAGCATCGAACTGTCGCCTTGCTCGAAGCGGTTCAGGGTGGCATCCAGCGTTTCGAGCGCGCGCGGCATGCGCAGGCCGACGAGATAGCGTCGGATGCGCTCCAGTGTCGAGGCAGGCATGCTGTTCATGCGGTCCTCCCGGCTTCTGCGAGACGTCTTGCGACCTGGTCATAGAACGACAGGGGCCGGCGAGCCACGCTCGCCGTCACCGATGGCACGGGGTGCCGTGCCTGCTGCTTACGCTGGTTTGCACGCCGATGACCGGGCAGCAGCGAGGTTCGTCGTCGGCCTTCTAGCACGGGATGAACCGCCAGCAGTTCACCGTCCTCGTAGATGCGGATCTCGTGCGCCAGACTGTGAACGTCGAGCACGCGCTTGCGCGTACGATCGGGCACGCTGTAGTAATTGCCACCGACCGAGACGAGACCTTCATGGCTCACGCGCCGTTCAAGCCGGATCACGCCGTTGAAGGTGCCGGGCGGCAACGCCTGCAGCGTAGGACGCTCCTCATTGAAGTGCTGAGCGACGACGCGGTGCGTCGTGCCGTGCACGCGGACATTGGCGACCGTGTCGAGCCACTCGCGCAGTTGGCGGTTCAGGTCGGCGAGGTTCTGGAAACGGCGCGCCAGGAAGAAGTCCTGCCGGATGTATCGATACGGGCGCTCGATCTTGCCCTTGGTCTTGGCGCGATACGCCTTGCAGGCCCGCGGCGCGAAGCCGTAGTGCTGCGCAAACGCGACCAGCTTCGCGTTGTAGACGATGTGCCTCTCGACTTCGCTGAGCACGGCAGCCTTCATTCGGTCGTACAGAATCTCACGCGGAGCGCCGCCGAGGTGCTCGAACGCTTCCATGTGGCAGCGCAAGACGGTCTGCAGGTCCTGATGCTCGACGAAGCGTCCCCAGAGATAGCGGCTGTGCCCGAGTACAATCGAGAACAGCCAGATCGAACGCCGCTGGCCGGGCGCGTCGTCGAACTCGACACTGAAGTGCGCGAAGTCCACTTGAGCCTGATGGCCGGCGGGCGTCTCAAAGCGTACCTCGAAGCCGCGCTGGCGGGGCGGCCGGACCTCCCGAACCAGGTCGCCCAGCGCCGTGCGACCGCCCGCGTAACCCATCGCCCGGACCTCACGCAGCAGACGCTCGACGCTCAATTCGGGAAACTCGCGTACGCGTTCGGTGATGTACTGGACGAACGGATCGACCACGCACGGTCGCGGCGTACGTGGACCGTAACGCGGCGCCTGAACGCCATTCCTGATGTATTTGCGAACGGTCTTGCGGTCCATACCCAGTCGAGCGGCGATGGCCGAAATACTCAGCCCTTGCCGATGCAATTCCAGAATCGTCATCACTTCCTCCAGCTCGACCACCGACACCCCCACGACGGATCTCCAGGGCAATATGGTCAGCGATCGACAGGACGGCGCCGCTACCGCGGCGCCGTCAGATAAAAAAACTGGGGAAAATTACTTCGACGAAAGTGGGGAGTATCTATCCGACGCTGACAGACCAGATCACGGTTGTTCGCGCCGATGGCCTCCAGGGCACCGAACTTGTCGAGGTTCTCAAGGATGAATGCGTAGAAGGTCTGGCCGGAGATCGACAGCCCTATGAGGAAGCTGATCACCGTCATCAGCAGGATATTGGTGCCGAACCCGGTCTGGTATTTGTAGAAGCGCGCGATCTGCGCGATGAACTCCTCGCGCGTATAGGCCAGGTAACCGAGCGAGCTCACGGCGGCCTTGATGCGTGGGATATCCGCGGGGCTCTTCGGCTCCACCAGGATGTAGGAGATCGTGAAGCGGGGCGAGGGGATGTACTGGACCGCGCGCGCATAGGTGGTGTACAGCGTGGGTGTGCCGAACAGGCCGCTCGCGGCCACCTTGGCGATGCCGACGATCACGCCGCGATGGTCGTTCAGATCGAAGTCGGTGCCGATCGTCGGGGTCCCGAGCTTGCGGAACTCCGTGTCGTCGATCGCGATGAAGCCGTTCTCCGCGTAGATGTCCTCGATGCGTCCGCTCGACATGGTCGGGCTGCCCGCCAGCTTGTTTCATGGTTATCCGTGCGTTCCAAAGAGATTCGATAACTATATAGTTAGGTGCCTCTCAAGTTCCGTGTTTTCATGCCGCTATAGAAGCTATTCAGAACGCCTGCCTGGTGCGAGATCAGGGCTATAGTCACATGAAAGCAAGCCGCTCGATCAGCCTCGGCAAGACGGTACTGCGCCGCCGGGGGCAGCACGGCAAGGCAATCGCGCCGAATCAACAAAATGAATCGAAGTGAATTTTATTTTTGGATCGAGCATTCCGAGCCCATTTAGATGAGTGAATTAAATTCCTCCTGCTCCCCTTCCTTGATTTGGAAAAATACGCAGATGTCGCGCATTGCCAGCTTCTTGAGCGTATGCCGCCTGACAATCACCGCTATCGACAAGATGCGCGTTGAAATCACTGCGTTGCGGCGGGCAGTGTGCGAATCTGCGGAGCACTACGCCAGAAGGCATCGGGTGGCGAACTACGTCGCCTTGATCGAGGCGGTTTTCCCGTCGGCAACTTCGGGCAATCTGGATAAGGCGAGAATATTGGCAATAAAGATGCAATCGGCATTGGAATTTGCGGCCGAAGCTTTGAGCAAGCTGCCTGATGCGGCCATCGCGGAGGTAGGGGGAGTGGTTCCTTCTGTGGAGTGCGTAATTGGCGATCTATTTGAAAAGTCCAAAAACAACGCCGAGATGCTATTGAAAATGCTTGATATCGCAGAAAGCGAAATTTCTTTGCTCCAGGAAGTGCTGATGATTCTGTCCGAGTGAGGGTGGGGCGATTTTAATCCTCAGCTGTCGAGTGTTGATGTTCGCGCAGAACTGGCCCACCAGGCCTGCAAAATTTTCATCGAAATAGGGTGATGCAACCGACAGCGCCCCGCCACGACCATCGATTCCCGCAGCGATCATCAGCCAAGCGGCCCGCTGATATTCCCGCCTCCGTGTTGTTGCGCGTCCGACCATGCCGAGGACGATCCCGAGGTACTATCAACGTTGGTTCGGCCCCGGCTTTGTGTTGTTCGGCTCGCACACCGGCGGCAATTCGCAAACGCAGATTAAAATATACACGGCGCTCAAACACGAGTAGGCGCTGGTTCCAGGGACGTTGATCGGCTCACCGCTACTCGCCTACTACCGACATCTACGACTTCTTTTGCGATGCGAAGACCCGATATGGATCTAGCCCCGACAGTCATCGAGCAATATGAAGCGGCGCTTCGAACTGCAATGCTCGCCAACGACGTCGAAGCGCTCGACGAATTGTTGGACGATGACCTGGTATTCACTGCGCCTAATGGACAGGTACTCTCGAAGGACGACGATCTTTCGGCTCATCGCGAGAAGCTTTTGCGTCTCGATAGACTCGATCTTCACGAGACCCAAGCGCACGCGGTAGGCGAGATGATCCTGACTACCACAAAGGCGACGCTCGTTGGCCACTTCGGCGCAATGGCTATTGACGGGACGTTTGCCTACACACGTTTGTGGCGTCAATCCGGCACACGCTGGCGCATCGTCGCTGGGCACGCGGCCGAGATCACATAAACACGCTTGCCGACCGAGTGCGTTTCATCGTGCAGGGTCTGGAAGAAGGGGCAATAGGACATCTGACGCTCCTTTCGGGAGAGAGAGGCAGCTTCCGCCGCACAACCCCAGCCATTTCGTAGCCGGGGGATCGAGCAAACACTATCACGCCGCGGACATGATCATCGTCGCCTTGTTTCTCCGCTGCGCTTTGGCTCCTTTGCCGGCATTGCTGAGACCGGTGCAGTCGGCATCGCGCCGAGCTCGGCAAGCTTGTCTCGTGCCTCGCGATATTGCTCGTAGAATTTGGCCCACTTGCTGAAGCCGCCGAGTTCGCCGACGGCACGCAGCATGGCGAGGTGGGAGGCGGTAAGCAACTGCACGGTGGCTTCGAGCTCGGCAATACCGGGACGGCCTCGCTTGTGCGAGACCAGTCCAGCCGCGCCAGACTCGCGGTAACGCTCGACAAGGCGTTGAACTTGCCGCACCGTCACGCCCAGCCGTTCGGCCGCACGACCAGGCTTCAGACCCATGTCCACCACAGCCCGAATCACCTTCAGGCGGTCGAGTTCTCGCATGTTCAATGTCACCAGTGTTGTTCGGTGCAAGGCCGGCTCCACAGTCCCATGAGGAACCGGCAAGCATACCGAGGGCGAAACGCGACATTTCTAAGTAGCCAGAACACGACATTTCTATAAAGCTACTACAACCAACAAGTTCGATAATTCATATTATGTCAAATTGAATTGAACCTAAGCAGAGCCGACGCCAGCACAATCAACGGCCCCGGCGCCTGCCGCACAAGCCGCTTGCGAGGCTTGATGCGCACGTTCAGCTCCGGTTCTCGGTAAATCCGGCACACGCGCTTCCATTCCGCCGTACTTGCTGGGCCAGTTGTAGAACTTCGCCGTGCTGACGCCCAGTTCCCGGCAAATCTCCGGCACCGCCACGCCAGCCTCCGCGCGCTTGAGCGCATCCATGATCTGGAGCCGCAGTGCGCGGCCGGGCGGCTCCGATCAACGAGGCGGCAGACTGGCTGGCTGCTTGCACGGCTGGCTGACGAGCGAATCCCCGCAGTCCAGGCAACAGGCGGACGGCTGCGTCGCCACCTTTCTAATTGTTTACAATATCAAAACAAAAAGCCCCATTAAATCCAAATATTCCCCGTTTATCGGACATCCAGGCGTCCGGATTCGGCTTTGACATCGACGCCAACGGCCGTCTGCGGTTTTATGTCAAAAATCCTTGCAATACGGAAATTTCATGGTTTTCCATATCCCAGGTGAAAGTGCGCGATGAAAATTCCGGCGCGAATAAAAATCAGCTTAACCATCTTTCTTAAATTGAAATTTTCCCCTAGAGTATCGATAGTATCGATACTTCGATCGCCGCGTTTGCGATCGCGAACCTGAGATGAGCCGAGAGCCAATGACCCATTCCATCGTTACATTTCGTCATACAGATCTGACCCGATGCGAGGTTAATAGCAACCTGTTTTGCATCGGCATTCCTTGTCTGCAACCGTTGCTGCCCGATCGGGCAGCATGAGATAGCCTTACCGCAGCTGCGCGCGGTTGATACCGGCTGGGCCGCCAAGGACCAGGATATCGCGCGCGATCGCGAACCGGCACGCCATGAGCCTTGCCGCCAGGCAGGCGAGTGATCGGTTTTCCGAGCAGCCCCGGCTCCGAGGCGGCGGTTCGGATTGCGATTCGGGTTCTCCGCTCAGGGCGCTTCACGCGTCGTCATTAAAACGGCGTCTCGAGTGTCGTGCCTCGGCGCGGCCCGCAATATTCCATGATGCGACGGCTCATTAATCGGCAAGCTCGATTAATGAGCATTTCAATAACCATTCCTGCGCTCTGGAATTTCCGGGCGAGGACATTGAAGGAACTTCTGCATATCAATGCAAGATTTTCTCCAGATTTGGCTATACGAATTTTCCCGTATCGAAAAACCGCAGCATCTCGGCGCCACATTGAGCCGGGTTGCGGCGATACTCGGTTACGAATTCGTGGCTTATGGAATACGACGTCCGCTGCCACTCAGCAATCCTCCTTCGCTGACGGTATCGAACTACCCTGCCCGCTGGCAGGAACGCTATCAGGGGCTGAGGCTCGCCGAGATCGATCCGGTCGCGCGCGCAGCGAATGCGAGCGATCGGCCGGTGGTGTGGTCATCGCAGGGCAACGACTCGGATCAGGCGTTCTGGCAGGAGGCGTCGTCGTTCGGCCTCATGCACGGCTGGTCCTCCGCCACGCGCGGCGCGGAAGGTACGCTGGGCGTCCTGTCGCTGGCACGCGGCGGCGACGCCATCGATGAGGTCGAGCGCGATCGAAACGAATTCATCGTGCACTGGCTCGCCAATGTCGCGCACGCCGCGCTGGCGCCATTCCTGCCCGCGGCCGGCGAGCCCGAGGCCAATCTCACGTCGCGCGAAACCGATGTGCTGAAGTGGACCGCCGACGGCAAGACTGCCTATGAAATCTCGCGAATTCTCAGCATTTCGGAGAGCACCGTGAACTTCCACGTGAAGAACATCATGTCGAAGCTGGGTACTTCCAACAAGATCCAGGCCGTGGCGAAGGCGGCGCTGACGGGCATGCTCTGAGGCAGGCAGGGCGCGGCGGCGCCCTGCCTCGCCGCTGCGGGCGCCGCGGTTCAGGCAGGCGCGGCCTCGCGCGCATCGAGGAACGCGCCGATGTGCGCGACGAGTTCCGGATTGCCGCGGCACAGCTCATAGTGATCACCAGCAACCTCCACACTGCCCGCATGGCCCGGCAACAGGGCGCCGATGGCCATCGACCCGGCCGGGGCGACGTGCAGGTCGGCGCCCGATACCACGGTGAGCGCAGGATGGGCGACCTGCCGCGCCACCTCGGCCATGTCGATCGCGCGATACGCCAGATAGTTGATGCCGTAGCGATGCAGATGCCGATCAGACGAGAACGGCTCGGTCACCTGAAACTCGCCGCGGGTTCGCTCGGCGCTGGCCGCCAGCTTTTCCTGGATCGAACCCGCCAGCGTCCGGCTGCGCGCCGCGAGCGACAGGAAGATGTCCATCTGGCGCTGGATTTCGGTGGGTTCGGCGTGCGCCGCGGACGGCAGGTATTCGCCGCCCACCAGCACCAGCCGGGCGATCGCCGCGGGCGCCAGCCGGGCCGCCAGCAGCGCGACGCCCGCCCCCGAGCAATAGCCCAGCACGTCGGCGCGGGCGGGGCCGCCCGCCGCTGCGGTGGCGCGGATCACGGCCGTCAGATCACGCGCATGCAGTCGGGCGTCGAAGGTGGTGGTGTCGTCGTCGCGCTCCACGTCGAGCAGGAACCGCGACTCCCAAGTGACGACGTCGAAGCGCGCGTGCAGCGCCGCGTAAGCGCGTGTCAGCATCGCATGGCGCGCACCGAACGGCAGGGCCACGACGACGGTCGGCATGCCCGGGCGCACGGCGGAGCGAAATACGTTCAGCTCGCGCCCGTCGTCGGCGAATATCGACTCTCGAATCATTTTCTGGCCAACCCTTGCAAGGCGATCGCAGCGGCAGCACTCAGGCCGGACGCAGCGCCGCGCGGCGCCATAGATGAACAAACGGCGTGGTCATTGCCGTGGTCGCGAGCGCAACCAGCAGCAGCACGGCATACGCGCCCTGCGACAGGGCCTGCATCTGCAGCCCGGCCGACAGCACGACCAGTTCCACCAGCCCGCGCGTGTTCATCAGCGAGCCGACCAGCGCAGCGTCGCGTCGCGGCAGCCCGGACCAGCGCGCGCCCAGGTACGAGCCGCCGAACTTGCCCACGAAGGCGACCGCGAGGAACGGCACCAGCCAGCCCCACTGGGTTGCGCCGTCGAAGGTCTCGAAGCTCACTTGCAGCCCCGAGTAGACGAAGAACACCGGCAGCAGCACCGCGTTGACGAAACCCTCGATTTGCCGCTCCCAATGCGCCTGGAGCCCGGGCACGCCCCGCAGCATCACGGCGGCGAGCAGCGCGCCGAACGCACTGTGCACGCCGATCGCGGTGGTGGCCCAGGCCGACACCGTCACGTAGGGCACGACGACGGCCATCAGCGCGCCCGGGGAGTCGCGCCGCGTCGCCTCGCCGGCCAGCGGCGCCACCACGAGCCTCACGACGAGCTTCGACACCACGAGGAACACGGCGATGCCTGCCACCACGCGCCATGCGCTCGACAGATCGGCCCCGGCCACCGCGATCGCCGACACGAAGGCCAGCATCACCCAGCCTGCCAGGTCGGTCAGCATCGCGGCGGACAGCGCGAGCATGGACGGCGGCGAGCCGATCAGGTCCGTGTCGGCCACGATTCGCACCATCACCGGCAGCGCCGAAACCGACAAGGCCACGCCGCAAAACAGCGTATAAGGCAAAGTCGCGACCTGTGGCGCGAGCGTATCGTGCGACAGCCAGCCGATCGCGCAGCCCCCTGCCAATGGCAGCAGCATGCCGATCGCGGCGACCTTCACGGCCGGCGGTGCCGCGCCCGCCGCGGTGCGCCGCGGATCGGCACCGAGTCGCAGATGCAGGCCGATCTGGAACATCAGCATGATCACCCCGACCTCGCCGAGCTGGGTGAGCCCGGCCGACACGGCCGGCCCGAACAGGGCCGTCTGCAGGCTCGGATCGACCGCGCCGAGCACCCCCTGCCCCAGCACGATACCCGCCGCCAGCTCGCCGACCACTCGTGCCTGGCCGAGCCGCTGCGCGAGCCAGCCGAAGCACCCGCACGCGGCGACGATCAATGCCAATTGCAACAGCCAGGTGACCATCCGGACGCTCCCTCGAGTTGATGTATGCGGTGCCGCGCGAGCCGGCGAATCACCGGCCGCGACGGCACCGCAAGTAAAAATCAAGTGAGGCTTACGGGCAACTATCAACTCTTACAGGGCTGAGCACGGCGGCTCCGACCTATAGAAGTTCATAGTTTTGCAAACCGATCGCATCGTCTCTAATGAGCGCAGCCATCATCGACGGGCAGGCATGACCGCCGTCGCCGCGCCGCCCTGCTCCGGTCGCCGTTCGGTGCTGGCTTCATACCGGGCATCATTCGGCATCCTATTTTTTCGGGGAGATTCATCATCTTGACCTCCGTCAGCGTCAACCGGCTGTTCGATTCCCAAGCGCGGCTGAACCCCGGCGCGATCGCCGTGTCGGGTGGCGGCACGCATCTCACCTACGCGCAGCTGGCGCGCTGCGCCGATCATCTCGCGCGGCGTCTCGTCGAGGCGGGGGTCAGGCCGCTCGATCGCGTGCTGCTGTGCCTGCCGCGCTCGCTCGACGCGGTAATCGCGATGCTCGCCGTGGCCAAGACGGGCGCGGCGTTCGTCCCGGTGGATCCGTCCTATGCCGCACCGGTCCTGCACGCCTACGCGCTCGATAGCGGCGCGCGCTACGCGCTGGTGCGTCCTGGCGAAGGCGCGGCGCTGGGCGAGGCGGCACGGCTCATCGAGGCGCACGATCTCGCTGCCGCGCGCGACGCCGACGCCCCCGTGGTGGATGCAGGCCACGACGGCGAAGCGCCGGTCTACGTGATGTTCACTTCGGGCAGCACGGGCCGCCCGAAGGGCGTGATCGTGCCGCATCGGGGCGTGGTACGTCTGGTGCGCGACACCAACTACATCCGGATCGACGCGACCGATACGCTCGCGCTGCTCTCGCCCATCACCTTCGACGCCTCGACCTTCGAGATCTGGGGCGCGCTGCTCAACGGCGCGCGGCTCGCGGTCTACCAGGAGCCGGGCTTCGATCCGAACGCGGTCGGCCGGCTGGTGGCCGAGCAGCGCGTGACGGTGATGTGGCTGACCGCTGCGCTGTTCCATCTGGTGGCGCGCCGCTTCGTGCGGCTGCTCGACGGCGTGCGGGTACTGCTGGCGGGCGGCGACGTGCTGCACGCGAAAGCGGTCCACGCGGTATTCGACGCCCACCCCGGGATCATCCTCGTCAACGGCTACGGGCCGACCGAGAACACTACCTTCACCTGCTGCCACGTGATGCGCAATGCCGAGCGCCCGCAAGGCTCCGTGCCGATCGGCCGCGCGATCACGGGCACCACGCTGTGGGTGCTCGACGAAGCGCTGCAGCCGGTGCCCGACGGCACGGAAGGCGAGCTCTGCGTGGGCGGCGCCGGTGTCGCGCTCGGTTATCTGAACGCCCCCGAGGCGACGCGTGCCGCGTTCCTCACCTGGCCGCACCAGCACGGCCTGCTGTATCGCACCGGCGACCGGGTACGGCGCGGGCATGACGGCGTGGTCGAATTCCTCGGTCGCAAGGACCGGCTGGTGAAGATTCGCGGCTATCGCGTCTCGCTCGACGAACTGCAGAAAGTGATCGCGACGATTCCAGGCGTGGAAGAGGCGATCGTCTCGGTATCGGAGGACACGCTCGGCGAGCGGCGGCTCACCGCGACCCTGCAGGCCGCCGATGCCGGCCCCGAGCAGCAGGCCTTCGTGCGCCGCGAGCTGCGCAAGCGCGTGCCGCCGTTCCAGATTCCCGACGAGATCCATATCCATTCCCACCTGCCGTTGAACGCCAACGGCAAGCTCGACCGGCACCGCGTGCCGGCTGCATGACGAGCCCCTGCCTATCCGGAGAGAAGCTATGACCAACACCATCGATATCACCGAAACCATCCAGGCGACTTGCCGCGAGCTGTTGAAGTTGCCCGACCTCGCCCCCGGCGAGGATTTCTTCGATCGAGGCGTCAGTTCGCTCACCGTCGTCGAGCTGCAACTGCGCATCGAGGAGCAGCTTTCGCTGCAGGTCGCGACCAGCAAGCTGATGGCCGCGCCGTCGATCGACGGCTGGGCCAACGCCTACCGCGACGCCGCCAGCGCGGCATGAGCGCCGGCGGCGCATCCGGCCGTTTTCCGCAACACCCGTTACCATCCGAGGAGGCACTCCCATGTCACAATTCAAACTGACGCCCGAGGACATCGCGCGTTTCCGAGAACAAGGCTATCTGGGCCCGTTCAAGCTGTATTCGGAAGACGAGGCACGCGAGCGCTACCGCCAGATCCGCTCGCAGCTGTTCGATCGCGAATACGCGATCTACGATCTGCCCGCCACGAGCCCGATTGCGAACTACGATCGCCACCTCGACGTGAACCTGCTCAGCGAGCACGTCACGCGTCCGGAGATCGTGCAAAAGCTCAATGCGATCCTTGGCCCGGATCTCATCTGCTGGCGCTCCGAGATGTTCCCGAAGTATCCGGGCGACGAGGGCACCGACTGGCACCAGGCCGACACCTTCGCGCATGCCTCCGGCAAGCCGCAGGTGGTGTGGCCAGGCGACGGCCGTTTCGGCGGCGCCATCACGGTCTGGACCGCGCTCACCGACTGCGACGAGGAAAACGGCTGCCTGCGCTTCGTGCCCGGCACCCATGAGGAGATGTTCTACGACGAGGCGAAGAAGATGGCCTTCGATCCGTCGAACATCAACGCGCTGGAGAAGGACGGCATCAAGCGTGGCTTTTTCGGCTACGACTATCGCAGCCTGCAGAAGGATCCGGACTGGAGGCCGGACGAAAACGCCGCCGTGTCGCTCAAGATGAAGGCCGGCGAATTCGTGATCTTCTGGTCGACGCTGATGCACTCCTCGTTCCCGAACTCCACCAAGGATCGCACCCGCCTCGGCTACGCCTGCCGCTATGTGCCGACCTCGGTGCAGATCTACCCCGACACCGATACCGTCAGCGAGTACGGCAGCGAGGTTCGGCTCGACAAGTACGGCGTGGTGCTGGTGTCCGGCGAGGATCATTTCGACCACAACCGCCGCGTCACCTGCAACGCACGCGGCCTGCCCTTCATGCAGAGCGTCGAGGCATGAGCGTGGCGCGCGGCGCGGCCAGCCCGGCTCCGCCCCGCTGCGTCGCGCGCCGTGCCAGATCCTTGTCCCAGCTGTTTCTCCCCCTCCTGCCTCATCTGCCAGCCAGGATTCCCGAATGAAAGTCATTCCCTTGTCACCGGCGCTCGGTGCCGAAGTTCGCGGCATCGACCTGACCCGCCCGTTGTCCGCGCGCACGCGCGACGATATCGTCGGCCTGCTCACCGAGCATCAGATGCTGGTGTTTCCCGACATGTCCATGTCGAGCGAGCAGCAAATCGCGATGAGCCGCAATTTCGGCGAGCTCGAGCCGCATCCGATGACGACCAACACCTCGCCCTACCCGGAAATAACGGTGGTCTCGAACGTGACCACCGACGGCAAGCCGCTCGGTTATCCGACGCCGCCGTTCCAGCTCTGGCATTCCGACCTCTGCTACCTGGAGCGGCCCGCGAAGATGACGCTGTTCTATGCCGAGTCGGTGCCCGAGCAGCATGGCGACACCTGGTTCGCCAACATGTTTCGCGCCTACGACACGCTGCCCGAGCACCTGAAGGCCGCGCTCGACGGCCGCAATGCCGTCTTCAGCCTGGACGGCAGCCTGGTGAAGCGCTGCCGCAAGATCGGCTTCGACCTCAACATCGCCGCCGACGACTTCAAGCCGACCGTCTCGCATCCCGCCATCCGCGTCCACCCGGAGTCGCTGCGCCGCTCGATCTTCGTCAACTGGGCCCATACCGACAGCGTGGAGGGGTATTCGCCCGAGCAGAGCGAGGCGCTGCTGGAGCAGGTCTTCGCGCACTGCCTGAACGAGGACTTCATCTACCGTCACCGCTACACGGCCGGTGAACTGGTGATCTGGGACAACGCCTCGGTGATCCACACCAATTCCCCGCACGTCCCGGTCGGCAATCGCATCATGCGCCGCGTGATGGTGACCGGACAGGCTCCGTTCTTCCAGTAATCGGGCCGCCAGACCGGCGTCCGATACCCGGGCGCCGGGCCGTGTTCGCTGCCGGCCCGGCGCCCCTTCCCTTCCCGTCCCGCCTTTGCCCTTCCTCCCACTCTTCGGCCGGTTTCGGCCAGCATGCCGGACGCCTGACCGAAGTCGCCCATAGAGCCCTCGCCGCGCCTGCCAGCCTGGCGGCCTGCGCTGGCCCGGCGCCCGACTCGTCGAGCCGCGGCAAGCAGCCGGCGCCGCGCCTCACCTCGCCCGCCTTGGCGGCTCCGCTTCACTCACCCGGAAACCTCACCGCCCCGGCTCGCCACCGGCTGCTCGGCGCCGCCCGGCAGGCCGGCCTCGGGGGCGACAACCATCGGCGCGAAGCCGATGGCGAGGGCCAGCGTCGCGACGGCGGCGATCAGCAAGCCGAGCGCCGAAGCCGACTGCCATTGCATCAGCGTCGCGCAACTGGCCACGCCGGCCGCGATCATGAACTGCTGCACGCTGCAGATCGTCGATGCCTGGTCCGCATGCTCGCGGAACGGATACAAGGCGGCGGCGAAATTCGGCGCGATCAGCATGCCGGTGCCGAACATCACCAGCGCAAAGGCCGCGATGACCGGCACGACCGCCGTGCAAAGGCTAGCCGTGGCGGCCACCGCGAGCCCGCCCAGCAAGGCGCAGGCACAGGCGAGCCGGGTGCGGCGGGCCTCGCCGAAGCGGCGGCCGGCGGGAGGCGCGAGCAGCGAACCGGCAATCTCGAACACGCCGCAGCAACAGAACGCGATCGAGAATTCGTTCTGGCTCAGACCGTAGCTGCCGAACAGGATGCCGGGCAGGAACGAGAAGAAACAGAAGTTGATGGTCGTGCCGATCGCGCAGAGCAGCGCGTGGCGCCAGAAGCGCGATGCACCGAGGATGCGCAGATAGACCTCGCGCGAAGGCTGCCGGGCATCCAGGCCGCGAACCCCGAAACGCGCCAACGGCTGTCGCGCGAAAAACACCATGGTCGCCACCGAGATCGCCAGCAGCAGCAGGAACACCGCGCGCCACGAGCCGCCCAGCTGTAGTGCCTGCGAGCCGACCACCGGCCCGGCCAGCGGTGCGGCCGTGATCGCGACCGTCAACAGCGTGGTGCCGCGCAGGTTGTCGGCGCGGTCACGCGCCTGGTCGGCGATCGCCGCATACGAAAGCGAGACGCAGATCGCGGCGGCGGCGCCCTGCACGACCCGGCAGGCGATGAACAGCGCGATCGACGAGGTCGCGGCGCAGCCGGCCGTGGCCAGCGTGAAGGCCACCAGCGCGAAGCGGATCGCTTGGCCACGGCCGATACGGCGGGCCAGCTCGCCGATCGCGAACTGGGTGGCACCCAGCGAGACCACGAAGGCGCTCAGCGTTAGCTGCAGCTGGTTGGGCGTCGCGCCGAGCGCGTCGCGCAACACATCGAGCGCGGGCAGGTAGAGATCCATCGACAGCTGCCCCAGCATGACGACGGGTACCAGGATCCAGACGATGGACGATGAGGGATTCGAACGCAGGCTCATGGGAACGCGTCTCGTGATGGGAAAGGAGGCAGGCGGATGGGAGAGCGGGTGGCCGGGCCCGGCCTGCGATGCACGGCCGGACCCGGCGGTCCCGGGCAGAAGCAGCGACTCGGCGATTCGACGATCAGCGGATCGGCTCGTTCGCGGTCTCGAGCGTGAGCGCGGCGAGCGCCGCCGCGTGCCGCTCGATATAGAAATGGTCGCCGTCGAAGTCGTGACGCGAGCCCGGCCCCTCGGTGAGCGTGGCCCAGGCGCGCAGCCCATGCTCGGTCACGCTCGGGTCGGCGCGTCCGCTGCAGACCACGATCGGGCAACGCAGCCGTGGTCGGCCGGCCCGGAACACATACGATTCGTAGAGCCGGAAATCGTCGCGCAGCACGTTCATGAAGTAGCGCATCGATGCGGGTATCTGCGCGATCTCGGCCGGCATGCCGTTGAGCGAATGCACCGCCGCACTGAATGCCGCATCGTCGAGATGCGCGATGCGTTTCTCCTCGGCGATCATGGGCGGCGCGGACAGGCCCGACACCACCAGCCGCGTGACGGGTTCGATGCCGCTCGCGCGGCGCGCGGCGTGGTTGACGCGCATCGCCAGTTCATAGGCGATCAGCGCGCCGAAGCTATGGCCGAACAGGACGGGCGGTGGCGCGGCCAGCGCGAGGTACTCCAGGGCGATCTCGTCGAGCAGCGCGTCGAGATCGGTGGCAGCGGGCTCGTCGGCGCGTGCGCCGCGCCCCGGCAGCTGCACGCCGGACAGGCCGACGCCCGCCGGGAGATGGGGCTTCCAGGCGTAGAAGCGCTCGATGCTCGCGCCGGCCCATGGAATGCAGAGCAGGTGCGCTGCGCCCTCGTCGGGGCTCAGCAGCGTGCGGATCGCGTGGCGGCGGCGTGCCGGGGCGGGCGCCGCCGCCTTCGCCACCTCGGGCGCGGCGCGCGCCGCGTCGAGTCGGATCGGGCGGCTCGTCATCGCGCGCCTCCCTTCGGGGCGGTGAGCGTGCCACGGTTCGAATGCACCTGGAACGCGCAAACCTCGCGAAAACCGAGCCGGCGATAGACGCCGAGACCGTCCGGCGACGCCTGCAGGGCGGCGCGGCGTGCGCCGAAGCGCTCGCGCGCCTCGCGCAGCACCGCTTGCAGGGCGACCGTGCCGAGCCCGCGCCGGCGCCACTGCTGCGCGGTGCTGACGTCGAACACATGGGCGACGTCATCGGCCAGGTAGATCGCGACGGTGCATACCGGCACCCCGTCCAGTTCCCCGAGATAGAGCTTGAGCGGCTCGTCGGCCGCCAGACCGAGTTCGGCGGCTTGCCGGTAGAACGCATCGACGCAGGGGTCCGGCGGCACGAACAGCGCGCCGATCAAGGCACCGAAGCGCGCGATGTCGGCGGCCTCGCCGATCTGCCGGATCCGGAAGCCGTGCGGCGCGCCGATTTCGGGCAACACGGCCAGCTCGGCCAGCATCCCCACATCGGTTTCCTCGGGTTCGAAGCCGGCCTCGCCGAGCGCGTCTCGCAGCGCCTCGTCGGCCGCGCGATCGGACGCCCACCACGCGGCCGGCAGCCCCGCCGCACCGAAGCCGCGCGCGATCTCGGCAATCGTGTCGGGATGCGTGCCCGCGTCGGGCGAGCTGATCACGAGATTGAAGGTGTCGGTCGGCAGAGCGCTGTTCACGACCAGGTGGCCGTCCGTCTCGTGCACGCGCATTGCCGCGCCGATGCGGCGCGGCAGATAGCCGTTCTTGTGCTTCATGCCGTCGATCAGGATCGCGAGATCGGCCTCGAGGCTGCCCGCCCCGGCGGCCGGCGCGCGCAGCGTGATGTCCACGCAGCCGTTGAGCAGGCAGGCCTCGAGGCCCGCCTGACGGCAGGCCTCGACCATCTTGCGCGCCTCGCGCATGGCCAGCGAGCTCTCGTCGTATTCGAGGCTGCTGATGAAGGTGAGCCACGGCTCCTGGGCCATCGCATAGATGAAGACGCGCTGCGCCCCGATGATCTCGGCGAGCCGGAAGCCGGCGGCACAGTCCGAGCCGTTCAGGCGCCGGCTCTCGTCCATCGAGCGCGCGATGCGGGTATCGAGCATCGAACCGTACAGCCAGGATACCGGCGCCCCTTCGCACTCCATGCCGATGAACAGCGTGTCGATGCGCCCATAGCGCGCGCGGATCCGCTGGTACAGGCGGTCGTCGAGATTATTGCTATCGGCCACCATCAGCACGCGCCGCTGCGGCGTTTCCACCAGGAAGCCGAGCTTGCTGCGAATGTCGAGATCGCCATGCTCGCCGAGGAACGGCACCGCGTGCAGCGTGCCGTTGCGCAACGGCAGTGCATCGAATTCGCTCATCACCATCACGTTCGCGAAACCGAGCGCCTGCGCGACATGCTTCATCGACGGGTCCATCAACTGGCCGTAGGTGTTCTGCGGCACCACGATGGTCTTCACGCGGTCGCGCAACTGCAGCAGCGTCTCGAGCACGAAGTGGTCGTGATGCGAGTGCGTGATCACCACGTAGTCGATCACCTCGGGCAGGTCGTCGTAGGTGAAGCGCGGCGACTGGCCGTCGAATGCGTAGCTGACGAGCGGATCGAACAGCAGGTTCTCCGCGCCGGTTTGCACCAACACGCAGGCATGGCCGAAATAACGGACACGGGGTTCGTGCGGCTCGCTGCGCGGGGCCGGCGGCGGCTCGCGGGTAAACAGCGCGGCGAGTGCTCCGGCCTCGGTGCCGGGCGCAGTGCGCGCGAGCAGCGCGTCGAACTGATCCTGATCGAGCCCGTGCCGGCGCGCCGCGCTCAGTGCGATGGCGAGCGGATCCGCGAACGGCAGGTCGAGCAGCACGTCGCCGCTCGAGGGCAGGCGCGGTGTGCTGAGGCAGAATGGCCGGCTGTCGTCGGACTGCGACGCGAGCGCGAAGGATTGCAGCGCGCGGGTATCGTAAGCGTCGTAGAACAAGGCCTCCATCAGGCGCGGATAGGCCAGGTTGCCGCGTTGATACGCCAGCTCGACCAGGCCGCGCAGGCGCTGCGGCAGCCGTGCGTAGAACGCGTTGAGCGAGTGGCCGTCGGCCTCCTTGAGCGTGGCGGCGAGCGCGTCGAGATCGTCGGCCAGGCCGAGCAGCGCCGCGCCATCGGCGCGCGTGGTGTCGATCAGCGCCTGCATGGCCGGCACGTCGGCCAGGTCGAGCCCCTGGGCGAACGGGCCGCCGCGCATGCGGGGGTCGTCCGCCGCCTTGCCATGCAGCGACGGGTGCTGGACGAACGACGCCATGATGGCGAGGTGGTGCCGTGTCAGATACGCGGCGGTCGGTGGATAGACGAGCCAGGGGTTCGCGTGCCAGCGATTGACCAGCGGCTCGATCTTGACATGCTTCTTCAGGAAGTATCGGGTTGTCACGGCTCTCTCTCGTTGATCTTATAAGTTGTTGAACTGCTCCACCTCGGCCGCCGGCAGCGGAGCCGCGGGCGCCTGCGCGAGGCCTGCTGCGAGCCCCAGGCGCTCGCCCAGCATGCGTGCCTGCCCGGCAACGCTCGGTGCGTCGTAGCAGTCCACCACTTGCATCGGCAGCGCATGCGTCGAGGTGAGCTGCGCCACGCACTGCGCGACGGTCAGCGAGTTCGCGCCCTGTTCGAACACGTTGTCGATGCCGCGCAACGCCGGTTGCCCGAGCAGCCCGCGCCACTGCGCCAGTAGCAGCACCTCCAGCGCGACCAGGGTGGCAGGCGGCGCGCCGGCCGCGGGCGGCGCGGCGGCGCCGGCCTCGCCCGCGCGAGCCGCCTCGATCCAGTGGCGCTGCCGCTCGAATCGATAGGTCGGCACGGCGACCGGCGGACGGCCCCGCCTGCCTGCCGAGAGGCGAAAGTCTAGCGCAATGCCGGCACGCCACAGTAATATTTGTAAGTCCAATCCGGCCGGGGTCGACAGCGGCTCGTCGCTCGTCAAGCTCGCGCCGTCGGCCCACTCCAGGCGCCACGCGCCTTGCGACACGTCGAGACGCAGCGGCGCGCTCTGGTCGTGCCGGATGCCGAGCGCCGCGAGCCGGGCCGCCAGCGCATCGGGCCGGTCGGCATGCTGCGTCACGCCGAGCCGCTGCGCGACCGCCGCCATCTGCTCGGCGGCGATCCGCACGCCGGCCGCAAGCGGCGCGGCCGCCCGCGCCGGCGCCGCCCGCAGCCGCGCGACGGCCTCGGCGGGGCCGCTCGCGCTGATGGCCAGGCGATGTTCGAAGGCACGGCGGCCGACGCGCGTGGCCGCCGCGAACGCGGCGAAGCCGGCTGCGTCCGCCTCGTTCATGGCTTCCAGCGCCTGCACGTAGGCATCTCGCAATGCCGCGAGCGAGGCGGCGCTGCGGGCCGACACGACAATCGCCTGCGGGCCGTCGCAGGCTTGCGGCTCGCAGTTCGGCGCCTCGGCCACCACCACGTGCGCATTGGTGCCGCCGATGCCGAACGAGCTGAGCGCCGCACAGCGGGGCCGCTCGCGGCGCGGCCAGGCGACGGGCTCCCGGTTGATGGTAAACGGCGCGTCACCGAAGCCGATGCGCGGGTTGAGTTCGCGGAAATGCGCGGTGGGCGGAATCGTGTCGTGATCGAGCGCGAGGCACAGCTTGACGAGCCCCGCGAGCCCGGCGGCGGTGTCGAGATGGCCGATCTGCGTCTTCAGCGCGCCGAGATAGCGGGTGCGGCCCGTGCCTGCGCCGCCGAACACCTGGTTGAGCGCGCGCGCCTCGATCGGGTCGCCGAGCGGCGTGCCGGTGCCATGCGCCTCGACCAGGTCGATGTCGTCGAGCGCGACGCCGCAGTCGCGATAGGCCCGCGCGATCACCTCGGCCTGCCAGCGCGGGCTCGGCGCCGTGAAGCCGACCTTGTCGCGGCCGTCGTTGTTGAGCGCGCTGCCCTTGATCACGGCGCGCACCGGATCGCCGTCGGCGAGCGCGGCCGCCAGCGGCTTGAGCACCACCGCGCAGGCGCCGTTGCCGCGCACCGTGCCGGAGGCGTCGCGATCGAACGCGCGGCACACGCCATCGCGCGAACCGATCATGTTCTCCGAGTAGACGTAGCCCGACTGCTGGGGCAAGGCGATCGACACGCCCCCCACCACCGCTGCCGCGCAGTCGCCGCGCTGCAGCGACAGGCAGGCGTAGTGCAGCGCCACCAGCCCGCTCGAACAGCCGGTCTGCAGGTTGACGGCCGGCCCGTGCACATCGAGGAAATAGGCCAGGCGGGTGGCAAGAAAGTCCTTGTCGTTGAGCATCAGCAGCTGCAACTCGCCGTGACGCTCGCGCAGCGCCGGGTCGGGCAGCAGGTGGCGGATCAGGTACTGGCTCAGGCCCGAGGTGGTGAACAGGCCGAGCGAGGCACCCGCGCAGTCGCTGGCCTGAGCATCCTCCAGCGCCTCCCAGACGACCTCCATGAGTACCCGGTGCTGAGGATCGAGCAGGTCCGCCTCGGCCGCCGACAGCTTGAAGAACGGCGCGTCGAATGCCTCGATGCCGTCGATCACGCCGCGGCGCGGCACGTAGCGAGCCCGATCGACCTCGCCCAGCGCCTCCAGCTCGGCGGCCAGCTGCTCGGGCGTGAAGGTGGTCAGGCCGTCCTCGCCCGACATCAGCAGGGACCACAGTGCGTCGGGGCCGCGCGCGCCCGGCACGCGCGCGCCCACGCCGATCACCGCGATGTCGAGGGCGGCCGCGCCGGCCGCCTGGCGTGCATCATGCGAGTGCGTCATGGGCGGTCCATTCCTCCAGGAAGTCGGCCAGCGTGCCGACGGTGACATGCTCGAACAGCGCGACGATGTCGAGTTCCTTGTCGATGCCGCGCTCGGCGAGGCGCTGCGACAGGGTTTCGTAGACCGACATGATCTTGAGCGAACTGCCGCCGACGTCGAAGAAATTCTCGCCGTCGCCGAAATCTCCATGCCCGACCTCGCCGGCCCAGATCTCGCGCACCAGGGTGCGGAAATCGGCCGGCGCCGCGGCGCCGCCGTCGTCCGTCGGCGCCGCGCTCCAGGCCGCCTCGTCGCGCGGATCCGGCAGCGCGAGCGCGGCCAGCGCGACGCGCGCCGTACCCGTGAGCGCGGCGAGCACGCGGTCGAGATTCGCGCAGATCCGCGCGATCAGCGTCTCGCTGTAAAGCTCGGTGTGGTACTCGACCAGCACGCGGTAGCTGCCCTCCTCCTTGCGCAGGGAAAACAGCAGGTCGTACTTGGCCACGCCGCGATCGAGCGGCACCCGGCGCGCCGTGAAGCCGTCCATCTCCAGCGTTTCGGCCTGCTCCGGCTCCAGGTTCACCATCACGCGGAAGGCCGCGCGCCGCAGCGCGGTGCTGGCCTGCAGCGCGTCGAAGATGTCCTCGGCGGCCACGTGGCGATGCGTCTGCGCGTCGGCGAGGGTGAGCGCCACCGCCTGGGCGAGCCGGTCCAGATCCCAGTCGGCACCGCTGCGCACCCGCAGCGGCAGCGTGTTGACGAAGAAACCCACCAGCTCGCCGTCGGCGAAATGGTCGCGCTGCGAGAAGAACGAACCGATCGTCACGTCCTCGGTGCCGGCGCCGTGCCGCAGCAGCGCGGTCACGGCGGTGGTGAACAGCGCGAAAGGCGTCACCGCGCGGCGCGCGGCGGCTGCCTCGAAATCGCGGCTGATCGCGGCCGGCAGCCGGTGGTGATGGAGCCGGCCGGCAAAGCGCGCGACCGGCTTCGCGTCGGGCGCGACCAGGTAGGCGGTCGCGCCGCGATAGTCGCGCAGCTGCTCGACCCAGTAGGCCAGATCGGCGTGCGCCGCCGTGCCGCCGCGTGTCTCGGCGGCGAAGTCGGCGAACCGGCGCGCGGGCGCGGCGTCCACCGCCAGCGGCGCGTCGCCGGCCCGGTAGTCCCGCTCCAGTTCGGCGAACAGGACGTTCATCGCGCGGTCGTCCACCGCGATGTGATGGAACACGAAGATCAGCCGCCCGGCATGATCGCCGAGCCGCAGCTCGGTCACGCGCAGCATCGGATCGTGGCGCAGATCGAAGGGCCGCATCGCCTCGGCCGCGATCAGCGCCTCGGCGCGCACCATGCGCTGCTCATCCGGCTCGGCACGCAGGTCGACGCTGGCGAGCACGAACGGCGCGGCCTCGCGCTCGCGGATCCGCAGGGCGCCGTCCTCCCAGGCATAGGTGCTGCGCAGGATCGGATGGCGGGCCAGCCAGTGCGTGACGCAGCGCGCGAGCCGCGCGCGCTCGAGCGTGCCGCTGTAGTCGAATACCAGCGGAGCATTCGACACGGCCCGCCCGCCGGGGCTGTTCTCCAGCAGCCAGATGCCGCGCTGGGCCGCGGTAGCGAGCGTGCCGCCCACGGCCGGCCCGCCCGCACCCTCGCGCGGCTGCGCGGGCGCCGGCGCGGCGGGGGGCGCCACGGGTGCCGCGACCGCAGCCGCCGGCGACGGTGCCGGCGCGGCTGACCGTGCCTCGGCGGGCTGATTCGCCGCGCGCCGCGAGCCGATCGCGGCCGCCAGCGCGGCCGGCGTGCGCAGGCGGAACACGTCGGCGATGCTGACCGTCACGGCGAAGCGCTGCTGCAGCAGAAAGGTCAGCTGGGCGCTCAGCAGCGAGTTGCCGCCGATCCGGAAAAAGTCGGTGTCGCTCGCCACGTCGGTGCGTGCCATCAGCGTGGCGACCACCTCGCGGACCTGCTCTGCGAGATCGTCGACGGCCGGCTCGGCGCGATAGCACGCCGAGGCGATCCGCTCCAGTGCGGTGCGGTCGGTCTTGCCGTTGCCGTTCAGCGGGATCGCCGCGATCGGCTCGACCCGCGAGGGCACCATGAAGGCCGGCAGGCGGCTCTGCAACTGATCGAGGATCTCGTGTCCCGGCACCTGGCCCGGCTGGGGCACCACCAGCGCGACGAGCTGGTCGTTGCCCGAGGGATCGACGACCTTCACCACCGCCGCGTCGGCCACGCCCGCGATGCCGCGCAGCGCGACCTCGACCTCGCCGGGCTCGATGCGCACGCCGCGCACCTTGACCTGCCGATCGGCGCGGCCGAGGTAGCGCAGCAGGCCGTCGTCGTCGAACTGCCCGAGATCGCCGGTGCGATACAGGCGCAGCCCCTTCAAGGGGCCCTGCGCGACGGTCGGGAATTTCTGCTCGGTGAGCCGCGGGTCGTTCAGGTAGCCGAGCGCGACGCCCTCGCCGCTCAGGCAGATCTCGCCGACCGCGCCGGGCTCGACCGGCATCAGGGCGTCGTCGAGCAGGTGCGCGGTCTTGCCCGGCAGCGAGCGGCCGATGCTGACGGTACGGCTGCTGCCGTGGCGCGGTACGGCATGGCCGGTCGAATAGGTGGTGTCCTCGGACGGGCCGTAGAGGTTATAGACCTGCCGCACCTGCGGCGCGGCGTCGTGGATCGCGTCGACCAGATCCTGGTACAGCGCCTCGCCGGCCAGGTTGACGACCCGCGTCGCGGCCGGGAAGCGGCGGCGACGCACCAGCTCCCGAGCGGCGGACGGCACCGTGTTGATCAGGCTGACGTCGAATTGCGCATCGGCCTCGAGCAACTGCAGGATCGAGTCGACGAGCACCACCTTGCTGCCGGAGCAGAGGGTGCAGACCAGCTCGAAGAGCGACAGGTCGAAGGTGATCTGCGTCGAGGCCAGCACCGCGCGGCGCTCGTCGGGGCGATAGGCGGCGCGATACCAGTCGATCAGGTTGCGCAGGCTCGCCTCGCCGATCAGCACGCCCTTGGGCGTGCCGGTCGAGCCGGAGGTAAACACCACATAGGCCGGGGCGTCGTCGCCGCGCGGCGCGGCGGGACGCCAGCCCGCCCCCTGCGCCGCGCCGGGTTCGGACGGCAGCACGATCGCGCGGCACTCGGGCGGCAGCAGCGCGGTCAGGGCCTGGCTGGTCACCACATGGGTGATGCGATGGCTCAGGACGATCTCGCGGATCCGCTCGGGCGGATATTTCTCGGTGAGCGGCACATACACGGCCTGCGAGCCGAACGCGGCGAGGATCGCGGCGGGCAGCCGGAAATCGCGCGGCAGCAACACGCCGACGAGGGTGCCGGGGGTGACGCCCGCCTCGGCGAGCCGCGTGCCGATCGCGGCGACGCTCGCCAGCAGTCCGGCGTAGCTGAGCTGCCCGGACGGGCCTTCCAGCGCGAGCGCGTCGGGCTGCGCGGCGCAGGCCTGCTCGAACTGGGCATAGACGGATGGTGCGGATTGGGTCATTGCACGGCTCTCTCTGAATGGACTGCCATGTTTGGGATCATTGATTGACGGCGAGCTGCGCGTCGCGCTCCAGCAGCTTCGCTTCGATATGCTCGACGAGCAGGCCGAGCGTCCGGATCTCGTAGATGATCATCGCGTGCAGGCCGATCTGATAGCGATCCTTGATCATCGAGACGAACTGCACCGCGCTCAGCGAATGGGCGCCCTGCTCCAGCAGCACGTCGTCCCAGCCGAGTCGTGGCGCGCCGAGGATGGCCGCCCAGCTGCGCTCGACGAAGCGGTGCAGGTCGGAGCGGTAGACCTGGCCGTCGTCCTCGCCGGCGCGCGTCCCGGCCTCCTGCGCGACGTCTCGCAGCCGCGCCAGCTCGGTGACCTTGCTAACCTCGCCCCAGTGCTCCAGCACCGAATCGAAGTCGATCGTCGAGATCACCAGCCGGGGGCCGAAATTCCAGTGCAGGATGCGATCGTAGACGGCGGCGATCTCCTGCTCGGTCATGTGGTTGCGCATATGCTCGCGGCTCAGGTCGGCGAACTGCGGCAGCACGTTCGGGCGCGTCAGCCGTTCGGCGTTGACGGCCCCCCAGTTGGTCGAGCACACGTCGCCGAGCTCGGCCGCGAGGCCGGTCTGCGCGATCGCGTCGACAAAGGCATTGGCCGCCGCGTTGTCGATCTGGCCGAGCCCGCCGATGATCGAGTTCATGCTCGAGCAGAGAATCAGCTTGGTGACGGGATGCCGCCTCAGATAGGCGAGCAGGTGGTAGGTGCCGTACACCTTGGCCGCGAACACCGTATCGAAATGGGCGATGTCCTTGTTGTCGATCATGCCGTTCTCCACGCGGCCGGCCGCATGGATCACGCTGTGGATCGCGCCGTGGCGCGCGCGTGCCGCGTCGAGCGTGGCGCCCAGGGCCTGCGCGTCGGTGATGTCGCAACGCTCGATGCACACCGTCGCGCCACGGCGTTCCATCGCGCGAATGCGCTCGATCTTGCGCGAATACGGATGCTCCGCGCCGTGCTCGGCGAGCCACGCGTCCCATTGCTCACGCGGCACGAAGCGCGACGAGTTCAGCAGCAGGATGGTGCAGGCCGCCCGGCTCGCCAGATAGTCGGCCACGCTCAGGCCCAGTTCGCCGAGCCCGCCGAACACCACGTAGAGGCCCTCGGCCGCCACTTGCGGGGCGCATTCGGCCGGCACCGCGAAGCGCTCGTAGACGCTCTGCCAGCGCCGCCCGTGACGCAGCGCGACGATCTCGTTGGCGGCCGTCAGCGGCTCGAGGAATTCGAGCCCGAGGCGAGCCGCCGACGGGCTGGCGGTGAACAGCTCGCGCGCCGCCACGTCGACGATCCGGCAGTCGATGAACGCATACTCCTTCTGGAGCGTGCGGCTGATGCCCAGCACGGTCGCCTTGTCGGGATGCAGCGCCTCGCCGGGCGAGAGCGCTACCAGTTGCGAGGCGGCCACCAACACCGAGCACGAGCCGGTGCCGAGCGTCGCGAGGTTCAGCGTGCGTGCCAGATAGATCAGGCTGAAGAGGCCCGGCGTCTGGTGCTCGGCGAAACGCGCGGGCGTGCCGTCCCAGTCCGCCTCGGGGGTGAGCCACGCGTGTACCACGTAGCGCGGCAGGCCGGCGCCCGCGGCGAGCGCGTCGAGCAGTTGCCGGTAGTCGTCCTCGCGGGCCGGATCGATCGCGAAGGTGTGTGCGTCGATCGCCGCGAAGCCCGTGCCGGGCACGACATAGGTGCAGCGTGCCGCATCCGCCCAGGGGGCGGCGAGCCGGGCCTCGCGGCTCGGCGCAAACACCAGCACCGGCGCGTCGCGAAACGCCTCGACGCGCTGCGTGCCCGCGGCGAGCGCCGCGGTCTCGCGCCAGGTCGGCTTATAGAACCACTGGCCGATGTCGTCGATCTTGCTGTTGCGCCGCTCGGCCTCGCTGCTGACCGGCAGCCACTGCACCGTCCTCGCGAACGCGTAGCCCGGCAGGGAGACCTTGCGGCGCGGCTCCCCCGCGTGCGCCGCGCGCCAGTCCACCGGCACGCCGGCCTGCCAGGCCACGCCGAGCAGGCGGGTGAGGAAGGCGTCGTCGAGCGAGGGTGCGCCCAGTTCGACCACGCGGCCATGCAGCGGCAGCCGCGCGGCGCCGTCGAGCGTGAGCAGGTAGTCGGTGGGCGTCGGTTCGACGGCATGGCCGGCCAGCACGTCGGCGAGCGCGTCGCCGACGGTCGCGGCCAGCGCCGCGGGCAGCACCGGGTGCGGCTGAGGATGGGCGTCCACGCCGAGCCCGCGCAGCCGCGCGACCAGCAGCAGCGCGTAGGCGGCGATCCGGTCGGGCGGCGCATACGCGTCGAGGCCCGCCAGGCTGCCAGCCTCGCGTGCGCGGATCGCGCGCCAGGTCGCCTCGGGATCGTTCGACACGGTCGCCACCAGCAGCCGGTGCCGCTCGCCCTGCCAGATGTGCGGGGCGGCCACCGCCAGTTCGTCGGCGGCCTCGGCCGCGTCGCCCGCCACCACCGCGAGCCGGTGCGCGAAGGCCTTGCGCCCGACGTTGGTGGTGTAGCAGAGATCGGCGAAGGGCGGCGGCTCCGCGCCGTTCAGCCGGCCCAGATAGGCCAGGCGCAGCGCCTCCAGCGCCTCGGCGCTGCGCGCCGACAGCGTCAGGCAATAGGCCGCGCGCGTGGCCGGCAGCGGCTCGAGGGGAGGCGCCTCGGCCAGGATCGCGTGCGCGTTGGTGCCGCCGATGCCGAAGCTGCTGACGGCGGCAAGCCGCGGCATGTCGGAGCGCCACTCGCGGCCCTCGGCGTTGACCTCGAACGGCCCCCGCGCCAGGTTCAGGCGCGGGTTGGCGGTCTCGAAGCCGAGCGAGGCCGGCAGCCACCGATGCCGCAGGGCCAGCGCGGTCTTGATCACGCCCGCCGCGCCGGCCGCCACGTCGATATGCCCGATATTGGACTTGACCGAGCCGATCGCGCATTTCGTCGTCCGTGCGTCACGCTCGCTTGCCTCGGCGGCGTAAGCGTCGGTCAGCGCGGCGATCTCGATCGGGTCGCCGAGCGAGGTGCCGGTGCCGTGCGCCTCGACGTACTGGATCTGCGCGCAGCCCACGCCGGCCGCCGCGAGCGCATCGCGAATCACGGCACGCTGGCCCGATACGCTCGGTGCCGCGTAGCCGACCTTGTCGCCGCCGTCGTTGTTGACCGCGCTGCCCTTGAGCACGGCGTAGATCTGGTCGCGATCGCGCAGCGCGTCGGCCAGGCGCTTGAGCACCACCAGCCCGGCGCCGTTGCTGAACACGGTGCCCACTGCGCGTTCGTCGAAGGCGCGCACCTGCCCGTCCGGCGAGAAGAAGCTGTCCTGGCTGTACAGGTAGCCGCGCGTGTTCGGCACGTTGATCGACACCGCGCCCGCCAGCGCGAGATCGGCCTGATAGCTGAGCAGATCCTGGCAGCCGGCGTGGATCGCCACCAGCGAGGTCGAGCAGGCGGTCTGGATGTTCACGCTCGGCCCTTTCAGGTCGAGCAGGTACGACAGGCGCGTAGTCAGGTAGTCGCTCAGGTTGCCGAACAGGATGCTCTGGCCGTCCCGGTCGAGATCGACCGCCTCGGAGCGGAACACCACCGAGTGCAGATAGCTGTTCAGGCTCACCCCGGCATACACGCCGACCCGGCCCGGATCGACGCCCGGTACGAAACCCGCGTCCTCGAACGCGTGCCAGGCGAGCTGCAGGAACACGCGCTGCTGGGGGTCCATCAGCCGCGCGTCGTGGTTGCTGATGCCGAAGAACGCGTTGTCGAAGTATTCGATGTCGCGCAGCCGGCCGCCGACCGGCACGTAGTTCGGCGCGCGCAGATGCGCGGGATCGATCCCCGCCGCGAGCAATTCCTGCTCGTCATAGCGTTCCAGCGAGCAGCGCCCGGCCTCGAGGTTGCGCCAGAATTCGCGCACGTCGGCGGCACCGGGGAATGCGCCGCTCATGCCGATGATGGCGATGTCAAGATCACTCACTTTGCGACTCCATGCTAAGTTTCCTGGATTGGTAATAGTCGTGCCGGCGGCGTGCGGGGGCCGGCGCTGCGCCCGTGCGTGCGGGCTCCGGTTCCGGGGGCGAGCGCGGGGCCTGGGCTTCGGCCAGCCGCTCGATGGTCGGGAAGCGGAACATGTCGATCGCGGCCAGATCCCAGTCGAGCGCCTGATTGATGCCCTCCACCAGCTTCAGCGCGATCAGCGAATGGCCGCCCAGTTCGAAGAAGTTGTCGCGGATGCCCACCGGCTGCACGCCCACGCATTCGCTCCACAGCGCGGCCAGCACGCGCTCCACCTCGTTGCGCGGCGGCACCAGTTCGTCCTTGAGCGGCGGGCGCGGCGCCAGCTCGACCGCGGCCGGCGCCGCGTCGTCGCGCTCGCCGAGCACCCAGTTGCGGTAGCGGCCGAGCAGATCGCCGCTGGCCACCACCACGTGCGCAGGCCAGCCCAGCGCGGCGAGCCGGCCGAGCACCGCGAGCCCCTCCTCCTCGCTGATCGCGTAGTGATCGATACCGATGTCGGCGTTGCCGTCCTCGCGCGTGTCCTTGAAGAAGGCCCAGGCGTCCCAGTCGATCACGCTCCAGGCACAACTCGCGCTGCTCGCCGAGCGTGCATAGGCATTGAGCAGCGAGTGCGAGGCCGCGTAGCCGTACAGGCCGATCCCGCCGAGCGTGGCCGAGATCGACGAGACCACCATCACGCGCGACACCGCCAGCCGGCGCGTCAGCGCGTGCAGGTTGGCGCAGACCGCGAGCTTGGGGGCGATCAGCGCGTGCAGGTAGGCGTGGTCGGTGTCGTTGAAGGCGCGATAGTGCATGTCGGTCGGCGCGCCGGCCGCATGCACGATCAGATCGAGCGAGCCGAAAGCCTGCTCGGCCTCGCGCGCGGCGTGTTCGAGCGCGACCGGATCGGTTGCGTCGGCGTCGATGAAGCGGATCCGGTGGCCGGCCTGCACCATTCGCCCATACAGGCCGTGCCGGCGCCGCAATGCCGGGTCCGAGGCGGCGCCCGGATCGTTCAAGGCGGCGGCCACGCGGGTGGCGCCACGGCTGACGATCGCCACGTCGGCGCCGGCCACGCTGGCGAAGAACGCCGCGTAGACCATCCCGACGTTGCCGGCGCCCCCCACCACCAGCACCGAGCGCGGCGCGCGAGCGGCCTGCGGCGCAGCGGAAGCGCCGCGCCGCAGCCGGCGTTCGAGCAGCCGCCCGGCGTCCACCCGCAGGAAGCGCCCTGTCTCGTCGAGGCAGGCCTCGGCAAGCCGGTCGCGCGCGGCAGCGGCGCCGGCAGCCGTGCCGGACTCGCCGTCCAGCGCCGCGGGCTCGACTTGCAGCGTGCGGCACCGCAGCCGCGTGAATTCCTGCTGCGCCACGGTGGCGAAGCCGTCGATCCAGGCGTGCGCCGCGCACGGTTCGCCGGATGCCGGCGTCAGCGCGACGAGCGTGACGTCGAGCCTGCCTGGCAGCACGGCGCGCAGGGCGCCGAGCCGGCCTTGCAGCAGCAGCATCGCGGCGATCGGATCACGCTGGCCGTCCACCGGCGGCGGCAACGCCACCAGCACGCGCCAGACGCGGCGCGGCGGCTGGCCGGGGCGGGCCTCCCCGCCACCCGGAGCCTGCGGCGCGGCGGCGGCGAATGCGGCGAGACGGGCCTCGAAACCGGCGGCGGGCTGGTCTGCAACGAAATCGTCAAGCACGCTGAGCCGCGCATGGCGCGCGAGCCGCCGCGCCAGCCGGCTCGCGAATTCGCCGCCGTCGCCGATCAGCAGCAGCGGCGCCTCGTCCGCGCGCGCCGCGTGATCGGCCGCGGCGTGCCGGGCCGGCGCCGCCTCGGCCCATTCGTGCTCGTAGAGCCAGGCGTCCAGATCGTCCTGCTTGCGATAGGCCGCGGGCGCCGCGTCCGCCGCACGGCGTGCGGCCGGTGCGTCGATCCAGCAGCGCACCTCGTCCAGCGGATGCGGGGGCAGCGGCACGACCTTGCCGCGCGATTCGCCGTACAGCGGCAGCCAGTCGATCTCCATTCCGTTGACCCAGCATTGCCCGAGCAGCGTGTCGACGGTCACGGCCTCGGCGCCGGGCAGCAAGGTGGAGAACGACGCGGCCTCGGCCGGCAAGGCGCGCGCCAGCGCGTTGACGAGCGACTTGCCGGGCCCCGCCTCGATCCAGGCGCCGAACGGCACCTGGCCGGCCAGCGTGGCGAGGCAGTCGCGAAACCTCACCGTGCCGCGCAAGTGGTCGATCCAGTAATCGCGCGTCGCGAAGCGCTCGGGGCGATCCGCGCGCCCGTCGAGATTGGCCGCGATCGGAAAGCGCGGCGGGTGCAACGTGACGGCGTCGAACGCCGCGGCGAACTCGAGGCTGCTGGCCGCCATCAGATGCGAATGGAAGGCGTGCGAGGTCGGCAGCCGCACGCTGGCCAGCCCGGCCTCGGCAAGCCGCCCGGCCAGCGCGTCGATGGCCGCCTCGGTGCCGCCGAGCACGCACGAGGTCTCGCTGTTGACGGTGCAAAGCGATACCTCGGGGCCGACGAATCCGGCTACGCGCGCCTCGTCGCACAGCACCGCGAGCATCGCGCCGCGCGGCGCGCGGCTCATGATCCGCGCGCGTGCGCCGACGATCCGCACGGCATCGTCGAGCTCGAATACGCCGGCGAGCGTCGCGGCCACGTATTCGCCGAGGCTGTGACCGGCCGCGGCGACCACCGGCAGGCCCATCTCGATCAGCAGCATGCCGAGCGCGTATTCGAGCGTGAACAGATACGGCTGCAACACGGCGGTATCGCGCAGCGCCGCCTCTTGCGCATTCAGCTGCGCGCGCGGATCGTGGCAACCGGCCGCGACAAAGCGGGCCGCGCAGGCATCGAACAGGTCGCGGAACCGGCCGCCGCGCGCATGCAATTCGCGTCCCATGCCGGCGTATTGGGTGCCCTGCCCCGGAAACAGCAGCACGACCCCCGCATGGCGCCAGTCGGCGTCGGCCCTCAGGCGGGCGGGCGCGGCCGCGCCGAACACCAGCGCGCGCCGTTCCGCATGGTGCCGCCGGAACAGCTGCGAGGTGTAGCGCGCGTCGCCCGGCGGCAGCGTGCCGGCGTCAAGCGCCTCCCGGCTGGCGCGCTCGATCGTGTCGAGTGCCTGCGGCGTGCGCGCCGAAAGCAGCAGCGGTCCGTTGTCGACACGGCCGGCCGGCTCGGGTTCGGGCACCTGCTCGATGATCACGTGGGCGTTGCTGCCGCCCACGCCGAGCGCGCTGACCGCGGCGCGGCGCGGCGTGCCGGGGGTGTCGGGCCACGGCTCGGCGCGCGTGGGGACGTAGAACGGCGAGCCCGCCAGCGTCAGCTCCGGGTTCGGCGCGGTGAAGCCGGCCAGCGGCGCGCGGATCCGATGCGTCAGGCACAGCGCGGCCTTCAGCACGCCCGCCAGGCCGGCCGCGACATCGGTGTGGCCGATGTTCGCCTTGACCGAGCCGAGCGCGCAATGGGCCTGCCTGCCCTCGCCGCTCGTCTCGCCATAGGCGTCGCGCAGCGCGCGGAATTCGATCGGATCGCCGAGCGTGGTGCCGGTGCCGTGCGTTTCCAGATAGCCGATGGTGGCCGGATCGATGCCGCTGCGCTGGTAGGCACGACGAATCGCATCGGCCTGCCCGGCCACGCTCGGCGCGGTGTAGCCCGACTTGCGGGCACCGTCGTTGTTGACCGCCGAGCCCCGGATCACCGCGAGGATCGGATCGCCGTCGCGCCGTGCGTCGGACAGGGCCTTGAGCGCCAGAACCACCGCGCCGTTGGTGAACACGGTGCCGCTCGCGGCCGCGTCGAACGGGCGGCAGACGCCGTCCTTGGCCAGCACGCCGTCACGCTGATACAGATAGCCGGCGTGCTGCGGCGTGTGGATCGCCGCGGCGCCCACCAGTGCCATCCGGCACTGCCCGGTCAGGATCGCCACGCGCGCATTGTGCAGCGCCAGCAGCGAGGACGAGCAGCCGGACTGGATCGACATCGCCGGGCCGTGCAGGTCGAGCTTGTAGGCGATGCGGGTGGCGGCGCAATCGCCGCTGTTGCCGAAGACCACGTCGGCGAGCGCGAGGCTGCCGGGCGGATGCCCGCTCAGGTTGTTCAGCAGGTAATGGGCAAAGCCGACCGAGGCGAATACGCCCACCTCGCGGGTGGCCGCTCCCACCTGCTCGAGCAGCTGGTGCGCGAGGCTCAGCAGCACGCGCTGCTGCGGGTCGATCGCCTGCGCCTCGCGAAACGTATAGCCGAAGAAGCGATAGTCGAAGCGATCGATATCGTCGAGCACGCCGGCGCGCCGCACGTACTCGGCCCGGGACGACAGCGCCGCGTCGACGCCCGCCTCGCGCAGCGCCGCGTCGGACAGCGTGCTGATGCAGTCGCGGCCCTCGATGATGTTGCGCCAGAAGGCGTCGATGCCGTCGGCGCCCGGCAGCCTCAGCCGGGCGCCGATCAATGCCACCTGTTCCATGGTGTCCTCAAGGTTGCGTGGTGAGCGTGAGTTGCCCGATCGTGGTGTCCGGCGCATGCACGCAATCGAGCAGGATCCGCATCAGTTCGGCTGCGAAATCGTCGATGGCCGCCGCGTCGAGCACGTCGTGGCTGTATTCGAGAAACAGTTCGGTCGAGGTGCCGAAGTCGTTGACCTCCAGCGACAGCTCGAACTTCGATCCGGTCGGCCGCAGCGGAATCTCGTGCACCGGCAGGCCGGCCATCGAGAACGCATACATCGAGCGGTCGATGAAGTTGAAGAAGGTCTGGAACACCGGCGTGCGGCCGAGCGAGGCATCGGCCACCAGCCGGCTCGCGACCGCCTCGAACGGCACGTCGGCGTATTCGTAGATCGCGAACAGCTCGCCGGTCATGCGCTCGACGAAGGCATCCAGGCGCGCGGCCGGATCCAGCGCGATCGGCAGCACCACCGTGTTGGTGTGCAGGCCGACGTCCAGCAGCGTGTCCGGCGTGCGGTTCATGGTGGCGAGGCCGACGTTGACGAGCGGCTCGCCGCTGGCCTGATGCAGGGCCAGCGCGTAGGCGCCGAGGAACAGCGCCGCGAGCGGAATGCCGCGCTCGCGCGAGTAGCGGCCCAGCGCCTCGCGCAGCGGTGCGTCGATCACGATGGGCCGGCTTTCGCCGGCCAGGCTGCGGATCTCGGGAAACGGCGCGGTATAGGGCAGCGGCAGCACGCGGTCGGCGAGTGCGAAGCGCTCGATCAAGGCCTCGACGCGCGACTCGGGCACCGGTTCGCACCGCGCGGCGGCCGGCGCGGCCAACGGGCAAGCCGCGGCGGGATCGGCGAGCAGCGCCTCGTAACGGGCGCCGAGTTCGCGCAGGAAGTTGCCGCAGCCGATGCCGTCGATCACGATGTGATGGAACAGCATGAATACCGCGTCGCCGCCGCCGTCGAGCGGGAACGCATGCGCTCGCCAGAGCGGGCCGGTGCCGAGCTCGAAGGGCTCGCGCAGCATGCGTTCCAGCACCGGACGCAGCGCGGCGAAGCCGATCCCCGGATGGCGCACGAGCAAGCTCCCGGGCGGCAGGCTCACGCAGCGCTTGACGAGGCCGCGGGCACTCGGTTCGAACACGGCGCGCAGCGATGGATGGGCCGCCAGCACGTCGCGCAGCGCCCGTTCGAGCAGATCGAGATCGATGCCGTTCGGGAACCGCAGGCCGACCGGGATGTTGTAGGTCTGCCTGACCACCGACACGCTGTCGAGGAAATACAGCGCGCGCTCGCTCGCCGACGGCGCGTGTTCGTGCGAGGCGGGCGCCGCGGGCCGCGCGCCGCTCTCGTCCGCCAGCAGGCTTGCGCCGCCGGGCGCCGTCGAGGCCGATGCCGCGTCCGGCGCGGCGCCTTGCGCCTCGGCCCGGCGTCGCAGCGCGGCGGCGCCGGCGTGACGCATGGCTTCTTCGCCGGCCCCGCACCGGTTCAGATACGCGGCCAGCGCGCGCACACTGGAGTGCGACATGAGGCTTTCCAGGCCGATCTCGAGGCCGAAGTCCTTGCGTACCTGCGCGATGATCCTTACCGCCGACAGCGAGTGCCCACCCAGCGCGATCAGGCTCGCATCCGGATCGACCTGCCCGACGCCCAGCACCTGGGCATAGATCGCTTGCAGTGCCGTTGCACGCGCATCGAGTGCATCGGGCGCGGCAGCGCCATCGCACGCGCCGGACGCTCCGGCGCCGGCCAGTCCATCAGGTGCCAGCGCCTCGAGCAGCGCGCGGCGATCGATCTTTCCATTGGCATTGATCGGCCAGCTGGCGGGCATCAGAATCCGTGCCGGCACCATATAGGCCGGCAGCCGCGCGGCCAGCGCAGCTCGCAGCGGCGCCTCGGCCAGCGGCTCGCCGGCACGCGCCATCACCCAGCCGATCAGCATCGGCTCGGCAGCCGCCGACGTGCTGACCTGCACGATCGCCCGCCCCACCCCATCGAGCGTTTCGAGCTGGCGCTCGATCTCGCCGAGCTCCACGCGGAAACCCCGGATCTTGATCTGCCCATCCTCGCGGCCGAGGAAATGCAGCGCGTCCTGCGCGTCGCGATAGGCGAAGTCGCCGCTCAGATAGACACGCCCCAGGTCCGGGAGCGTGACGAAGCGCTCGGCGCTCAGGTCGGCACGGCCGCGATAGCCGCGCGCCACGCCGTGCCCGCCGATCGCGATCTCGCCGCGGCTGAATCGCGGTGCCGTCCGGCCTCGCCTGTCGAGCAGATGGACGGTAGTGTTGCCCAGCGGCTCGCCGAGCGTGACCTCGGCCGTCTCCGGGCCGGCCAGCGTCGACCAGATGCTGGCCTCGGTCGGGCCATAGACCAGCCGCACCGATGCGCAGGTCTCGCGCAGGAAGCCCAGGATCGACGCGTCCACCGGCTCGCCGCCGCACAGCACGTGAAGCCGGCTGCTCCCACCCCAGCCGCCCGCGCGCAGTACGTTGAACAACGATGGCGTGCCCTGCAGCCAGTCGATGCGCTCGTGTTCCAGGGTACGCGCGAGCGCCGCCGCATCGAGCCGCACCGGTTCCGGGCAGGCCACCATGGTGCCGCCCGACACCAGCGGCCACAGCATCTCCAGCAGCGAGATATCGAAGCCGATGGTGGTGGTGGCCAGCATGCGGTGGCCGGCGCCGGCGGGCAAGCGCTCGCGCATCGCCATCAGGAAGCTCGCCAGGTTGCGCTGCGTGAGTTCGACGCCCTTGGGGGTGCCGGTCGAGCCCGAGGTGTAGATCAGGTAGGCCAGCGCATCGGGGTCGTCAGCGGCAGCCTCGAACGGCGCGAGTTCGGGCGCGGCGAACACCGCCTCCGACAGCGCCAGGGCGGGCGGATCGCCCTCGGCCGGCTCGCCTTCGCGGCAGAGCGCGGCCAGTCCGGCGTCGGCGACGATGCCGGCGCGGCGCGCCGGCGGCAGGTCGAGCGGCAGCGGCACATAGGTCGCACCGGCCCGCCAGATGCCGAGCAGCGCCGCGAGCAGGACGGCGCCGCGCGGCATTGCCACGCCGACGCGATCGCCGCGAACGACGCCGATCGCCTGGAGTTGATGCGCGACGTGGTTGGCGGCTTCGTGCAGCGCGCGCGCGGTGACGGGATGACCCGGCCGGCCCGCCACCAGGCGCGCCGGATGCGCGAGCAGCGCCGCGTCGATCAGCGCGGCCGCCGAACCGGACGGTGCCGGTGCGGCGAGCCTCGCGTAACGCTGCGCGAATGCCGCGTCGTCGCGCAGCGCGAGGTCGCCGATGCGGCGCTCGGGGTGCGCCACCAACTGCGCCACGATGGTGTCGAAGTCGCGCGCCAGTTGGCGCGCCACGGCCTCGCTCAGTACCTCGGTGCGATATTCGAGGATCAGCTCGATGCTTTCGTCGCCATCGTAGAGCAAGGCGAGATCCTGCTTCGCGGCACCGGTGAAGCAGGCGACCTGCCGGGTCGCGACGCCGTCCAGATCGAGCATGTCGAGCGCGAAGCGGGCCGGGATCAGCGCCACGTTCAGGCAAGGCGCGGCCGCGTCGTTGAGCTCGCGCCGGGCGATCCGCATCAGGTCGACTTGCGGGAAATCGGCGATCGGCTTGGTCACCCGGCGCTGCTGCCGCATCTGCTCGAGGAGCGCCTGCACGGTGAGCTCGTCGTCGAGCGAGAGGCAGGCGGGCACGAAGTTGATGAACGAACCGAACATTCGCGAGAGGGCCGCCGCGCGCGTATCGACCGGATAGGCGATCGACACCGTGTCGAGCTGCAGATAGCGGTGCAGCAGAATGCCGAATGCGCTCATCAGCACGATGAACGGCGTGGTGCGGGTCTGGCGCTGCACCTGCTTCAGGTTGACCGGCAGGGTCCAGCGAAACTGCGCCGCGCCGCCGCCCGGAGCCGCCTCGCGAGCGAAGGCGAGCCGGCCGAAATCCACTCCCGTGGCGCGTCCCGCCAGCTGCTCGCGCCACGCGGCGGCGGCGCGCTCGTGCTCGCTCGCGCTCCAGCGCTCGCGCTCCAGCGCCAGGGCAGCGGCGAACGACGGGCCGCTCACGGCGGCCGCGCGGTAGGCATCGAGGTCGCGATAGGCTGCGGACAGGTCGGCGAGCAGTATCGCCGCGGAGGCGCCGTCCACGCAGACATGGTGAATATTGAGTACCAGCCGGTAGGTATCGGCGCCGGTGCGGACCAACAGGAAACGATGTACCGGTTCGCTGGCCAGATCGAACGGCGCGCGCACCGCCGCCTCGATCGCGGCGGCCGCGCGCGCGTCTCGCGTGGCCGGATCGAGCGCGGTGAGATCGAGCCGCGCGAGCGTGTCATGCGCGGCGGGCGCCAGCGTCTGCTGCGGAACGCCGTCGCATTCCGAGAAGCGCATGCGAATCGCCGGATGTGCGTCGGCCACCGCCGTAAACGCCTTCGCCAGCCGCTCGACATCGAGCGGGCCGTTGATGTCGAACAGCAGCGGATTGTTGTACGCCGGATCGTCCGGCGCGTATTTCCATTGCAGCCACATTGCCATCTGACTGTGCGTCAAAGGCAATGCCGGCTCGAGCGCTGAGGGCATGCGACGTTCCTGGAATGAAAGAGGAAAAACGATCGATGGAGGGTTCGCTTCATTGCGTGAAGCAGCGTAACGCGCATCGTCCTCGCCAGAAACTATGAGACTTTATAGGTAGGTTTCGCGCGCTCCGCCATTGCAGCGTGAACGCGGGCCGGTTATGGTTCGCGACGAACCCGTCCGACCCATTCCCGACAATGTCCAATCCCCTTCTCGATCCGCACGCGCTTCCCGATCCCGATGCGATTCTCGACGACCATCTCGGCCCCGCGCTCGACGCCTGCATCGTCGCGCTCGACGCCGCCGTCGCATGCGCCTGCGAAACCGCCGTGCCGGCCACCTGGGAAAACGTGGCGCAACCGCTGAGCGCCGCGCTCGATGCGCTGGGCACGGTGGCCGAACGCATCGAGCATCTGCTGTCGATTCGCGATTCGGCCGGCCTGCGCGCCGCCTACGGCCAGTCGCTCGTCGCCCTCGCCGCGGCGCATGCGCGGTTTCGCCAGAACGAGACGCTGCTGGCCCGCTATCGCGAGCTGGCTGCGTCGCCGGGCTTCGCTGCGCTCGCGCCGGCACGCCGGCGCGTGGTGCACAATCTGATCGAGGACGCGCTCGCGGCGGGATGCGGTCTCGCGCCGGGCGCACGCACGCGGCTCAACGCCGTGCGCGAGCGTTTGGCACTGCTATCGAAACGATTTCTGGATAATCTCGCCGATGCGACGCGCGCCTACGCCTACCACGTCACGGACGAGGCGGAGCTGGCCGGGCTGCCCGAGGCGACGCGCGAGGCAACCCGTGCGGCCGCCTCGCGCGCGGGCAGCGACGGCCATCGCCTGACGCTCGATTACGCGATCTATGACGATGTGATGCGCTTCTCGACGCGGCGCACCCTGCGCGAGCGGCTCCATCGCGCGCGCTCGACACGTGCCTCGCTGCCGGGCGTCGAGCATGCGAACGGGCTCGCGGCCTGGGACAACGAGCCGGTGATCGGCGAGATCCTCGCGCTGCGCCACGAGGATGCGCGCCTGCGAGGCCATCGCGATTTCGCCACGGCCTCGTTGAGCCGCATGATGGCCGGCACGCCGCAACGAGCGCGCGACTTCCTCGACGATCTGCACCAGGGAGCGCTCGCGCGTGCGCGCGAGGAATGGCTGGCCTTGTGCGAGCTGGCACGCACCGAGTTCGGGCTGGCCGAACCGGCACCCGCCGATCTCGCGTTTCTGGCCGAGCGGTTGCGCGCGCGCGAGCACGGCGCGTCGAGCGACGAGGTACGCCTTTACTTTCCCGAACCCGTGGTGCTGCGGGGCCTGTCCGATCTGATTTCCCGCCTGTTCGGCATCCGCTTGCACGAGGAGCGCGGCGCTACCGCGCGCGCCGGTATCCGATGGATGCGCGTCGAGGATGCCGACGGCCGGCTGCTCGCGCATTGCCGTCTAGACCTGCATGCACGCCCGGGCAAGCGCGACGGCGCCTGGTCGGCAAGCGGTCGCGCGCGCGGCCGGCATGGCGACGGCAGCCTGCGCACGCCGGTGGCGCATCTGATCTGCAATCTCGCGGCGACCGACGACGCACCGCCGTGCTTCACCTTCGAGCAGATCGTCACGCTCTTTCACGAAATGGGCCACTGCCTGCACCACATGCTGACCACCGTGGACGAGAGTGCCGTGGCCGGAACCCGCGGCGTCGAGTGGGACGCGATCGAGTTCCCTTCGCAGTGGCTCGAATACTTCTGCCAGGATCGCGAGGTGGTGACCTCATTGAGCGCGCACGTGGTCACCGGGGAGCCGCTTCCCGACGCACTGTGCGATCGCCTGTGCGCCGCGCGCCGCGTCGACCGCCATATCGAGCTCGTGCATCAGATCGCGCTGTCGATGCAGGATCTCGCGCTGCATTGCGCGCACGCGCGGCCGGCCGGCGTTTCCTGGCAGGCGCACGCCGCCGCGCTGCACCGGCGCTACGAGGTGGTGCCGCTCGATCCGCTCGCCCGGACGCTGCACACCTTCAGCCATGTGTTCGCCGGCCCTTACGCCGCCGCGTACTACAGCTACCTGTGGGCTCGCGTGCTGGCCGCCGACGCCTATGCCGCCTTCGAGGAGGCGCGGGCCGAGCGCGGAGAAGCCGGCCTGCGCGAAACCGGAATGCGGTTCCGGCGCGAGATCCTGGAGCCGGGCGGCAGCCGGCCGACGCTGGCCTCGTTTGTCGCGTTCCGCGGCCGCGCGCCGGATCCCGCGGCCTTGTTGCGCGAACAACGCGGCTCGGCCTGAACCAGCACGCACGGCCTGGCCCGGTGTCGTGCCCGCCGGGGCGGGACCAATGCCTGTGCGCCGCAGCGTTTCAGCACGATGCTTTCCAGACGATCGATGATGTCCTGAGGTCGGCTCTCGAAACGCTCCGGGGTTAGCAGCGTCATTCTCAAGACGGGACTGCGCTGGCGCGACCTGCTCGCCGAGATGGGCTGCGGTTCGGGCGTGACATGCTGGCGACGGCTGCGCGATTGGCAGCAAGCCGGCGTGTGGGATCGACTGCACGCCGCGCTGCTGGCGAAACAGCGAGCGGCCGAGAAGATCGACTTCTCCTGCGTGGTCGTCGACTCATCGTCGATTCGTGCGCTTGGGGCGGGCGAAAAACTGGCCCGAACCCCACCGATCGAGCGCGCCCCGGTTCCAAGCACCACCTCGCAACCGACGCCAACGGAACGCCGATCGCGGCAACCCTGAGCGGCGCCAATCGCAACGACGTCACCCAACGGGTTCCGCTGATCGAGGCCATCATGGGGCTGCTCCATCGGCCACATCGACCTGCCGCCGCGTGAACCCGCCGCACAGCTGGGGAATCCTCTACAGCAACACCACCTCATGCTTGACGGGCGCCGGCCCGTCCTCGTCGCCCGTGCCGGCCGCCTCGCGCTCGGACACGATGCGGCCCGGCACCTCGGCCGCGAGCCGGCCGCACTTGAGCCATTCGAGTACGAGCGGCCAGAGCTTCGCCTCGAAGCGGCTGTGGAAGAACGCGAAGTGGCCGATCTCGGTTTCGCCTGCCAGGGCCGGCGTGAGACGCAGATGCGTGACGCGGCTGTGCGTGAAATAACGCAGCAGCCGCTCGATCGCGGCGACCGTGCCGAACGGGTCGTCGCTGACGCTGACGGCGAGAATCGGCGCCCGCAGCGCCGCGAAGCGCCGCACCAGGGCGCCGCGCTCGGCGGCGCTGCGCCGGATCGGCGGGTGCCGGTAGGTATCTTCGAACGCACCGCGGCTGCGGCTCCACGACAGCGCCACGCCGCGCGGCGTGTCCTCCATCCAGCCGAGCCGGCGCGCCGGGAAGTAGCCGCACAGCGCGGTCAGCACCGGCATCACCACATGCCACTTCCAGAGCATCGACACCATGCTGCGCGGCGCGTAATCGCGCCAGTGCGCGTACTGCGCGCCCATCGTGAAGACGCGGCGCACCAGATGGTTGGACGGCGCCAGTCCGAGCGCGAAACCGCCGATGCTGTGCGCCACCACGTCGATCGGCTGGCCCGGAAACGCGGCCGCCACATAGCCGAGCACCGCCTCGGTATCGCGCTCGCCCCAGTCGAGCCAGCTCGCCTCGAGCCGGTGCAAGGCGCGCGGGCGCGATTCGCCGATGCCGCGATAGTCGTAGACCACGGCGTCGCAGTCATGGCGGTACAGCCAGGCGGCGAAACGAAAGTAATAGCGGCAGCGCACCGAGGTGGCGGCGTTGACGATCACCACCGGGCGCGGCGCGATCGGGTCCGGCGCGGTGGCATGGCGCCAGACGAAACCGCGGATCGGATAACCGTCGGCGGCGGTGATGGTGACCGCTTCGGGGCTTGCAGGAGAAGTGTCCATGTCGTGCGTTTTTTCCAATCGTGGCGGTTGTTCCATCACATGCATAGAGTGCATGTCGAGCCTATTCCGATCAATCGGGGCAGGTTTCCTGACCGTTATTGCACTTGACCTCCCCGTTTAACTCAATCAATCTTCTCGCATCGCTCGGATGAGGCACGCGCATGACAGCCCCGCTCATCAAACTTCCTTCGCTCGATTTGATGCGCGGCTACGTGGCCGTCGGCCGCCGCATGAGCATCACGCTCGCCGCCCAGGACCTGTGCCTCACCCAATCGGCCGTGAGCCGGCAGGTCAACGCGCTGGAGGAAGCGCTCGGCGTCCGCCTGTTTCATCGCGGCTATCGTTCGATTTCGTTTACGCCCGAGGGCGAGCGGCTGTTTCGCGCCGCCGACGGCGCGGTGCGCCAGTTGCAGGACACCATCGAGGCGCTGACCCATCCGAAGGTGCGCCAGCCCGTGACGATCACGGCCAGCATCGGCGTGGCGAGCCTCTGGCTGCTGCCGCGGCTCGGCGAGCTGCAACGCATCCACCCCGGGGTCGATCTGCGCGTGGCGGCCACCGACAAGCTGCTCGACCTGCGCGCCGAGGGCATCGACCTGGCGATCCGCTACGCGCCCGCCGACCATGCGCCGGCCACCTCGCTGCGCCTGTTCGACGAGACCATCGTGCCGGTCGCCTCGCCCTCGCTCGGCGTGGCGACGCTCGACGCCGGGACGCTGGCGCGCCACGTGCTGCTCGAATTCGACGGCGCGCGGCGCCCGCTGCTGCAATGGGCCGACCATCTCGGCGCGCTCGGGCTCGATGCCGCGCAGGCGCGCGGCATGCTGCGCTTCAACCAGTACGACCAGGTGATCCAGGCCGCGCTGGCCGGGCGCGGCATCGCGCTCGGCCGCATCGCGCTGGTCGAGCCGCTGCTCGCCGACGGCAGGCTGGTGGCGATCGGCGCCCCCGGCGCGCCGCGCGCGAGCGGCCACGCCTACTGGCTCCACCAGGCCGAGCTGACGCCGCGCGAGGACGTGCGTGCCGTGATCGACTGGATTCTCGCGGCCACGCGCGCCGGCGGCGAGCCTGACTCGGCGGCCTGACGCGGCCCCGCCCCCGCCCGCCTCTACCAAAGCTGGTAGTTGTCCCCGCGGCGGCCAGCTAGTGAAATCGTGAGCATCTCAACGACGGTCCCGCACCGTGCCGGCATCGTGCCGCGCGCGCCGGGGCCGCTCCCTGGAGGAATGCCACGATGAAGAACACGAAGGTAGCGCTCGCCCTCGCCCTCTCGGCACTGGCCGGCGCCGCGAGCGCCGCGTCCGGCGCGCCGGACGCGCAGCGGGTGGTGAGGATCGACGGTTTCGGCGCGGAGTCGGGCGTGCTGCGCCCGTTCGGCGCCAACAGCGAGGCGGCGCTGCGCGCGGCGGCCAAGGAGATCAACGAGGCGGGCGGCGTGAAGCTCGGTGACGGCGCGCGCGGCAGGATCGAAATCAGCTATCACGACGACAGCTGCGCGCCCACCGAAGGCGTGGACGTGGTGCGCCGGCTGGCGCAGACCAATGCGCTGATCGCGGTGGGCACCACCTGCTCGCCGGTGGTGCAGGCGGTGTTCGGTTCGCTGCAGAAGAAGGCGGGCGACACGGCCGACTCGGGCCTGCGATTCCCGGTGTTTACCGACGTGGCGATGAAGATCGGGCTGGCCAAGACCTCCGACTGGTCGTTCCGCAACATCCCCGACGAGAACGCGATGTACACCGATGTGTTCGCCTGGGTGCGCCGCGAGCATCCGGACGCGCGCACGCTCTACGGCGGCGTCGAGCAGAACTTCGTGCATTCGAGCCAGACCTGGTACCAGGTGATGAAGCCGCGCGCGCAGGCGGCCGGCTTCGAGGTGCTCGGCGAGACGCGCTGGCTGCTCGACGACACCAACTTCGCCGATCAGGTGCGCGACATCAAGCAGAAGAACGCCGACGTGGTGGTGATCTCGGCGCACCCGTACTCGGCCTGCGGCGTGCTGAAGGAGCTGCAGCGCCAGAACGTCCACCCGAAGGTGCTGGTGGGCCTGACCAGCAGTTCGACGCCCGAGCTGATGAAGATCTGCGGCCCGGCGGCCGAGGGGCTGGTGATCCCGACCAGCTTCGCGCCGATCAACGCCCGCGCCGAGCGCGCCGCGAAGGAGACGGCCGCCTATGGCGGCTACGCGGACCTGCACAGCATGGCGGCCTACGAGATCCTCTACATGATCAAGACGGCGATCGAGACGCAGGGCGTGCTGGCCAAACCCGACAGCGTGCAGGCCGATCGCGACAAGCTGCGCGAGGGCCTGGCCGCCATCCGCACGGCCGACGGCCTGCTCGGCCCGGTGGGCCGCACCGCCGAGCGCGAGTCGGTCAAGCCGTTCGTGCTGGTGCAGGCGCACGACAGCGTCTGGCAGGTGATCGAGCGGCCCGCCGCGCCCAACGCAGTGGCCAGCAACGGCCCGGCCGCGCGCCAGCCGTGACGCGGCCGCTGGTGGAACTGCGCGGCGTGGGCCGCCGCTACGGCGCGCTCCACGCGCTCGCGGGGCTCGACCTGACGATCCGCGCCGGCGAGACGCTCGGCCTGATCGGGCCGAACGGCTCGGGCAAGAGCACCACGCTCGGCATCGTGGCGGGCACGCTGCGGCCGAGCGCGGGGTCGATCCGCATCGACGGCGCGGACGTCACGCACGAGCCGGCCTGGCGCCGCGTCACGCACGGCATCGCCTGGACCTGGCAGCAGCCGCGCGTGTTCACGCGCCTCACGGTCGAGGCCAACCTCGCCGCCGAGGGCCGCGAGGCGGCCGATGCGGCGCTCGCGTTCGCCGGGCTCGCGCACCGGCGCCGCGCGCTGGCCGCCACGCTGACGTTCTCGGAGCGGCGCCGCCTCGAGCTCGCGCGCGCGCTGACCACCCGGCCGCGCCTGCTGCTGGTCGACGAGCCGGCCTCGGGGCTCGACGAGGCCGAGATCGCCGAGCTGCGCGCGCGGCTCGCCGAACTGCGCGCGCGCGGCGTGGCGATCGTGGTGGTCGAGCACCGGATCGGCTTCATCGCGGCACTGGCCGAGCGCATCGTGGTGCTCGAGAACGGCCGCGTGCTGACCGAGGGTGCGCCCTCGCGCGTGCTGGCCGAGCCGGCGGTGCAGCGCGCCTGGCTCGGCGCCGCTGCGCCGGCCGCGGATGCGGCCGGGCCGGGCCGCGGGAACGCCCTGCCCGCCCGCCCCCGCGGGCGCGCCTGAGATGCTCGCGCTGCTGTTCGACGCGCTCGCGCTCGGCGCCGCCTATGCCCTGCTGGCCAGCGGCTTCACGCTGGTGTTCGGGGTGCTCGGGCGCGTCAACCTCGCCTATGGCGCGACGGTGATGCTCGGCCTCTACGTGGCGATCCGCGCCACCGCCGCGCTGCCGCCCGCCGCGGCGTTCGCGCTCGCGCCGCTGGTCGCCGTGGCCGTGACGGTCCTCGCCAACCGCTACGTCGACCTGCTCTGCTTCGCGCCGCACCGCGACGGCTCGGGCGTGACCGCGATGGCGGCGAGCTTCGCGGTCTGGATGCAGATCGAGGAAGCCGGCGCGCATCTGCTGAGCGCGCATGCCAACCCGTGGCCCTCGCCGTTCGCGAGCCTGCCCGCCAGCTGGCAGGCGCTGCCGCTGCGGGCCGAGCATGGGCTCGCGCTCGGCTGCGCGGCGCTCGTCACGTTCGGCTGCCGGCGCCTGATCGAGCGCACGCGCTTCGGTCTCGCGGTGCGCGCGATCGTCGACGACCGCGCGGCCGCGACTCTCGCGGGCGTGGACGTGCGGCGCGTCTCGGCGCGCGTGGTGGCGCTCTCGGCCGCGCTCGGCGCGCTGGCGGGCTGCCTGATCGCAGGCATCCACGGCCAGGTCAGCGCGATGTTCGCGATGTGGGCGACGCTCAAGGGGCTCGCGGCGGCCGTGATCGGCGGCTTCGGCTCGCTGCCGGGCGCGGTGGCGGGCGGGCTCGCGCTGGGGTTGATCGAGGCGGCCCTGCAGGCCCTGTTCGGCGCGCAGGCGCGCGACCTCGGCGGCGACCTGCTGCTGTTCGCGGCACTCTGCGCCTGGCCGGGCGGCCTCGCCTCGCTGCTGCCGCGCAGGCTCGGGCGCGGCGCTGCCGCGCCGGCCGACGGAGCCGCCCGCCCATGACGCTCGTCACCAACCTCGGCCTGCTGTCGTTTCTCGCGCTGTCGGCCTACGTGCTGGCGATTGCCGGCGATTTCTCGTTCGGCCAGCAGGCGCTGTTCGCGATCGGCGCCTACGCGGGCGCGTCGGCCACGGTGCTGGGCGGCTGGCCGCTCGGCGCGGCGCTCGCGGTGGCCGCGGCCGCCGGCGCGCTGGCCGGCTGGCTGCTGCGCGCGGCCACGCTGCGGCTGTCGGGGCTGCGCTTCTCGCTGGCGATGCTGGCCGCCGCCGAGACGATCCGCCAGTTGCTGCTGCTGATCCGCGTGCAGCGCCCCGGGCCGGACGGCGAGCCGATCGGCCCGGGCGGCGACGAGGGCTTCGCCGGCATCCGCTACGTGTTCGAGCACGGCATGACGCCGGCGCAGGTCGCGCTGATGGTCTGGGCCGCGCTCGGGCTGGTGCTCGTCGCGCTGGCAGGATTCGAGCGCACCCGCCGCGGCCGCGCCTGGCGCATGGTGGGCGAGGACCCGGCGCTGGCCGCCGCGCTCGGCATCGACGCGCGGCGCGCCAAGCTCGCCGCCGCCACGCTGGCCGGTGCCGTCGCCGCGCTCGGCGGCGCGCTCTACGCGCATTGCAGCACTTATATCGAACCCGACAACTTCGACGTGATGATCGGCATCCACGGCCTGTCGTATGCGCTGATCGGCGGCCTCGGCTCGCCGTTCGGGCCCTTGCTCGGCGTCGCGCTCGACCTCGGCCTGCTGGAAGGCACGCGCTTTTTTCACGGCTACCGGATGATCGCGTTCGGCGGGCTGGTCGCCGGCCTGCTGGTGGTGCGCCCGCGCGGGCTCGTCGACGAGGCGCTGGTGGCGCGGCTCGGCGCGCTGCTGCCGCGCCGCGCTTCAGGCCGGCCCCCGCCGGCGGCCTCGGGCTCGGCCGTAGCGCGCGTCTTTCACCCGGCTTCGCCCCCTACCCCCACCTCCACCGATACGGAGCAAGCATGAAACCGTCCCATCGCGCGCGTGCGCGCCGTCTGATCGTTGCTTTTTTTGAATCAATGATGGCGATCGTGCTGCTGATCGCTCCGCTGTTCGCCAACGCGGCCGCGCCGCCGCCCACCGCCCGCATCGGCTGCACGCGCGCCGGCGGCGGCGACGCCTACGACTGCACGATCCGCCTTGCTGCACCCGGCGGGGCGCCGCTGCGCGACGCGCGCTTCACGGTGAGCGCCGACATGCCGTCGATGCCGATGGCGCACAACCTGAGGCCGGTAGCGGCCGTGCCCGACGCGGCGCCCGGCGTCTATCGCGCCCGCCTCGCGCTCGAAATGCCGGGCGTGTGGCTCGTGCGGCTCGATTTCAGCACGCCGGCCCGGCTCACGATCGCGCGCAAGCTCAGCTTCGACGACGCCGGCGCGCGCTAGCTGCCATGCACGCGGCGCAGGCCACGCACCGGCGGCCCCCCGCCCCGGCCCGCCTTCATGCATGCAGCGAATGCGAAGCGTGCCGCGATCTCACTTGATGCGCCGTCACGCTCTACGCTTAAATGAGCGTGCGTTCGCCTGCCCGCGATCGGCGCGGGCCGTACCCCGCGCGCCGCCCGCCAGGCGCGCGGCGCGACATGATCGGGAACCTCAGGGAGACGGGATGCAGATTGGTTCGGAGCGCGCCTGGCACTACCGCTGGCTGCTGGTGATCGCAGGCGGGGTGGTGATGGGCGGAGCCCTCGGCGTGCGCAGCGTGCAGGGCCTGTTCCAGGTGCCGGTCACGCTCGACCACGGCTGGTCGCGCGAGGCGTTCGGCCTCGCGTTCGCGCTGCAGAACCTGATCTGGGGCATCTCCCAGCCGTTCACGGGCATGATCGCCGACCGCTTCGGCTCGGCGCGCGTGATCTTCGCGGGCAGCGTGCTCTATGCGCTGGGCCTCGCGGTGATGGCGCTGGCCGCCTCCACCGGCGCCTATACGCTGGGCACCGGCGTGATGGTCGGCATCGCGCTGTCGGGCACCGCGTTCGGCGCCGTGTACGGCGCGCTCTCGCGGCTGTTCCCGCCCGAGCACCGCAGCTGGGCGCTCGGCGTGTCGGGCACGATCGGCGGGCTCGGCCAGTTCGTGATGGTGCCGCTCGCCCAGGGCATGATCGATTCGTTCGGCTGGGTGCGCGCGACCTTCGTGCTGGCCGCGGTGATGCTGGCCGTCGCGCCGCTCGCGGCCTGGCTGCGCGACCGGCCGCTCGCACGTGGCGCCGAGGGCGGCGACCCGCAGACGATCCGCGCCGCGGTTCGCGAGGCGCTCACCCACCGCGGCTTCTGGCTGCTCAACATCGGCTTCTTCGCCTGCGGCTTCCAGCTCGCGTTCGTCGCCGCGCACCTGCCGGCCTATCTGCTCGACCACGGCATGAGCGCGCGCCAGGCCAGCGTCTCGCTGGCCGTGATCGCGCTGGCCAACACGGTCGGCACCTTCCTGTGCGGTTACGCGGGCGGCTTGTGGCGCCGCAAATACCTGCTGGCCGGCATCTACTTCACGCGCGTGATCGCGATGGCGCTGTTCGTGCTGCTGCCGCTCACGCCGGCCAGCCTCTACGTGTTCTCGTTCGTCACCGGCCTGATCTGGCTCGGCACGGTGCCGCTCACGAGCGGCGTGGTCTCGCAGGTCTTCGGGGTGCGCTACATCGCGACACTGTTCGGCTTCGTGTTCTTCGGCCATCAGCTGGGCAGCTTCTTCGGCGTCTGGATCGGCAGCCTCGTCTACGACGCGGTGCATTCCTACCTGCCGCTCTGGTACGGCTCGATGGCGCTCGGCGTGGTGGCGGGCCTCGTGCACCTGCCGATCAACGATCGCAGCGTGGCGCGCCTGGCGGCGGCGCCCGCCGCCCGGCCCGCATGAATACGCGCCCCGGCACGCCCGGCGCACCGGGCACGCCCCGGCGGCGCGCCGGCAGCTGGCCGGCGCCGCCGGCCGTGCGCCGGGCCGGCCGCCACGCCTGGCCCGGCTGGCGCCGCGTGCTGCTGGGACTCGCCGGACTCGCGCTGCTGGGCGTCACGTTCGCCGCGTGGCTGACGCCGTCCACCATGCTCGCGCTGCTGTCCGGATTCTCGATGTGTGGATGAGGGATTCCATCATGGCTACCTTGCCTCTTGCCGTTGACAGCATGACCGGCTTCGCGGCCGGCGCCGACGCGCCGCGCGCGCGCCGCCATGCACCACCTGGGTGGCGCGTGCCGGGGCCGTGCGTGGCGCGCGCGGCCTGCTTTCCCGCCGACGAGGAGTGCGTGCAGGACCTGCTGCTCGACTACGAGAAGGGACTGCTGCGCCTGGGCGTGAAGCTGCTGCGGCTGGGCGCCGAGCTGACCTCGCTGCCGGGGCCTTACGCGGCGCCGCACGGGGCCGTGTTCCTGGCCGAGCTGGACGGCCGGCCGGTGGGCTGCGCGGCGCTGGTGGTGCACGACGCGCCGCACGACATGCCGGCGCGCACGGCCGAGATCCGGCGCCTGCACGTGAGCGCCGCGCATGCCGCGCCGGCGCTCGACGCGCTGCTCGCGCGCAGCGTCGCGTTCGCCGCCGAGCTGGGCTGCCGGACCATCCGGCACACGCCGCTGCCGGACGCGCTCGAGCATCGCGAGAGCTTCGCGCGCCACCGCTTCATGCCGGCCGCCGCGCCGGACGCCGCCGCGGCGCCGCCCGGCGTGCTGATGCCGGCCGGCCTGCGCGCCGTGCCGCTCGCGCGCGCGATCGCGCCGGCCCTGCACCGTTACTTCTCGACGAACGCGCGCTCGATCACGTAGTCGCCCGGCTCGCCCTGATGCGGCGAGACGCGCAGGCCGCGCGCATCGAGCAGCGCGCCCAGATCGTTCAACAGCGAGGGGCTGCCGCACAGCATCGCGCGGTCGTGCTCGCGCGACAGCGGCGGCACGCCGAGATCCGCGAACAGCTTGCCGCTCTCGATCAGGTCGGTGATGCGGCCGCGGTGGTGGAACGGCTCGCGCGTGACGGTCGGGTAATAGACCAGCTTGTCGCGCAGCATCTCGCCGAGGAATTCGCTGCCGGGCAGCTCCTCGCGGATGAAGTCGGCATAGGCCAGCTCGCTCACGTAGCGCACGCCATGCACCAGCACCACCTGCTCGAAGCGCTCGTACACCTCGGGGTCCTGGATCACGCTCAGGAACGGCGCGAGCCCGGTGCCGGAGCCGAACAGGTAGAGCCGCCGGCCCGGCAGCAGGTCGTCGAGCACCAGCGTGCCGACCGGCTTGCGCGACACCAGCAGCTTGTCGCCGGGCTTCAGGTACTGCAGGCGCGAGGTGAGCGGGCCGTCGGGCACCTTGATGCTGAGGAACTCGAGATGGTCGGCATGCGCGGCGCTGGCGATGCTGTAGGCACGCGTGAGCGGCTTGCCGTCGATCTGGCAGCCGATCATGACGAAATGGCCGCTGGAGAAGCGCAGCCCGGCGGGCCGCTCGGCGCGGAAGCTGAACAAGGTATCGTTCCAGTGATGGACGCTGAGGACGGTCTGTTCGGTATAGGCGGACATGATGGGTTCGAGGACGGGTGGCGGAAAATCCGGCAGGGCCGGACGGGAAGCCGCGTTCAGCGGAACACGACGGTGCGCGCGCCGTTCATCAGCACGCGATGCTCGCAGTGCCACTTGAGCGCGCGCGCGAGCACCACGCATTCGATGTCGCGGCCGATCGCGGCCAGCTCGCGCGGGCCGGCCGCGTGGTCGACGCGCTCGACGTCCTGCTCGATGATCGGCCCTTCGTCGAGGTCGGAGGTCACGTAGTGCGCCGTCGCGCCGATCAGCTTGACGCCGCGCGCGTGGGCCTGGCGGTACGGCTGCGCGCCCTTGAAGCTGGGCAGGAAGCTGTGGTGGATGTTGATCGCGCGCCCGCGCAGGCGCTCGCACAGCTCGGGCGAGAGGATCTGCATGTAGCGCGCGAGCACCACCAGCTCCACGCGCTCGCGCTCCAGCAGGCCGAGCAGGCGTGCCTCCTGGGCCGGCTTGCCGCCCGCGGCGGCGTCGAGCGGCAGGTGGTGGAACGCGAGCCCCGAGCGCTCGGCCATCTCGCGCAGGTCCTCGTGGTTCGACACCACGGCGGCGATCTCCACCGGCAGCTGCCCCACGCTCTGGCGGAACATCAGGTCGTTCAGGCAATGGCCCTCGCGGCTCACCAGGATCGCGGCGCGCGGCCGCCAGCCGGCGTCGTGGACCTCGATCTGCATGTCGTAGTCGCGGCGCAGCGGGTCGAGCAGCCGCGCGATCGCCTCGGGGCCGGCGGCGCGGCCGGGCGCCTCGAGGTGCACGCGCATGAAGAAGCGGCCCGGCGCGGCGGCGGTGCCGTCGGTGCCGGCCGGCGTGGCGCATGCGTCGAAGTCGCTGAACTGCTGCGCGTCGACGATGTTGCAGCCGGCCTCGTAGAGCGCGCGCGACACGGCGTACACCACGCCGCGGCTGTCGGGGCACGACAGCCGCAGCACGAACTCGCGGCCCGCGGGCGCGGCGGCCCGGCCGCGCACGCGGGCCAGCACCTGCGCGGCGTCGTCGTGACGGCGCGCGTGCGGGGAATCGATCAGGGTTTCGTTGCGGGTCACAGGTTGTTCTCCGGAAAGCCGATGCCGATCGGCACCACCATGCCCGCGACCGGCAAGTCGTCGCGGGCGATCCAGGCGGCGAGCGCGTTCGCCACCGCGAGCGCGCCGTTGGGTTGGAAGCGCAGCGCGAACGCCTTCAGGCCGTCGCGCGCGTCACGCCAGGCCGAGGCGTCGGCGGCCTCCTCGGCGGCCGGCTGCAGATGCGCGGCATTGACCTTCACGCCGAGCCGCAGCATTTCCTTGCCGAGGCTCTTGACCGCCGCGTGGCGCGCGCGCACGTCCACCGGCAGCGCGGCGGGCGTGGTGGCGAGGTAGTAGCCCATGCTGTCCTCCTGCGTGAGCGTCCAGATCTGCGCGTTGCCGCCACGGCGCAGCAGCGTCGCGGCGGCCTGCAGCGCGGCGAGGAAATCGCCGAGGCGCGCCTCGAGCCGCTGCGCGAACGCGTCGAAGGCATCGAAGCCGTCGACCTCGGGGGCCGCCCCGGCCGCGCCAGCGCCGGTCGGCGCATCGTGCGGCCGGCCGAACACGATCGTGTCGAACGGGCCGTGGCTCGCGTCCCACGCGGCCAGTTGCGCGGCGGGATGCGCGGCGCGCACCTTCACCACGCCGGGGCCGCCGTCCTGGAACGTCAGGCCGCCGTCGGCGCCGGCCGCCGCGGCGCCGTCGCGCCGATGCGCGAGCACCCGCGTGCCGGCCGCCGCGAGGCGCGCGCACAGCGCCTGCTCGATCACGCCGTGCGCGTCGATCACGAGCGCGCGCGCGCTCATGCGGTGGCCTGCGAGCGATGCTCGATCACCAGCGCGGCAAGCCCGCCCACGCTGTTGCCCGAGGCCTCGATCAGCGCGCGGTTCAGCACCGGCAGGCTGACCCGGAAGCGGCCTTCGAGCGCCACCTGCAGGTCCAGCACGTCGAGCGAATCGAGCGCCAGCCCCTCGTCGAGCAGCCGCGTGTCGGCGCCGATCTCGGCCGGGTCCACGCCGGCCGCCGATTCGAGCGCGGGCAGCAGTTCGGTCCTGATCACCTCGATGATCTCGTGCTTCGTCGTTACGTCGCTCATGCTTGTCTCCGTCTGGGTTGAGGGTCCGGCGGCGCGCCGCGCGGCTACTGCGTCAGGTACAGCGTGACGGTCGCGCTCATGCAGCGCTCGGTGCCGCGCAACACCACCGCCTCGAAATTCGCCACCGCGCCGGCGCGCGGCGCGGCGCTGCCGGCCGGCAGCGTCACGCAGGCCTCGAGCGCCTGCCCGGGCAGCACCGGCTGGACGAAACGCGCGTTGCGCACGCCCACCAGGTGGCAGCGCGCCTCGCCGCCGCGCCGCTGGCCGACGAGCAGGTTCGCGGTCTGCGCGACGAACTCCACCAGCAGCACGCCCGGCACGATCGGCGCGTCGGGGAAATGGCCGGCGAACCACGGCTCGTCGGGCGCGAACTGCTGGAAGCCGCGGATCGCGAGGCCGTCGGCGGCCACCTGCGCATGGCGCACGAACAGGAACGGCGCGCGATGCGCGAGCAGCCGCGTCACCGCGTCGGGGCCGAGCGCGGTGCCGGCGTCGAGCGTGGCGCGCGCCTCGGCGGCGGCCGGCGGGCGGGCGGCCGTCATGCGCACACCCCCGCCGGCTCGCCGGCCGGCAGATGCGGCGCCAGCGCGTCGACCAGCGCCTGCGGGTGCCGCACCGCGCGGCGCGTGGCGCGCTCCACCGCCACCATCTCGATGCTGATGCGCGCGATCGCGTCCGCGCCGCGCGTGACCTCGGTCACCCACAGCGAGCGCGAGGCCGTGATGCCGCCGATCCGCGAACGCAGCGCGAGGCGGTCCTCGAGCCAGGCCGGCGCGTGGTAGACGGCCTCGACGCGGCGCACGATGAACAGCAGGCCGTCGGCGGCGAGCCGCGCGAACGAGTAGCCGGCCGCGACCATCAGCCGGTTGCGCGCGCGCTCGGCCATCTCGATGTAGCGCGCGTGGTAGACGATGCCGCCCGCGTCGGTGTCGGCGTAGCCGACGTCGTAGAGCAGCGTGATGTCGTCGTCGGGATCGGGTTGCATGCTTGGGCTCCGTGAAGAAGTTGCGTATCGGGAACTGCGTGCCCGCTCGATGGTGTCGGCGCGCTCAACGGTTGAAGCCGCCGTCGAGCCGCAGCGTGGTGCCGTGCAGGTAGCCCGGTTCGAGCAGGAACGCCACCGCGCGCGCCACCTCGTCGGCCTGCCCGACGCGCCGCGCCGCGCTGCCGCCGACGATGTGGGCCGTCATCGCCGGCGTGAGGCCGGCGATCATCTCGGTGTCGATGAAGCCGGGCGCCACCGCGTTGGCGGTGAGTCCCGCGGCCGCGTAGCGCCGCGCGAGCCAGTGCGTGAAGCCGATCAGCCCGCCCTTGCTGGCCGCGTAGGCCACCTGCCCCTCCTTGCCGGCCACGCCGCCGAGCGAGGCGAGATTGACCACCGCCGGCGCGCGGCCGCGCAGCAGGTGCGGCAGCGCCGCGCCGGTGACGCGGATCGCGCCGAGCAGGTTGGTGCGCAGCACGTTCAGATAGCGCTCGGCCTCGAGCGTGACGAACGCGCCGTCGTCGACCATGCCGGCGTTGTTGACCAGCGCGTCGAGCCCGCCCAGGCGCCGCGCGGCCTCCTCGGCCAGCGCGCGCGCCGCGTGCGGGTCGGTCACGTCGGCGCGCAGCACGGCGGCCGTCACGCCCGCCGCCGCCAGCTCGCGTTCGAGCGCGGCGGCCGCCCGCGCGTCGTGACGGTAGGAGGCCGCCACGCGCCAGCCGGCCGCCGCCAGCCGCCGCACGATCGCCGCGCCGATGCCGCGCGTGCCGCCCGTCACCAGCACCGCGCGCCCCGCCGGCGCGCTCATGCGCGACGGCGCGAGACGCTGCCCGCGATCACGATCTTCTGGATCTCCGAGGTGCCCTCGTAGATGCGCAGCGCGCGCGCCTGCCGGAACAGGCTCTCGGCCGGCGAGCCGGCCACCAGCCCGGCCGCGCCGAACAGCTGCACCGCGTCGTCGGCCACCCGCGCGAGGCCGTCGGTGGCGACCAGCTTGGTGATGCTGGCGTGCGCGGCCACCTCGGCCACGCCGGTGTCGAACTCCCAGGCGGTGCGCGCCACCAGCAGCGCGGTGCTGTCGGCGAACGCCGCCATGTTGGCGATCTTGTCGATCGTGAACTGCTGCTGCAGCAGCTTGCCGCCCGCCACCGGCCGCTCGCGCGCCCACTCCAGCGAGGCGGCCAGCGCGCGCCGCGCGAAGCCGAGCGCGGCCGCGCCGACGCTGGCGCGATAGATGTTGAGGATCTCCATCGCGTAGCGAAAGCCCATGCCGGCCGTGCCGATCAGCGCGTCGGCCGGCAGCGCGGCCTGCTCGAACGCGAGCGAGGCGAACGCGCGCGGCGCGAGCAGCGCGATGCCGTTCGGCGTCACGCCCGCGGTGGCGGCCGGCACCGAGAGGAAGCTCAGCCCGAGCCCGCCCGGGCCCTCGCCGGTGCGCAGCAGCACCGCGTGGTGGTCGGCGATGTCGCCGTTCGACACCCAGGTCTTGAGGCCGTCCACCGCATAGCCGTCGGCGGTGCGTTCGGCGGCCACCGCCACCGCCGCGAGGTTCGAGCCCGCCTCCGGTTCCGACAGCGCGAGCGAGCCGATGACGGTGCCGTCGCGCAGCCCGGGCAGCCAGGCCGCGCGCTGCGCCGCGCTGCCGTACCAGGCGATCGGCGCGGCCGCGAGCCCCTGGATCGAGAACGCGAAATCGACCAGGTCGTCGAGATAGGCGAACGCCTCGCGGATCAGGCACAGCGCGCGCACGTCGGGCCGTTCGCGGCCCGGCGCCGGATCGACCGCATGGCGCAGCCAGCCGTCCTGGCCGAGCAGGCGCGTGTAGAGGCGCCCGCGCTCGGCCGCGTCGAGCCGCTCGTACTCGTGCGGCAGCCACGCGTGGGCCTCGACCCAGGCCTCGAGGTCGGCGGCCAGCGCGCGATGGGTGGCGTCGTAGAACGGCAGGTTCAGGATCGCCGGATCGAAAATCTTCATGCTGCTCCCGTACTGGAATGGTGGATGACGTTCAGGCGAGGCCCGCGAGGCCGAGTTCGTCGAACAGGCTGCGCAGCGTCGCGTAATCGCGCGACAGCCGCACCCCGGCGTTGCGCGCGTCCAGGCGCGCCAGGATCCGCTCGCGATGCGGCACCGCCAGATACGCGAGGATCGCGTGCCAGGCGGTGGTGTCGGGGGTCGTGAACACGTCGAGCGCGGCGGCGATCTCGGCGGCGAACGCGGCCTGCCCCGGCGCGTCGAGCGCGCGGTAGACCGAGCCCACGATCTCGTGGAAGCCGGTGCCGTGCGCGGCCTCGTCGCGCCGGTGCAGATCGGTGTTGATGCGGTTCAGCGGCTGGATCGACTGATCGGTGGAGACCTGCGTCAGGTAGGCGTTGATCGACATCTCCGCGACCGAGGCATAGGCGAGCCGCACGATCGCCGCCTCGCGAGCGTCGCGCGCGGCGGCCAGGCGCGCGCGCTGCGCGGCGCCCACCAGCGGCTCGGGCACCTCCAGGTCGCCGAGCCGGTGCCGCGCGCGCGCGCAGTGGCAGACCTCGAGGCACATCAGGATGTGGAACTGCTCGTCCACCTGGATCTGCGCGAGCGTCTGCTTGAGCCGCGCGTCGCCGGTGCCGGGCAGGCGGCGCTTCAGCAGCAGGCTGCAAAGCGGCTGCACGATCTCGTCCTCCAGGTACATCGCCTTCTCGTTGTAGGCGACCCAGGCCGCGCCGAGCAGGCGCAGCTTGTCGGCGTGCGGCAGCGGCGCGAAATCCTCGTCGTCCCAGAACGGCACCATCGAGATCGGGAACTCGGGGATCGAGTCGTCGCAGTATTGCGTCAGGTCCAGCCGCGGCTGCCGAACGGCCACGCGGTGGTCCCAGCTGGCGGCGAGCCGTTCCACCACCTTGGCGGTGAAGCTCGCATCGTGATCGAGTGTCGTATACATGGTGCTGTCAGTCTCCCGGCGGCTGCGATGCGGCCGGCCGTTGCTCGGTGGGGGGCCGGCCGCGGCGCGCGTCGGGCACGCGCCGCGGCCGGATCGCGCGCATCACTGCACCGTTTCGAGCGCGCGCGCCTGCACGCTGCGCTGCCGCGCGGCGCCGGCCTCGATCGCGTCGAAGAACGCGAGGCGCGCGTCCACCAGCGCCTCGCCCGCGCTCAGCATGGTCTGCACCCGCTCGCCGTCGCGCTGCGCGATCTCCACCAGGATGTCGCGCATGGTCTCGGCGTGGCCGTCGTCGCATTCCACGTGGATGTGGAAGAACGCCAGCGCGCCGGCGGCCGCGCCGTGCGCCTCGAAGCCCTTGATGAGGTCGGCGTAGACCACCGGCACCAGCGCCTCGGCACCGAGGCACAGCGCGGCCAGGCCGCGTGCCGGGTCGGGATGGCGGCAGTGGTCGAACATCGTGTCGATCAGCCGGCGCGTGCCGATCAGCGGCCGTGCGCCGTCCAGCGACAGGCCGAAGTGTTCGAGCATGGCGCGGTACACGAGGCTGTGAGGGGTCTGGCTGTCGTCGGTCAGGCCCAGCTCCTCGCAGAGGTTGCCGGCCAGCTTCTGCACGTCGGCGTTGTCCGGCAGGTTCGCCATCAGCGCGCACAGGTAGCGCGTGAAGTAGCTGCTGTAGAGCCCCTGCTGCACCAGGAACAGCTTCAGCTCGTCGAGCGGTACGTCGCCCGAGCGGCAGCGCGCGAGAAACGAATGGTCGCGAATGCGGGCCACCAGCCCGGCCCTCGCCTCCTCCAGTACGTCCAGATGCATCTCCATCGTCCATCACTCCTTGCCCAAGTGGCGTTTTCCGCCGGCCTCGCCAGCGTCCTTCAGAAACGCCGCGATCCGCTCGTGCAGATCACGGCTCGTATGTACCGCGAAATGTCCGGCCGCCTCGACGATCTGCAGCGCCGCGCCGAGCGCGCCGGCCACCGCGCGCGAGGTGGCCGCGTGGATCACCTCGTCCTGCGCGCCGTGCAGCACCAGCGCGGGCAGGCCGAGGCCGGCCAGCCGCGCGGCCCAGTCGTCGCGCCGGCAGCCGTGCTGCAGGCGCGCGTAGCGCACGATCGAGGCGTCGTCCACGAACGGCAGCGCGTTGAGGATCGCGAGCTGGCCGTCGGGCGTGCCGTCGTCGGCGCGGCGCGCCTGCCCGAGCAGCACGCGCACCAGCGCGGCCTGCCCGTGCGCGCCGCCCGCGATGCGATCCCAGAGCGGCAGCACGCTGGCCTGGTAGGGGGTTCTGTCGGCCACGCCGGGCAGCTCGATCGACGGGCTCAGCAGCACCAGCCGGCCGGCCGTGACGAGGCCCTCGGCCAGCGCCTGCGCGGCCACGTTCGAACCGGCGCAGTAGGCCACCAGCGCGAACGCATGCGGCACGGCCGCGCCGCCCTTGGTGCCATCGCCGCCGCCGAGCGCGGCCAGCACCTCGGCCGCGTCGCGTGCGTGGCGGGCCAGCGAGAGATCCTCGGCGCCGGCCGCGCTGCCGGAGGCCGGCAGCCCGCGCGCCTCCCAGCCCACCACGTGATAGTCCGCGGCGAGCCGCGCGACCAGCGGCGCGACGAACGCCACCGACACGCCGAGCGCGTTGCAGACGAGCACGGTGGGCCGGCCGCGTGCGCCGGCCTCGTAGGCCGCGAGCGGCGTGCCGTCGCTGGCGGTGACCTCGCGCGCACGCAGCGCGTCGAGCGCGGCCAGTACCGCGAAGCCGCGCACCTCGGCCGGCAGCCGGCCCGCGAACGGATTCGGCGCTGGCCTCGCTGCCATCGCCGCGCTCGCCTCGTTGCCGTTCATGCGCTCGCCTGCGCCGGCGCTTGCCTTGTCGATCGGGTTCATGAGGCGGCCTCCTGCTGGCTGGATCGATGGCCGGCGCCGCCGGGCTTGCCGACCAGCACGCAGGTCGTCACCGGGCCGAGCCCCTTGACGACGAGCGCGTGCAGCCCGGGCTGCCAGCGGCCGGCCAGCCCCTCGGCCAGCGCGAGCGGTGCGCCGGCCGCGAGCCGCTCGACCGCGCCGGGCAGCCCCGGGGCGACCAGGTGCAGCGCCGGCTCGAGGCCGGCGGCGGCTTGCCCGGCCATGGCGCGGGCGGCCGCCACCAGCGGCCGGAAGCCGTCGCCGCGCGCGGCCTCGAAGGCGGCGTCGTCGAACAGCCGCTGCGACCAGCCCAGCAGCTGCCCCGCGTCGCCCGCGCGCGGCGCGCCGGCCGCGAGCCAGACCAGGCCGACGCCGGCATGGATCGCGGCGGCCTGCGCGAACGGCGCCTGCGCCCGCGCGCGTGCCACGTAGCGCTCGCTCGGCAGGTCGAAGCCGCCCGCGCACATCGCATCGGCATGGCCCGCCACGATCTGGCGCGCCGCGCCGACGATCGCGTCGAGCCCGGCCTGATAGCCGAGAAAGCTCAGATTCGGGCCTTGCAGCTCGCCCAGCGAGGCGAGAATCGCGGCGGTGGCGTTCGGCAGGCCGGTGGCGTACCACGACGGCGTGACGCGCTCGAAGCCATGCTCGTGGACGGCGCTCAGACACTGCTCGGCCACCTCGATCGAGCCGAACAGCGTGCCGAGGCTCACGCCCGCGCGCGGCGCGGCGCACCGCCGGTCGTCGTCGCCGAGCGCGGCGCGCAGGCGCTCGAAGGCGGCCAGCGCGAGGCGCGCCTTGACGGGCAGCGGGCCGACCTTGCGCGAGCGGCGCTCGGCATGCAGCCAGGCGTCGGCCGGCGTGCCGGGCGCGTCGGGCGCGGCGCCGGCGGTGGCCACGATGCGCAGCGCGGCTGTCGGATGGTGGCTCATGCCGCGCCCTCCTCGAGCTCGTGCAGCGCGGCCGGATCGGTCAGCACCATCACGCAGTTGTTGCCGCCGAAGCCGAACGCGTCCACCAGCACGCTGGCGCCCTCGAGCGGCCAGCCCGCGCCGTCGACGATCGGCGCGTCGCCGAGCGCGGCGTCGCGCGCCTGGAGATTCGCGGTGGGCGGCAAGCTCCGATGCCGCAGCGCGAGGCACGCGGCCGCGAGCGAGAAGGCCCCGGCCGCCGCCTGCGGATGGCCGAGCGTGGCCTTGATCGAGGTGACGGGCGGCAGCGCGTCGCTGCCGAACGCGGCCGCGAAGGCGGCGCGCAGCGCGGTGATCTCGGCGATGTCGTTGGTCGGCGTGCCGGTGCCGTGCGCGAACACGCCGGCCGGCCGCGCGGCACGCCCGCCATGCGCGGCCGGCGCGGTCAGCGCCGCGATCAGCGTGCGCGCCACGCCCTCGATGTCGGGCGCGGTGGCATGCGCGGCGTCACAGCCGGCCGCGCGCGCGCTCACCACCGCGTGGATCGTGGCGCGCCGCGCCAGCGCCGCGTCGAGCCGCTCCAGGCAGACGCAGGCCGCGCCCTCCGAGAGCACCACGCCCTGCCGGCTCGCGTCGAACGGCCGGCAGGCGTCGCGGGTGGCCACGCGCAGGCCGTTGAAGCCGCACACCGTGTATTCGAGCAGCACGTCCACGCCGCCGGCCACCATCGCATCGGCCTCGCCCGCCAGCAGCGCGTCGATCGCCAGCGACGGCGCGAGCAGCCCCGACGAGCAGGCCGTGGACAGCACGGCAAGCGGCCCCTGCCAGCGCGCGGCGTCGCCGGGCAGAAGCCGGCTCGCGTCGAACTCGGCCACGCCGGCCGCCTCGCCGCCATGGCGGCCCAGCAGCGCGTTCTCGGCCACCTCGACGCCGGCGGTGGTGGTGCCGAGCACGCAGCCGATCCGCATCCCGGCCGGCGCGGCGCCCGCAGCCGGCTCGGCCGGCCCGCCGTGGGCCAGCCCCGCCGCCTCCAGGCAGCGCTCCACGGCGAAGCGCGCCAGCGCCGCGGCGCGGTTCTCGACGCCGCCGCGCGCCACATCGAGCGCGCGCCACTGGGCCTCGGGGATCGCCACGCAGTTGTCGACCGGATAGGCCGCGAGCGAGCGCTTCGGCCAGGGGCCGCGCAGCTCGGCGCGCCCGGCCAGCGCGGCCCACAGCGCGGCGGGCGTGGAGCCGGCCGGCGAGATCAGGCCGATCCCGGTGATCGCGACCGGCGGGCTCATGCGGCGGCCTCCCGCTGCGCGGCGGCGACCACGGCCTCGGCCAGCGAGGCCAGCGTCAGTTGCGCCAGCGAGCCGGCCGGCAGTTCGATCGCGTAGCGCGCCTGACAGCGCACGATCAGGTCGATCAGCTCGACCGAATTCAGGCCGGTCTCGACGATCGGCTGTTCCAGCCCGAGCGCGTCGGGCTCGACCTGCAGCATCGCGGCGAGCATCGCGCGCAGCGTGGCAATGGCCTCGGCACGTGCCTCGGCGAGCCGTTCTGGCCAGGCCGGGTGCGCGGTGGACGAATGGGCGTTCAAGTCGGAATCCTCGTGGTGGTCGGAGTGGCCGCGACGGTCGTGGCGACCCTCGCGGTATCGGGTTGCATCCGGTAGCGGAGCGCGCGGCGCATCTCGCGCTCAGTGCGGCCGCGGCGCGTCGCCGCCGGGCCGCGCGGCGGGCACGGCGGCCGGCGGCGCCGCCCGCATCGTCGCGAGCCGCAGCGAGCAGGCGATCGCCACCAGCGCCAGCGCCGCGATCGCGAAGGTGACGCTCGAGATGGCCTGCGCCGAGCGCGGCACGTCGCCGGGCCGTGCGATGGCCAGATAGACCGAGCCGAGCGCGGCCACGCCGATCACGATCGACAGCTGCACCGAGGTGGAGACGAGGCCGCTCAACGCGGGCGCATGGCGCGCCGCGGTGCGCTGCGTCATCTGGCTGACGGTGGTGCCGAACGTGAGGCCGTGGCTCGCGCCGGCCAGGAACAGCAGCGGCACCATCAGCGCGGCCAGCCAGCCGAACTGGCGCGCGCCGGTGCCGAACGCGGCGTTGGCCACCACCATCACGGCCAGCGCCGCGGCGGGCGTGAAGCGCAGCAGCCGCGCCGGCAGCTTCGACCAGCTCACGTTCGAGATGCCGAAGCCGAATGCGTAGGCCGCGAACACGAAGCCGGAGATCATCGGCGAATCGCCCAGCCCGGTCTGCAGGTACAGCGCGCAGGCGAACAGCCAGCCGCCGTAGCCGATGAAGCCGATCGACACCACCGCCAGGCCGGGACGGATGCCGGGCGCGAGCAGCGCGTCCAGATCCAGCAGCGGGGCCGCGCCGCGCCGCGCGAGGCCGTGCTCGAAGCGCAGGAACACCGCCAGCCCGGCCACCCCGGCGGCCAGCGCGACCCACACCCAGGCGGCCCAGCCGGCGTCGTGGCCGAACGTGAGCGGCACCACCACCAGCAGCATCGCCGCCGTCAGCAGCGCCACGCCGGCCAGATCGAGCCGGCGCCGCTTGGCGCCGGCCAGGTCCGGCAGCACCGCGGGCGCGTACAGCAAGAGCACGATGCCGATCGGCACGTTGATGAGGAACGCCGGGCGCCACGACAGGCCGCCCAGGTTCGCGGTGATGATCAGCCCGCCGAGCGCCTGGCCGGCCGTGGAGCCGAGCCCGAGGATCATCGAGTAGTAGCCGATCGCGCGGGCCCGCTCCCGGCCCTCGTAGCTGCGCTGGATCAGCGACATCACCTGCGGCACCAGCATCGCCGCGCCCACGCCCTGCGCGAGGCGCCCAGCGATCAGCAGCCAGGTGTCGGGCGCCAGGCCGCAGGCCAGCGACGAGATCGTGAAGATCGCCAGGCCGTGGATGAACAGGCGCCGGTAGCCGTGATCGTCGCCGAGGCGCGCGCCGGTGATCAGGAACACGGCGTAGGCGAGGATGTAGCCGGCCACCACGAGCTGCAGCAGCGCGCCCGAGATGCCCAGGTCGGCGCGCAGCGCGGGCGCCGCGACGTTGACGATCGAGGTATCCATCGCCGCCATGCCCTGCCCGATCAGCAGCAGCGGCAGCATGCGGCGATGCGGCCGGACCGGGGCGGCGGCGCCCGGCGCGAGGGTGGAGGAATTCGACATGCCGGCTCCCTCGCCTTACGCGATCACGTCGCGCTTCAGGTGTTCGAGCTTGCCCTCGACGTCCTTCCAGCGCGCGGCGTCGGGCAGTGCCGCCCGCTTGCTGGTGATGCTGGGCCAGTTCTGCGCCAGCTCGCGGTTCAGGTCGAGGAAGATGCGCTGCTCGGGGGCGAGTGCGCTGTCCTGGCGGATCGCGTCCACCGGGCATTCGGGTTCGCACACGCCGCAGTCGATGCATTCGTCGGGATCGATCGCGAGGAAGTTCTCGCCTTCGTGAAAGCAGTCGACGGGACACACGTCGACGCAATCGGTGTGCTTGCACTGGATGCAGTTCTCGGTCACGACATAGGTCATCGAATTTCTCCTGGGGACGATGAGGGTTCGCTGGGGTGAGGCGTTGGTTGCGTTGCGGGTTCTGCTGTCGGGTGTGGCGGGCAGCCGGCTCCTGTCTCGCCTGCGCCGCGGCGGCCGGAGCACGGCTCAGGCCCCTGCCGCGGGCGGCGCGGCCGGCCGGCCGCGCACGTGCAGCGCGCGGCGCGCGGGGAACATCGCCACCGAGGCCACCGTGCATTCGCGGCGCACGTCGCCGGTGGGCGGCACCTCGATCGGCGCGCGCGCCAGGCCGTCGAGACAGGCGCGCGCGTCGGCCCCGGCCGGCAGGCTCGCCAGCAGCTCGCGGCAGGCCTCGAGCCGGCGCAGCGACGAGCTGCGCGCGAACGGATTGAGCGCGTCGTCGGACGCGAGCCCGGGGTGCAGGAAGTGGTTCGCGTGCGCGTGCTGCGCGCCCTCCAGCACCACCAGCGCATCGGGCGTGTACTCCACCGTCACCACGCGCGCCGCGTCGGCGATCGTCAGCGCGCGCGAGCTCGCGAGCGGCAGCGCCTGCAGCGTGTCGAGGCATTCGTCCACGCTCGCGCAGCGCTCGAGCAGATGGCGGATCGCCAGGTAGCCGGGGATGCCGGGCCGCCACTGGCCGCCGAGCACCAGGTTCAGCCCGATCGCGAGGCCGCGATCGTTGATGCCGAGGTAGCCGACCAGGCCCGTGAAGCTGAGCAGCGCCACGCCGGCCGGCCGCGCCGCGCCCGGGGCGCCGGCGATCTCGAGCACGTTCAGCTCGCCGGCCATGTCGCCGTTCAGGTCGATGGTCTGCGCGACGATCGATTCGCCGCCGGCATGCCGCCCGAAGGTGGTGCAATCGCCGCGCGCCGGAATCCGCTGGAAACCCGACAGCTCGCGGCGCAGCTGCAGCAGGAACGCATCCTCGGTGGCGATGTCGGCGCCCTCGGCCAGGCCGTGGATTTCCTCGGCCAGCTCGGGCAGCACGCGTTCGATCTCGCGGGTGTGGCTGGCGATCAGCGGCGCGAACTCGTGCAGGCGGCGTGCCGAGACGAGCGGCTCGAGCCGCGTGACGCGATCGCCGAGAAAGCGCGCGATCGGCTCGCGCAGCGCCGCGCCGTGCTGGCGGCCGACCTCGCGGCGCGAGCCGGCAAGGCGCAGGCAGCGCGCGGCGTCGAGATCCGCCTCGATCAGGAACGGCGAGGCGGGCGGCGCGGCGGCCGCGGCCGGGTCAGCGAAAACGGGTTGCGCGGACATCGGGCCACTCCGATTTGAGGATCGAGTAATAGACCGCGTCGCGGCGCCGGCCGCTCGGCATGAAGTTGAAGCTGCGCATCACGCCTTCCTCGGTCGCGCCGATGCCGCGCAGGCCGGCCCGCGCGCGCTCGTTGAGCACGTCGGTCTTGAACTCGACGCGCTCGCAGCCGAGCTCGCCGAACGCGTAGTCGAGCAGCAGGCCCTTGGCCGCGCGGTTCACGGCGGTGCCGCGATACGGCGCGCCGAGCCACGACCAGCCGATCTCGAGGCGCCGGTCGGCGGCCGCGAGATTGCCGAACGCGCTGGTGCCGGCGAACTGGCCGCTCTTGCGGTCGATGATCGCGAACACCACGCGCGTGCCGGCCAGCGAATCGGCGATCGCGCGTTCGAGGAACGCCACCAGGCTCGGCTCGTCGTGCACCACCGACACCATGTAGGTCCAGCTCTGCGGGTCGTAGGCGATGCGCGCGAAGCCGTCCTTGTCGTCGAGCCCGATGCGGCGCAGCGTGACGACCTCGTTCTCGAGCGTCGTGTTCAGTATCGCGGGGATGTTCCAGGTCATGTCGTCTCCGTCTGGATCAGGTCACGGCTTTCGAGGACAGCAGGCCGACGATGTCGCGCGCGCTGCGCAGCGCCGCCAGATCGTCCTCGGTGAATTCGGTCAGCGGCACGCCCGCGCTTTCGCAGACCGTGCTCATCAGCACGATCAGGTCCAGCGAGGTCAGGCCGAGGTCGTAGACGAGGTCGGCGTCGAGCGGCAGCGCCGCGGCCCCGGCGGCATCCTTGCCCGCCGCCTCGGCGAGGTGGCGCCGCACGATCGTTTCAATTTCGCTCACGCTGAAGCTCCATAGAGTTGGTCGATTTCCTGCCGGAACGCGTTGAAGATCTCGTTGCGCTTCGGCTTGAACTGCGAGGTGACGAAGCGCGTCTGGCCGCGAAACGGCTCGGGCGTGATGAACGCGCGCACGATCCGCTCGTCGGGCGCGAGGCTCGCGTTCAGCTCGCTCAGGTGCGCGCGGATCGCGGCGTGATCGGCGCGCGCGTCCTGCGGCGACACCACCGCCACCAGGAACGGCTTGCCCGAACCGAACAGCACGCACTCCTCCACGCCCTGGTGCGCCTTCACGCGCTCCTCCAGGCTGCGCACGTGGACGTTCTTGCCGTTGGCCAGCACGATCAGATCGTCGGCGCGCCCGAGGATGTAGAGGAAGCCGTCCTCGTCGATGCGCGCGAGGTCGCCCGTCCTGACCTCGCCCGTCGGCAGGAAGATCTTTTCGCTCGCGCCGGGCGCGCTGTAGAGGTAGCGCGTGTTCACCGGCTGCTCGGCGCCCACCACCAGCACGCCGTGCTCGTCGATGCGCGCGCGCTTACCGGGCAGCAGGCGCCCGACGCTGCCGGTGCGCGCCTGGCCCGGATAGTTCTTGCTGACGATGCAGGTCTCGTTCATGCCGTAGCCCTCGAAGATCGGCACGCCGGCCTCCTCGAAGAAACGCAGCGTCTGCGGGTTGGCCGGCGCCGAGCCGGTCCACAGGTAGCGGATGCGGCCGCCCAGCAGCGCATCGATGCGCAGGCGCCGTGCGGCCGGATCCGTCTCGCCGGCCGGCGTGAGCCGTTCGATGCGCTTCTTCACGCCGTCGAAGAAGCCCGGTACGCCCATTACCACGGTGGGCGGCTGCCGGCGCGCGATCTCGAGCGCGTACTCGAAGCGCGTGACGGTGGTGGCATGGCCATACGCCAGCGCCGAGTAGATCCAGTAGCGCTGTTGCAGCAGCGACAGCGGCAGGAACACCAGCAGGTCGTCGTCGGGGCCGTGCGCGTAGATCTGCTGGACCGCCGCGAGCGAGGCGTCGATGCTGCCGACGCGCGCGGCCAGCCCCTTCGGCTCGCCCGAGCTGCCCGAGGTGAACTTGATGGTGGTGACGTCGTCCTCGCCATAGACGGCCGTGTCGAACGCCGGCGCGACCGGATCGACCTCGCGGCCGTCGCCGGCCTGCGCCACCACCGCCTCGACGAGCTCGCGCAGGTCGTGGACGCCGCGCGCGGCGAACGGCGCGCCGCCGTCGGCCAGGATCGCGTCGAGGGCATAGCGCTCGACCAGCTCGCGGTTGGCCTCGAACTTGCCGAACTCGAAGCCGGCCGTGACATAGCCGGCCTTCAGCGCGGCCAGGTCGAGCAGCACCCAGGCCAGCCCGTTGCGCGCGACGATGCCGATCCGCGCGCCGCGCTTCAGGCCCGCCTCGCGCAGGCGCAGCGCGAGCCGCGCGGCCAGCGCGTCGAGCTGTGCGTGCGTGAGGTCGATGCGGCCGCCCTGCTGGAAGAACGTCACGCGCTGCGTGGCGTGCTTGCCGCCGTTCGCGGCCACCGCGTTGATCACCGATGGCGGGCGCGTCATCAGACCGAGCCCTCCGCGATGGTGGCCGCGCGCGCCACCGCCGGCTCGGGCAGGCGGTCGGCGGCAAGGTTGCGGTAGCTGCCGGCCGCGAAGCCCTGGATCGTCAGCCGCTTCGCATCGGGCGTCATCAGGTAGTTGGCGAGCGCGGTGTAGAGCGCTTCGAGCCAGAGCGTGCGGCGCCGGATGCGCAGCATGTCCTCGGTGCCGTACTCGGCGCCGTCGGCACGCACCACCCGCACGTCGTAGAAGCCGCGGTAGCGGCGCCCGGCGATGTTCAGCGGCGGACGCGACATGTCCGGCCCCGGCACGCGAATCGAGAACTTCACGCGCGCCCGGTTGTGCGCGGCGCGGTGCATGTCCGAATGCGCCGAGATGTCGGGCACGAGCGGCGGGTAGTACCAGTGGCGCGACTGGCGCACCAGCGGCCGGTCGAGGTTGCCGGGAATGAAGTGCCAGCGGTTGAACTGCATGCGCTTTTGCACCGAGCTCGCGATCACCGCGCTCTCGGCCTCGCCGTAGCGCTCGACGGTGCGGTGCGAGACGTAGGCCGTGAAGAAGCTGGCCGGCGTGAGCGCGTGGATCGTGTCGATCAGCGTGGCCTCGTCGTAGCTGACCAGTTGCCCGATGTCGCGCAGCGAGCTCGACATGCCGTAGTCCGAGCGCGTGGCCAGCACCGCCGAGGCCACCGTCTTCTCGATCAGGTACTCGGTCCAGCTGGTGACGGCCGGGCTGCCCGCGTCGCAGCCGATGCCGGCCACGTCGCGCGCGATCGCCGCGTTGGCCAGCAGTGCCATCGCCACGTACTCGGGCGGCTGGAATTCGCCGTGCGGCGAGACCAGGCCGCGGAAATCCTCGCCGAACTCGCGATACCACTGGTCGGCGGCCTCGGTCGAGGCCGTCGAGTCGAGAATCCGCTCGGTCTTCTGGAAGTTCAGGCCGTAGATCCAGCGGTAGCGCAGCCACGGCTTGCCGATCGCGCAGAGCGTCTGCTCGCGGATCAGCGCGGCGCGCTCGAACAGGTCGAGCTCGGCCGGCACCGCCACCTCGCAGCCCGCCTTCGTGTAGCTGTCCGAGAGCTGGTTCAGGCGCCCCACCACGTCGCGTGCGCTGAGCATCGCGCCGTTGAATTCCTCGAAGCGCACCGAACGGCCCGACAGGAACAGCGCGTGCAGCGCCGCCACCACCAGCCGCTCGTCGTCGCTCCAGTCGGCATAATCGCGCTTGCGCAGCGCGCTCAGGAAGCCGCCGCCGCTCTTGCTGTCGATCAGGTTCACGTAGCGGTCGATCAGCGCGAAGAAGCGGTCGCCGACGTAGAAGCAGACCGATTCGACGTGCTCGACGTGGTCGATCACCTCGTCCAGCACGCGCGGCAGCTGCCCCTCGGCATGGACGCGATCGAGCGCGGCGCGCACCTCCTTCATGCTTTCGCGCTCGACCGCGCGCCATGCTTCGGCCTCGGCCTCGATGGCGGCCAGCACGGCTGCACCCGCGTCGACGAAGCCGAGCTCCACCCAGCTGTCCGCCTCGTCGTAGGCGATCTTCGGCTCGGCGGCGGGGCGGATGTGCAGGCGGCCCAGCGAGTTGACGTAGAGCCGCAGCGTGGTGTCGGCCGGCGCCGGCGCGCTCGCCTGAACGCGCAGCTCGGGGTGCCGTTCGAGCACCGCCAATGCCGCGCGCTCCGGGACGCCGAGCGCGAGACGCGCCTGGTCGAGCGGATAGATGCCGCCGTGCGTCGCGGCGGACAGCGCGACGTCGTAGGCGGTACGGCCCGCATACGACTCGCCACGCAGGTACTCGGTCATGTCGAAACCGTACAGGCTGTGCGATGCGTGGTCTTGCGTCGGCGTATGTGCTCTGGGGTCCATCGTCCCTACCTCTCTTCGGCCAAAGAAACGTGATCGGATGGCGGGCGCGTCGCGGCTCGCGACGGATACCCGCCAGGTGCTGGGTTCGTATCGATTGGATGAAACGCGGCGCCGGACGCGCGGGAATGGCGGGCCTGCCGCCGGTGGCCGTCACGCGATCGCCGATAACTGATTTCAGCGCTTGCCGGGTTGCGTGACAACTACCAAACTTCGGAGTCCAATTTATTGTTATGGCGGCAGGCGATGCAAGAACGTGCTGCCCCGGCCCGGCGGCGGCGCCGCGAGGCAAGCGGGCTCAGCTCAGCAGGCCGAGCATCGCGGCACGCACCACCGCGGAGGTCTTGTTGACCGTCTTGAGCTTGGCAACGGCGTTTTTCACGTGGAAATTGACGGTATCGACCGAGATGCGCAGGATCGTCGAGATCTCGCCCGAGGTCTTGCCGTCGGCCGCCCACTTGAGCACTTCCACCTCGCGGTCGGTCAGGCCGCGCTCGGTATCGGGCATCAGCTTGGGCATCAGCACGCGTGTCATCGCCAGGTGCGTGGTGCTGACCAGCCAGCGCATCCGGAATTCGTTGCGCTCGAGCTCGGCCGGCGTGACCGGGCCCGTCGAACGCGCCAGCGTGAGCATGCCCGACACGCCGCAGCTGTCGAATGTCGACTGCGACCAGCCGTGGCGCAGGCCGTGTGCCTGCGCGTCGCGCCATAGCTCGGGCGTGCGGGAAAAGAACGCGTCGGTCCAGACCACCGGCGTCTGGAAGCGGCGCATGTGCTTCATGGTCGGATCGATGTCGATGTAGCCCGCTTCCATGTAGCGCTGCTTCCAGGCCTCCGGGTAATTGCTGAGCAAGTAGATTTTCGGCCGCGATACCGGCCACGGAATCCGCAAGCCGTATCCGCAGAATTCGTAACCGAGGTGATTCGCCGCGCCCTCGATCAATATCGAAATCTCTCGTTCCGAACTCGCACCCTCGAGTCCGGACAAGAGTTCCCCAGCCCAATCGTACATTTCGCCTCCTCGTGGAATTTCCGTGCCGGCTGCCGCACACCGCGGCCAATGCCCGATGTGCCGGTCAACAAGAATCGGTGATTCCGCGTGCCGCCTCAGTCCGGCTATTTTGATACGGAAGAGTGCGCCGCCGACCGATGCCGATCCTCGGCGCGCAAGCGCAATTGCGTGATATTGACGACGCCCTCTCTCATGAGCGTCATGACGACTCCTGCCCTCTTCGAATATCGGAAGGTATATTGTGGGTTGTACAGCGGAGGAATTTCCAAGCGATTGAATTACTGATTTATCGGAACCCGCATCGGCGACGTCATATTGAACGCGAGCGCACTGCCTGCTTCAAATTACTTTTTCGCAGCGTTCACATGAATGACCGGCATACAGGTATTTCGCAGTCTGCATATAACATTTCCCAAAAATAATCTCGCAATTTTCCTCAGTATTTTCCCGCCCTTTTTCGGCGCCCCGCCGCGCACCGCCGGCCCGCCCGCGAGCGCGTGCCGCGGCACCGGCCCGACAAGGCGGACCGCCATCAGCGAGCTCGACGGCGGCCCCGCAATTGAACGGCCGCTCATCGATGCAGAAACTTCCACACATCGATTTCAGGGTAAATACTCATATATTTGCGTGATCGACAATGTCACGCAAACCAACCTGCGACAAACGGCAAAACCTGTGCCGCACCCCGGTTCTGCCGAGACCGGTAGCGAATGACGGATATTTTGTGTCATTTCCGGATCAGCCCGGCCGCGCGGCTGTTCAATTGGCAGCCCGGGCCGGCTCCGGTAACGACAGGGCACTCATGTCGTTTGCCCGAGTGATTATATGGCGAGCACTCCCACGCCATACCTACCATAAATGGCGGGTTCCAAATTTCCAGGCAGATCGTACAGTGTCGCATTCATCCGGGTCAATAACCGGAAATGTGATATTCGCCATACGGGCGCGGCGCCGGGCCGGCATTCCACATAATGAAGAAAATATCGGATACGCTGGCGCGGCGTTCATCGGGCGCGCAACCAACGATGCCGAATCCCGTTACATTACGCACCCGTTCAATCCCAAATAATATCCAATCCATTTTCTCTTATATGCAATGATTTTATTTATCGGTTGACGGGTGTCGCGTCGCCGCGGCCCCGGCCGGGCAGCGTCCGGCGGCCCGCGAAGGCGCGCTGGCCCGGCTCGTTGGTTGCGGGACGGGCAACTCGCCGCCGCTGCCCGCTGCCGCCGGCACCGGCATCCGGTTAGTCACGGCGGCACGGAGCACCGAGTCACGCGGCTGCCTGACTCGCCTCGCCGCCGCGCGGCTGATGCGGTGATGGCGGCCGCTGCGCTGCGGGCCGACGGCGATCGCGCCGCGCCGGGACGGACGAAATCCGCGCACAATGGCGGGAGCGCCGGCGCCGGGCGAGTCGGCCGAGGAACCGCGCTTGGCTCCTTTTCGATGCGCCCGCCTCATTTCGATTTCCCGATGACACGCTCCGAACGATTCGTCTTTGCCGCCGCTGCCTGTCTGCTGGCGACCTCGCTGGCGCTGCCCGGCGCCGCCCTCGCTCGAGACGCGGCCGCCGCCGCGCCGGCAGGCCCGGCCTACGGTCCCGAGCTGCAAGGCTTCGACTATCCGTGGCCGGTGTCGCGCTTCAGGTTCCGCTCGCAGCGGCAGGCGCTGCAGATGGCCTATCTCGACATCGCCCCGGACCCGGCCACGGCCAACGGCAAGACGGCGGTACTGCTGCACGGCAAGAACTATTGCTCGGCCACCTGGGCACCCACCGCGCGCGTGCTGTCGAAGGCCGGCTACCGCGTGATCGCGATCGACCAGATCGGCTTTTGCAAATCGAGCAAGCCCGAGCGTTACCAGTTCACGTTCCAGCAGCTCGCGCGCAACACCAATGACTTGCTGCATTCGCTCGGCATCGAGCATGCCACCCTCATCGGCCACTCCACGGGCGGCATGCTCGGCATCCGCTATGCCCTGCAATATCCTCGCGAGACCGACCGGCTGGTGCTGGTCGATCCGATCGGCCTGGAGGACTGGCGTGCCAAGGGCGTGCCGCCGGTGTCGGTGGACCAGTGGTACGAGCGTGAACTGGGCACCAGCGCCGAGCGAATCCGCAACTACGAGCGCAACACCTATTTCGCGGGCCAGTGGCGCGCCGACTACGAGCCGGCCGTGCAGATGCTGGCCGGCATGTATCGCGGCCCGGGCCGCGAGCAGGTGGCGTGGGATTCCGCGCTCGTCTACGACATGATCCTGACGCAGCCGGTGGTCTACGAGCTGCCGCAACTGCAGGTGCCGACGCTGCTGATGATCGGCGACAAGGACAGCACCGCGATCGGCAAGGAATACGCGCCCGCCGCGATCCGCCCGACGCTCGGCAACTACCGGCAGCTCGCGCGCGCCGCGGCCGCCGCGATTCCGGACCTGACGCTCGTCGAGTTCCCGGACGCCGGCCACGCCCCGCAGTTGCAGGACCCGCAGCGCTTCCACGCGGCGCTGCTGCAAGGGCTCGACGCGAAGCGCGACACGCCGTGAGCGCGACGCCCGGGGCGGCCCCGGGGCGCACCCGGGTCGAACCCGCCGGGCCGAGACAGCCGGCGCGCCCGCACTCGCCTCGCTATGGTTCCCGCTGAAGCGCCGGACCTCCACCTGCTCGCCGCGCGGCACCGCGTCGGCGGCTTGGCCGCCCCCGCCCGGGCGGCTCGTGCCGATCCACGAGCGCGCGGCCAATACGCAGGCGCCGGCGGGCACGAAGCGCCGCGATGCCGGGCCGGACCGCGATCGCACGCCCGATGTCCCCTGCCTCGCCGTACCGTCCATCTAACTTTTTTATATTTACATTAAAAAAGTTTGACACGCGGCCTACGCCAAGATAATTTTGCGCAAGCCAGAAGAAAGACGACGATGCAACGAGGGAACGCCACACACGAAACGGTGACGGCGCGCATCTCATTTCATCAGCAATACTGACTATTGTTCCGCTGCCGTATCGCTTTCCCGTTACGGCGCCGGAGCCCGGACCAACGAATCCGGGCGTATTCCATCGGCGTCATGCCTCACGCATGCAGCCGGCTTCACGACGCGCATTCGCGCGCCGGCATCACCGCCCTCCGGCAAAGCAGCAACGCAGTCCAGCAGCGGCCTGATTCCCACCACGCATTCCATTCGATCCTATCTGGAGATATGCATGAAAAAATCTGTTCGCACTACTTCGCATCTGAAGCTGGCTTCCTTCCTACTGGCCGCCTGCGCGTCGTTCGCGCAGGCGCAAACTCCGTCGCCCTCGACGCCTGCCACCGGCGCCGCGTCCGAGAACATCAATCAATTGATCGTCAAGCTGAAACCGGCGGCGGCCGCGGCGCGCGGCAGCACGTCGATCACGACGGCGGCAGCCGACATTCACGGCGTGATCGACCGCGTGCTTGCCGCGCGCCGCGCCCGTGCGACGACGCGCGCGTTCGGCGCCGCAGCGGCGTCGGCGCCGGGCAACGCGGGCGACCCCGCCGCCAACATCAGCGTAAAGCGCGAGATGGCGGACGGCGCGACCGTGCTGCGGCTGCAGCGCAGCCTGCCGGCCGCCGATGCCGCCGCGCTGGCGAATGACTTCGCGGCCGACGCCGCGGTCGAATATGCCGAGCCCGACGCACACATGCATGCGCTGCTGGTGCCGAACGACACGCGTTACGGTGAGCAATGGGGCTACGCGAGCGGTATCGGCGGCGCCAACCTGCCGAAGGCATGGGATATCACGACCGGCTCCGCGAACGTGGTGGTGGCGGTGGTCGACACCGGCTACCGCCCCCACTCCGACCTCGCGGCGAATGTGCTGCCGGGCTACGACTTCATCTCGGACCCGAACAGCGCGAACGACGGCAACGGCCGCGACAGCGACGCGACGGACCCGGGCGACTGGGTCTCGCAGAGCGAGGTCGACGATCCGGACGGTCCGTTCTACCGCTGCCAGGTCGACCAGTACGGCCGCACCTTCGCGAGCGACAGCTCATGGCACGGCACTCACGTGGCCGGCACGATCGGCGCGGTCTCGAACAACGGACGCGGCGTGGCCGGCATCTCGTGGAAGGGGAAAATCCTGCCCGTGCGCGTGCTCGGCAAGTGCGGCGGCGCGCTCAGCGACATCGCGGACGGCATGCGCTGGGCGGCTGGCCTGAGCGTGCCGGGCGTGCCCGCCAACCGCACGCCGGCGCGCGTGCTGAACTTCAGCCTCGGCGGCGGCGGCAGCTGCAGCCGCACGTACCAGAGCGCGATCAATGCGGTGGTGGCTGCCGGCGCGACGGTGGTGGTCGCGGCCGGCAACGAAGCCGCGCAGGTCTCCACCTCGCAGCCGGCCAACTGTCAGAACGTGATCGCCGTGGCCGCCACCGACGTGAACGGACGTCGCGCGAGCTTCAGCAACTACGGATCGGCGGTGAAGATCGCCGCACCGGGCGTCAACATCCTCTCGACGCTCAACAGCGGCAAGACCTCGCCGGCCGCCGACAGTTACGCGTCCTACAACGGTACCAGCATGGCCACGCCCCATGTGGCCGGCACCGTCGCGCTGATGCTGGCGGCGAACGGCTCGCTCACGCCCGCGCAGGTGTTGCAGAAACTGCAGGCATCGGCGCGGCCGTTCCCGAGCGGCTCGGGCTGCTCCACCAGCACCTGCGGCGCGGGCCTGCTCGACGCGGGCGCGGCAGTCAGCGCGGCGCGCCAGTAACGGGCGGTACGCGCGGTCGAGCCCGGCCGCCGGGCGTCATCGCCGGCGCGGACCATTCGGTGCGCCGCCGGTCGAGCGGTCGGGAGCGTTGGCGAAAGACCGTGCGGCCGCCCCTTAACGGCCGGGCACTTGCCCGGCTCAGGCGCTGCTGCGCACCTCGGCCGGCACGCGGGCGCGCCGCGTCGCCACCGCGTTCACGCGCGGTGCGGCTCGCTCGATCGCGGCCGGTTCGAGCTGCGCGGCCGGCGCCTGGATGGCGGCGGCGCGCGGCGCCGGCAGGCCGGCCAACTCGCAATAGAGCGCGAGGTAGCGTGCGGCCGGGCCTTCCCAGCTCGAATCGCGATTCATCGCGTTGCGCTGCAGCGTGCGCCACGATTTCGGCTGTGCGAACAGCTCGAACGCACGGCCCAGCGCCTGCACCACGTCCCCCACCCGCTCACCGTCGAACAGGAAGCCGGTCGCCTCGCCGACCGGCGCCGCCTCGGCGTCCTGCGCGGCTGGCGCGCAGTCGACGATCGTATCGGCCAGGCCACCCACTCGCGAGGCCACCGGCACGGTGCCGTAGCGCATCGCATAGAGTTGCGTCAGCCCGCACGGCTCGAAGCGGCTCGCATGCAGCAGGATGTCGGCGCCCGCGTGCAGCCGGTGCGCGCGCGTCTCGTCGTAGCCGATATGGACGCCCAGCCGCCCCGGCCACTGCGCGGCCAGCCGGCGCAGTTCGGCCTCGATCGCCGCGTCGCCCTGCCCCAGCACCGCGAACTGCGCACGCGGCCAGCGCGCGAGCGCGGCCGGAATCGCCTCGCACACCACGTCGGCCAGCTTCTGCCCGGTGAGCCGGCTGCCGATCGCCACCAGCGGCGCGAACGGGTCGACCTGCAGCCCGTAGCTCTGCTGCAGTTCGCGCTTGCAGGCGTGCTTGCCGACCAGATCGTCCACGCCATAGCCCTGCGCGAGCGCGGCGTCGTCGCGCGGATTCCAGAGCGCGTCGTCGATGCCGTTGACGATGCCCGACAGCTTGCCGGCGTGCGCGGCCAGCACGCCCTCCATGCGGTTGCCGAAGCGCGGCGTGAGGATCTCCTGCGCATAGCGCTCGCTCACCGCGGTGAGGCGGTCCGCGTAGACGATCGCCGCCTTCATGCAGCTCAGCGCGCCATAGAATTCGATGCTGTGCGGCTCGTGCGGGGCCGGCGCCAGCAGCTCGGACGGAATGCCGGCATAGGGCGCGAGCCCCGTCGGATAGTTGCCCTGGAACGCGAGATTGTGGATCGTGAAGATGCTGCGCGCAGGCGAGCCGGCCAGCTTCATCAGGAGCGGCGTGAGGCCGGTATGCCAGTCGTGCGCATGGACGATGCGCGGGCGCTTGACGCCGCGCACGCCCGAGGCGATCCGCGCGGCGGCGGCCGACAGCGAGGCGAAGCGCACGAAGTTGTCGACGTAGTCGCGCCCGCATTCGTCCTGATAGAGGCCGCTGCCGCGCCGCCCGTACAGATGCTTCATTTCGAGCAGCAGGACCGGCACGTCGGAGTCAGGCATCGCGGCGCGCCACAACCGCGCGTCGCCGCCGGGCAGGTCGCGGATGGTGCCCAGCGGCGTCGGCGCGACCGCGTGATCGAAGGCGGATTCGTAACCGGGCAGCAGGATCGACGCGTCGACGCCGCGTTGCCGCAGCGCGCTCGCCGAAGCGCTGACCATGTCGCCGAGGCCACCACTCTTGGCAAGTGGCGCGGCTTCGGCGGCGACCATCAGGACGTTAAGCGACAAGGTAACTCCCACTGAGTTCGGTTGATCGAGTGCAGCGTGCGCGGCCGGCACACGCCGGCGGCACGCGGTCCGGGCAACCATCGCGCGGCATGGCGGCTCCCGGACAGGGCACAGGGTATTTAGCAAGCTCCAAGCCAGCTTTGCGGAACGATCACGAAAAATCTGCTGCGCGGCACCAGAGGCCCTTCCGGCGAGGCGCCCACATGCCAGTGGCGGCGCGCTGCCCGGCCCGGCCGCCGCACCGCAACATCGGCGTGCATGTAGTTTTGACATCGGACCGACAGAGGCTTGTAGTTTTCGCCGGAGCACGCGCGGACGATTCGTTTCAGCCGTGGCTGGCAGCGTCGGCGCGCGTTGCGGGTGGGGGCCGGCAGGGCCGGCCTGGCCGCGCGACGGCAAAGCGCGGCGCGCGAAAAAAACGCGGCGGGGACCGATCGCGCTTGCGGCCCGGCCGCCGATGCCGCCCATGCTACCCATGCCACCCATGCCGCCGCTGCCGCGGATCGGCGCCGATCCCGCCGGCAGCCTCGAGGCCGCGGCACGATGTCGATTCACATTCATGGAACGCGCGTAACGGGCGGCGGGCCAGCCCGCCGGCGATGCGCCCCTGCCGTCGCCCTCGGGTGCCGCAAACGCCGGCGGCGGCAGTCGCCGAGCCTGGATGCGCAGCCGGTTCGCGCCACACGCTCGCGAGCCCCTCGCCGGGCAAGCCCATCATCGTCAGTGAACACGCGTCGCCTCCGCAGCGGCGCGGCGATCGTCGCCACGAATGCGCGCCGCCCCCCGTGTAACGGCATTCCCGTAACGGCATGTGACGTAACGGCATGCGGTGCCCCGCCGGCCATCGCGGCCCCGGTCCGCGGCCGGCCGCCGACGGCGAGCCCGGCCATGGCGGGGCGCCCCGGCCCCGAGACGCCGCCGCCCGCCCGCTCTCGTGCCGTTCGTGACGCCGCCTCGAACCCGTCATCGGCATGGCACGCCCATTGCTGCCCGCAGTGGGCAGCCAGGCAAGGCGATGCCGATGCCCGCCGTCGATCGCCTTCCGCGCGCGCAGCGCGACCATGCCGGCTGCGCCGCCCGCCCCCCGTTCGCCAACCCGGAGACCGCCGATGTCCGAACCGCTCCTTCCCGCCGCCGATCCCGATCTGCCGGCCACGCTCGACGCGTGCCGCCGCTGCGAGCTGTGGGCGTCCGCCAGCCGGCCGGTGGCAGGCGCCGGCCCGCGTCGCGCCGCGATCATGCTGGTGGGCGAGCAGCCGGACGCGCAGGACGATCGCAGCGGCCAGCCGTTTTCCGGCACCGCCGGGCGGCTGCTCGACCGCGCGCTGACGGAAGCATCGCTGGCGCGCAGCGAGACCTATGCCACCTACGCACTCAAGCATCTCAGGCGCGACGCGGCCGGCCGGCCGCGCGCCGACGAAGCGCCGGCGGGGCACGAACTCGATGCCTGCCGCTACTGGCTCGAGCGCGAGATCCGCAGCGTCGCGCCGCGCGTGATCGTGGCGTTCGGCACTGCGGCGCTGCGCGCCGTGCTCGACGATCCGCAGGCCGCCGTTCACCGCATGCCGCTGCCGTACCGGCTGCCCGGCGGCGAACGCGTGATCGCGACGCTGGCGCCGGCCCAGGTGCTGCGCACGCGCGGCGCCGATTCGCGCGAACGCGCCTGGCAGCAGATCGTCAAGGCGCTGCGCGCGGCGCGCCGGATCGCGCAGGCGGCCGACGAAACGGCCGAGCCGGCCACCAGCGCGAGCAGCCCCGCCGTGTAGAACAGGCCGGGCTCGACGCCAGGCGGCCCGAACCGCGGCACGCCATGCGTCGCGTAGCCGTGGGCGGGCTGGCGATCGCCGCCGATCCGGCCCGGCGCCAGGTATCCCGGCCGTGGCGCGCGGCGACGCGGTGCGAGGCAGCCGCCGTGCCGGTTCGGCGGCCCGGCCGGCGGTGGCGCGCGGTGCCGCTACAATTGGCGTTTGCCGGCCGTCGCGCCGGCGGGCGAGGCGCGACGCCGCGAGCACCGCGCGGCACGCACGCGTCCGATCCGAACCGCCGTTTCCAGAACCGATGAGCGCAAATCACGATTCCCTGCCCGAGCCGGGCGCGCCGATCCGCATGGCCGACGTCGCGCGGCTCGCCGGCGTCTCGAAGATGTCGGTGTCGCGCGTGCTGACCGGCCAGCACGTCAGCGACGCCACGCGCGAGCGCGTGATGGACGCGGTGCGCAGGACGGGCTACGTGGCCGACGCGGTGGCGGGCGCGCTCTCGTCGGGCCGCAACAACGTGATCGCGGTCCTGGTGCCCTCGCTGTCGAGTTCGAACTTCGCCGACACGGTGCGCGGCATCGACAACGTGGTCGAGACGCGCAACCTGCGCCTGCTGCTCGCCAACACCGACTACCTCGCCGAACGCGAGGAAGCGCTGATCCGCTCGCTGCTGAGCCACCAGCCGCGCGGCATCGTGGTGACGGGCGGCCACCACACGCCGCGCGCGCGCACCCTGCTCGAACAGGCCGGCATTCCGGTGATCGAAACCTGGGAGCTGCCGGAGCAGCCGATCGACCGCGTGGTCGGCTTCTCGAACCGGGACGCCGCGCAGGCCATGACACGCTATCTGTACCAACGCGGCTATCGCCGGATCGGCTTCATCGGCAGCAGCTCGCTGCTGGACCTGCGCGGCATCGCGCGGCGCAACGGCTATCTGGCGGCGGTCGAGGAAGCCGGCCGGCACGCGCCGCGCGACGTGGTGCGGCCGATGCCCGCCAGCGACATGGCGCACGGCGCCGCGATGGGCCACAGCAGAGCCGCGCTGGGCCAGCTGCTGGCGCAATGGCCCGACACCGACGCGGTGATGTGCACCAGCGACATCCACGCGTTCGGCGCGATCATGGCCTGCCACCGGCTCGGGCTCACCGTGCCGGGCGACCTGGCCGTGGCCGGCTTCGGCGACTTCGAGGTGGCGCGCCACTGCTATCCGAGCATCACCACGGTCTCGGTCGATGCCTACGGGATCGGCCATGCGGCGGGCCGGTCGCTGCTGGCCGCGATCGACGGCTCGGAACGGCCCAGCGCCTCGCGCCGCGAGATCGCCTCGCAGCGCGCGCAGCGCCAGCAGCACGACGCGCCGCCGCTGATCCGGATTCCCTACGCGGTGGTCGCGCGCGAGAGCGCATAGGCCCGGCGGCGGCCATGCCGATGCGCCCCGCCCGCCGGTCGCCTTGCCCGGCCGCGCCCTGGCCGCGCGGTCCGGCGTGCCGCCCGCACCGCTCGCACCGCTCGCGAAACCCGGCACCAGCTGTGCGATGATCGCCATGCCGGCCGGCCTGCTCGCCACGGCGCCGTGCGGCGCGCAGCCGGACCGCATTGGCCCCCGCATGGCCCGCCGCCGCGGCGCCGGCTCACGCGGCCGCGGTGCGGTCGCGGTGCGGAGCGGCCCAGGCGCGCCGGTGCGAGCGGGGCGGCCGGATGCGGCGGCCGCGCGATCGGCGCGACGCGCTGAACCAACCGGCCCGGCCGCGCGGCATCGGCTCGCGAGGCGAGCCCGCGCCGGTGCGAGCGGGCGCTCAATCAGGGAGAAACAGATGAACGACAAGGTTGCCCTCGTCACCGGGGCGAGTTCGGGGATCGGCCGCAGCGTCGCGCTGGGCCTGCTGCAGGCCGGCTACCACGTGGTGCTGGCGGCGCGCAAGGTCGAGGCGCTGCGGCAGGCGGCCGAGGAATCGGGCGCACCCGAGCGCGCGCTGGCCGTGGGCTGCGACGTCGGCGACCCCGCCGCCGTGCAGGACCTGTTCGAGCGCATCGACGCGCACTGGGGCCGCCTGGACCTGCTGTTCAACAACGCAGGCGTGTTCACGCCGCAGTGCTCGCTGGAGGAGATGCCCGTCGAGCACTGGAAGCAGGCGGTGGACGTCAACCTCACGGGGGCGTTCCTCTGCACGCAGGGCGCGTTCCGCCTGATGAAGAAACAGCAGCCGGGCGGCGGGCGGATCATCAACAACGGCTCGATCTCGGCGCACGCGCCGCGCCCGCAGGCAGCCGCGTACACGGCCACCAAGCACGCCATCACCGGGCTCACCAAGGCGGCCTCGCTCGACGGACGCCGGTACAACATCGCCTGCGGGCAGATCGACATCGGCAACGTGGTCAGCGACATGAGCAGCCAGATGGCGCACGGCACGCTGCAGGCGGACGGCTCGCTGAAGGTCGAGCCGCGCATGAGCATGGACAACGTGGTGCGCGCGGTGCTCTACATGGACAGCCTGCCGCTCGACGCGAACGTGCTGTTCATGACGGTGATGGCGAGCCACATGCCGTTCGTGGGGCGCGGCTGATCGCGCCGGGCGCCAGCCGGGCCGGATGACGGGGCGGTGGTGCCGGCGCGCGGCCGGCCTCGCCCGCATGGGCGGCCCGGCCCGCGATGCCGCCGGGGCGGCAAGCGGCGGCATGAGGCGCTACGAGGCGGCATGAAGTGGCCTGAAGCGGCGCGAAACGGTTGCGCTGCGCGCGCGGCGTCGCTATCGTGACAGGCTTTCGCCGTCCCGCGCCCCGCGCGCGCCTCTCCCCGTGAACCACGCCTCGCCCTCCCTGACCTTTCGCGACGCGCTGCTCGCGATGCTCGGCATCGGCCTCGTCAACATGCTGGTCGCGCTCGACCAGACCGTGGTCAGCACGGCGCTGCCGTCGATCGTCGCCGACCTGCACGGCTTCGAGTACTACGCCTGGATCGCCAGTGCCTACCTGCTCGCCTCGGTCGTGACGGTGCCGGTCTTCGGCCGGCTCGGCGACTACTTCGGGCGCAAGCGCTTCGTGGTGGCGGCGGTGATCGTGTTCACGCTCGCCTCGGTGCTGTGCGCGCTCGCCACCGACATGCGCATGCTGGCCGTGGCGCGCGCGCTGCAGGGGGTGGGCGGCGGAATGATGGTGGGCACCGCGTTCGCGTCGATCCCCGATCTGTTTCCCGATCCGCGCGAGCGTGTCCGCTGGCAGGTGGTGATGGCCGCCACCTACGGGATCGGCACGGCGGCCGGGCCGTCGCTGGGCGGCTGGCTGAGCCAGCATTTCGGCTGGCGCTCGACGTTCCTGATCAACGTGCCGGTGGGCGCGCTGGCGCTCTACTTCATCTGGCGGCACCTGCCGCATTTCGCGCGCCCGCGCGAAGGCGAGGTCCGCATCGACTACGCCGGCGCGGTGCTGGTGGCGATCACGCTCGGCTGCCTGCAGTTCCTGATCGAGGCGTTGCCGGCACGCGGCTTCGGTGCCGGCACCGTGGCGCTGGCCGCGGTGGTGGCGCTCTCGTTCGGCGCGTTCCTCGCCTGCGAGCGCCGCGCCACGCACCCGATCGTGCCGCTCGACCTGTTCCGCGATGCGCAGCTCGTCACGCTGTTTACGCTCTCGACGCTGGCCGGCTTCGTGATGTTCTCGCTGATCTTTTTCGCGCCGCTGCTGCTGCAGGGCGGCTTCGGCCTCGACCCCGAGACGGCCGGCCTGCTCGCCACGCCGATCGCCGCCTGCATCGCCCTCGGCAGCCTGATCAACATCCGCATCGTCACGCATCTGAAGCGCCCCACGCTGATCCTCTCGGTCGGCTTCGGCCTGCTCGCGGCCGCCTCCGCCACGCTGGCCCTGACCGGGCCGCTCACGCCGCATCTGGTGCTGGAGGTGGCGATGGCCGCGGTGGGCATCGGCCTGGGCTTCATCCTCAACAACCTGAACGTGTTCGCCCAGGAGATCGCCGGGCGCGAACGCTTCGGCATCGCCACGGCGCTGCTGCAATCGACGCGGATGGTGGGCGGCATGCTCGGCACCAGCATGCTCGCGACGATCGTCCACCATCACTACGCGACGGGCGTGAGCGAGGCGGTGAGCGTGCTCGGCAGCGGCGCGGCCGCGCAGTGGGTGCCGCATCTGGCCGAGCCGCGCGTGCTGGTCGATCCCGTGCTGGGCGGGACGCTGCTCGGCCAATTGCGGGCCGCCGGCCTGGACGGCCCCGCGTTGCTGGAGGCCGCACGCCGCGTGATGGTGCAGTCGATCCACATCGGCATCGCGCTGGCCGGCTGCGTGGCGGTGGCCGCCGCGTGGCAGGTACGACGGATCGCGCATATCCGGCTGCACCGCGCGCCCAAGGTCGGCGACGCCGGCCCGCAGTGAGCGGCGTGTCCGCCTGGCGTGACGCGGGCTGCCCGAGCCAGGGCGGCATGATCCCGGTGCGGCGGCGGCCGGCCGCCGGCCGGAAACACGCCGCGCGGCAGCCTCCCCGGGGTCGGACACGGGGCGAATCCTCGGCGCTCGAGGCGCAGCGCTCAGTGGGTCCGCAGTTCGAACGGAAACGCCACGCGGCCCGTCTCGACGCCCTTCGTGTTGCGCATCGGCGGCCGATGAAACGCGGCCAGCGCGCCGCGCTGCGCCTCGCTGCCGATCCGCAGCCGCGCCAGCACCTCGCTCATCAGCATGTAGAGCACGGCGACGTTGCCGTCCTCGATCTTGGCCGCGATGCCGAGCGCGCCCTCGGCGCCGAGCCGCCGCGTGTCGTCCGAGGCCCGCACGCCGATCCCGTAGCAGCCGTCGGCGCCGAGCTTGCCTACCAGCGCGCCGTCGAACGCCCGCATCAGCTGGGTGCAGAAGCGCCCCTCGCCGGCCACCATCTCCGGATGGCGCGTCATGGCGCGATGGATGCGCGCGAGCGCCGTCGGGCGCGGCGCGTCGGCGCCGCCGTCGACGGCGTCGGCCGCCTGCGCGAGCCGGGCATAGACGAGCGCGAGGCGATCGAGCGGGAACGCCGGCGTGGGCAGGTTGCAGCCGTCGATGCTCCAGGCCACGCCGTCCTCGGGCAGGTCGCACAGCTCGGCCACGGTGCGCCTCACGCGCCGCTGCATCGGATGCTCGGGCAGATGATAGCCGTCGAGCGCCGCGCCGAGCGCGCGCGCACCGGCCAGCATCCCCGCGTGCTTGCCCGAACAGTTGCTGCACACGGCGCTCGGCTCGATGCCGCGCCGGATCCAATCGCGCGCGACGGCCTCCGAGATCGGCGGGTGCGGGCCGCAGCGCAGGTCGGGCTCGGCGGCGCCGAGCCGGGCCAGCATCGCGCGGGCGCGCTCGACATGGCGCGGCTCGCTGCTGTGCGAGGCGCTCATCAGCGCAAGGTCCGCCTCGTCGAAGCCGAAACGCTCGAGCGCGCCCGTTTCCACCACCGCGAGCGCCTGCGCCGGCTTGGCGGCCGAGCGCGCCAGCGTGACCCGGAACGGGTCGCCGAAACCGGCCAGCAGCCGGCCGGCCGCATCCACCACCGCGATCTGCGCGCGATGCGCGTTCTCCAGCGCGTCGCCGCGCCAGGTCGTCACCGCGACCGCGTCCGCCCCGCTCGCCTGGATGCCGTCCATGTCTTGCTCCTCCTGTCGATGCGCCGCGCGGCCTGGGCCGCTCGCGATTCCGGCGGCCGCGCGGGCCGCTTCGCCGGCGAAGTGTAGCGGAGCCCGACGGGCTTGGCGATGCGGGCCTTCAGCGGCGGCACGCTCGCCCGGTCGCTCGCAACTGAAATACAATCGTAAGCCACCACCTGCCCCGAGGGCCCTCCCGATGTCCACCCCAGCCGCACTGCCATGCGCGTCCGCCGAGCCGGCCCCCGACCACGACGCGCCGTTCGTGTTCGTCGTCAATGCCGGCTCGGGCCGGCGGCGCGAACTCGACACGCTGGTGGCCCAGCTCGACGCCGCGTTCGGCCGCAGCGGCCGCCGCTACGAACTCGTGAGCGTGGCCGATCCGTCGCAGCTGGAAGCGAGCGCCGCGCGCGCGGCCGGCCTCGCGCGCGGCGGCGTGCTGGTGGGCGTGGGCGGCGACGGCACGCTGCGCACGGTGGCGCGCGCCGCGCTCGACGCGGGCTGCGTGTTCGGCGTGCTGCCGCGCGGCACCTTCAATTACTTCAGCCGCGACCACGGCATTCCCGCCGATCCGGAACAGGCCATCGCGCTGCTGCTCAGCGCGCGCGTGCATCCGGTGCAGGTGGGCTTCGTCAACGATGCGCTGTTCCTCGTCAACGCGAGCCTCGGGCTCTATCCGAAGCTGCTCGAACAGCGCGAGGCCTACAAGCGCCAGTTCGGCCGCAGCCGGCTGGTGGCGCTAGGCTCGGCGATCGCCACGCTGCTGCGCCCGCACCGGCTGCTGCGGCTGCATGTCGATCACGAGGGCACCGCGCGCGAGTTGCGCACCACCACGCTGTTCGTCGCCAACAACCGGCTCCAGCTCGAACAAGTGGGCGCGGCCGAGGCGCCGCTGCTCGCGCAGGGCATGCTGGTGGCGCTGGCGCCGCTCGCGCATGGGCGGCTCGCGCAGATCCTGCTGTCGCTGCGCGGCGCGTTCAGCCGGGTCCGCGACGCGGGCGACGTGGTCGGCTTCGGCTTCACGCGCTTCACCGTCACGCGCGCCTCGCGGCGGCGCCGCCGCATCAAGGTCGCCACCGACGGCGAGATCGCCTGGCTCGACCTGCCGCTCGAGTTTCGCCTGGCCGACCGGCCGCTGCGCCTGCTCAAGCCCGAGCCCGACGTCGCCGAGCGCAACCGCGCATGAGCACGCTGCTGCAGGTTTCCGATCCGCATTTCGGCGCCGAATGGCCGGCCGCCGTCGATGCGCTGGTGGCGCTCGTGACCACGCTGCGCCCGGACCTCGTGGTGCTGTCGGGCGACCTGACGCAGCGCGCGCGCCGCCGCCAGTTCGACGCGGCGCGCGCGTTCGTCGACCGGCTCGGCCCGCAGGCGCTGCTGGCCATTCCCGGCAATCACGACATACCGCTCTTCGACCCGTTCGCGCGGCTGTGGCGCCCCTACGCGCGCTACCGGCACGCGTTCGGCGCGGACCTGGAGCCGGTGTTCGACGCGCCGACGCTGCTGGTCCAAGGCGTGAACACGACGCGGCCCGCGCGCCACACGGCGGGCGAAATCTCGGCCGCGCAGATCGAGCGCGTCGCGCGGCGCTTCGAACTGGCCCGGCCGGCACAGCTGCGCGTGGCGGTCGTGCATCAGCCGATCGCCACCGCCGGGCCGAGCAAGCGCCACGACCGCCTGCACGGCGCCGAAGCCGCGTTGCGCCGCTGGGCCGATGCCGGCGTCGACCTGGTCCTCGGCGGCCATACGCATCGGCCGGAAATCAACGCGGTGGCGGTGGCGGGCTCGACGCGCAAGGTCTACGCGATCCAGGGCGGCACCGCCGTGTCGTGGCGCGTGCGCGACGGGCAGCCGAACTCGGTCAACCTGATCGCCTATGACCACGCCGGCGAAGGCGCGCGCCGGGCGCGTGTCACGCGTTACGAACACGACGCGGCCGGCGGCCGGTTCGTCGCGGGCGAGCCGCGCGTGCTCGATCTCACGCCGGCCCATGCCGCGGCGCCCGCGCCGCGCTGAGGACACGACCGTCCCGCCCGTGTCCGCGCGTTATTCCCGCCGCGAGCGAAGGCGTGGCGGCGGGCGGCGCCGGCTGTGCGCCCGCCCCTTCGTTGAATTTCATAGACGGTCGGTCTAAAATCGGCCGCATGCCCGTGCCATCCGACAAGCCGCGCCGCGGCCGCCCCCCGAAGCACCCGCAGGCCCATGCCGACACGCGCGCCGTGCTGCTGCGCGCCGGCATGGAGCTGCTGACCGAGCAGGGTTTCACGGCCACCGGGCTCGACACCGTGCTCAAGCGCGTCAACATCCCGAAGGGCTCGTTCTATCACTACTTCGCGAGCAAGGACGCGTTCGGCCGCGAGCTGATGGAGGCCTATGACGCGTATTTCGCCGCGAAGCTCGACCACTGGCTGCTCGACGGCAGCCGCCCGGCGCTCGCGCGGCTCGCCGCGTTCGTCGCCGACGCCAAGGCCGGCATGGCGCGCCACGATTTCACGCGCGGCTGCCTGATCGGCAATCTGGGGCTCGAGCTGGGCGCGCTGCCGGACGATTTTCGCGACGCGCTCGAACGGATCGTCGCGGGCTGGCAGGCCCGCGTCGCGCGCTGCCTGAGCGACGCGCAGCGCGAGCGCACGCTCGCGGCCGACGCCGATCTCGACGCGCTCGCCGCGTTCTTCTGGATCGGCTGGGAAGGCGCGGTACTGCGCGCGCGGCTGGTGCGCAGCGCCACGCCGCTCGACACGTTCTTCAACGGGTTCCTCGCCGGCCTGCCGCGCGCGCGGCCGGCCCGGGCTCCCGCCCGTCCGCCAGCGGACTGATTCGCCACCGAGAGACGCACCATGTTCCACTGTCTTCTGATCGACCAGGACGCCGACGGCGCGAGCCGCACGCGCGTCGAGACGCTCGACGACACCCGCCTGCCCGACGGCGACGTGCTGGTCGAGGTCGCCTACAGCACGCTCAACTACAAGGACGGGCTCGCCATCACCGGCAAGAGCCCGGTGGTGCGGCGCTTCCCGATGGTGCCCGGCATCGACCTCGCCGGCCGCGTGGCCGACAGCACGCATCCGGCCTACCGGCGCGGCGACGCGGTGGTGCTGAACGGCTGGGGGGTGGGCGAGCAGCACTGGGGCGGGCTCTCGCAGAAGGCGCGCGTGAACGGCGACTGGCTGATTCCGCTGCCGGCCGGGCTCACCGCGCGACAGGCGATGGCGGCCGGCACGGCGGGCTACACGGCGATGCTTTGCGTGCTAGCGCTGGAGCGCCACGGCATCGGCCCCGCGCACGGCGACGTGCTCGTGACGGGGGCGAGCGGCGGCGTGGGCAGCTTCGCCATCGCCCTGCTGGCGCGGCGCGGCTACCGCGTGGTGGCGTCCACCGGCAGGACCCACGAGGCCGACTACCTGCACGCGCTCGGCGCCGCCGAGGTGATCGACCGCGCCACGCTGGCCGAACCCGGCAAGCCGCTGCAAAGGGAACGCTGGGCCGCGGCGATCGATTCCGTGGGCGGCACGACGCTCGCCAACGTCTGCGCGGCGACGCGTGCGGACGGCGCGGTGGCTGCCTGCGGGCTGGCGCAGGACATGGCCTTCCCGGCCACGGTCGCGCCGTTCATCCTGCGCGGCGTGAGCCTGCTCGGCATCAACAGCGTCACGCGCCCCTATGCCGAACGCGAGGCGGCCTGGCGTGCGCTCACCGACACGCTCGATCTCGCGCAGCTCGACACCATCACGCGCGAGATCGCGCTGGCCGATGCGATTCCGGCCGCGGCGCAATTGCTGGCCGGGCAGGTGCGCGGACGGCTCGTGGTGGACGTGAACCGCTGAGCCATGCGGGCGGCGCGTGGTCGTCAGCTACGAGACGGCCAGGGGCGCCGCCCTCGCGAAGCCGGGCGGCCGCGCCGCCCGTCCCGCCCCGCGCTCAGTGCTGCGCCGCGTTGCGGCGCAGCGCGTCGAGAATGCGCCGCTCGAGCGCGATGTAGTCGCCGCCGAAATGGTGATCGCCGCCCGTCTTGATCACCTCGGCACCGGTCTTGGCCAGCGCCGGGCACAGCGTGTCCTCCTCGGTGGCGCCGTAGAAGCACTGCACCCGCGCGAGCGGCAGCTTGTCGAACTCGGGCCGCACCTGCAGCGCCTTGTCGCTTGCCGGCATGCCGAGCCAGCCCGTCACGCGGATCTGGAAATCGGCGGCCGGCGCGAAGCCGAGCAGCGAGATCACGGCGACCTTGTCCTTCAGCGACGGCGGCAGCCGGTTGTAGGCGAACGGCATCACGTCGGCGCCGAACGAGTAGCCGATCAGCGCGACGTGCGAGGCGTGCCAGCGCGCCATGTAGGTCTGCATCACGCGCGCCAGATCGTGGCTGGTCTGCGCCGGCGTCTTCTCGCTCCAGAAGTAGCGCAGGCTGTCCCAGCCGATCACCGCCACGCCGTCCTTCTGCAGCGCTTCGGCGATGGTCTTGTCGAGATCGCGCCAGCCGCCGTCGCCGGAGATCACGATCGCGAGCAGCCCGCTGCCGGCGGCCGCGCCGCCCGGCGCGGCCGGCAGCTCGACGAGCGGCAGGTCCGACACGTCGAGTTGGTCGGCGCTGCCGTCGTGCAGGTGCGGCGCGAGCAGCGTGACGAGCCGCTCCACGTCGCCGCTGGCGGCCGTGTCGACGAAGCCGGGAATCTTGCGGCGGCTCACGGTCGGGTCCGGCGGGCACATCTTGAAGCGCGGATCGAGCCTGGCGGCCGGCGCCACCGCCACCGCGCCCGAAATCGTGTTTTCGGGCGCCTGCGCGAGCACCTGGCGCGCGAGCGTGCCGCCCTGCCCGATGCCGGCCACGATCGGCGCGAAATAGCGCGGGGTCTTCAGCTGCCGTTCGAGCTGATGGCTGACCGCCTCGGCGTCGCCCACCAGCTCGTGGCAGCTTTCCTTGGTCTTCGCGAGGTTCGCGGCGTAGCGCGCCGTATCGACGCCCACCGTCAGCGCGCCCGCCTTCGCGAGCGCCTCGGCGGTCGCCTGATCGGCCGCGCTCCAGCCGCCCGCGGCCGAATACAGCACCACGAAGCCGCGCACCTCGCCGTCCGGCCGCACCACGGTCACGTCCCCGTAGCGCCCGCCCGGCAGCCGGCCCGAACTGCGGCCGGCGAGCGTCGCGCCCGAGGCGGGACTCGCCGCCTCGGCATGCGCGGCCGCGCTGGCCGCCCTGTCCGTCTTCGCCTGCGCGCCGGGCGCCTGCACCAATGCGAGTGCCGCCGCGGCCACCGCCGCGTGCCGCTTCCAACCCTGAATCATCATGAACGCCGACCTCCCGCCAGCAAGGAAAGATCCGCGAGTGTAACGAAAACGCCGACCGATCCGGACGCCGCGAGATAGCGCGGCTCCCATTGCGGCTCGAACTTGCTCTTGAACGCGCGCAAGCCGCGGAAATTGTAGAACCGCCCGCCGAAGCGCCAGACCACGCGGCCGAGCCGGTGCCAGACCGACGACATCGGCGCCGTGCCCATCCCCGAAAACGGCGCCATGCCGAGGCTCAGGCGCCGGAAGCCGGCCTCCTTCAGGTACAGCGCGAGCTGCGTGAACAGGTATTCCATCGCATAGGGCGAGGCCTCGGGCACGTGCCGCATCACGCCCACCGTCGCGTCGGTGTTCAGGTCGGTGGTCATGAACGTGACGAACGCCACCGGCACGTCGTTCTGGCGCACCAGCATCACCGACTGGGTGGCGAGATAGCCGTCGTGGAACGCGGCGATCGAGAAGCTCTTCTCGCGCGCGTCGCGGCTGTCGAGCCAGTCGTCGGAGATCTCGCGCAGCACCGGCAGCATGTCGGGCACGCCGTGCGGCGGAATCACCTCCACCGACATCGCATCGCGGTCGCCGCGCCGCAGCGCGTAGCGCAGATGCGAGCGGTTCGCCCCCTTCAGGTCGAAGCGCTCGAGCGCGATGTGGGCCTCCTCGCCGAGCTTGACGAGCGTGAGGCCGGCGTCGAGATAGAGCGGCAGCGCCTCGGCCCGCACCTGGTAGAACGCGGCGCGCCCGCCGTGCGAGTGGGCGCGCGCGATGAACTGGTTGACGAGCCCGGCCCACTCGTGGCGCGGGCCGACCGGATCGTAGAGCGCGGCCCAGGTGCGGCCGTGCTTGGCGTACATCAGGAACGCCTCGCGCGACTCGGAAAACAGGAAGCTCTTGTCGCCCATCAGCGCGAGGCCCACGTCGCTGCGCTCCTGCGCGCGAATGATGCGCGCCGCGTCGGCCAGATCCTGCGGCTCGGGCACCACGAAGCGGCCGGCCGCCGGGCGCAGCAGCTGCCAGAGCGAGACCATCGCCGCGAACACCCCGGCCGCGAGCGTGGCGCGCAGCGCGCGCGAGGCGCGCTCGTCGAACGAGAATTGCGACCAGATTCCATGCGTGTAGGGAATGTCGCGGAACGCGAACAGCAGCACCCAGACCGCCAGCATCAGCACCAGCGCCACCGAGACGAACCAGCCGACCGTAAACGGCTCGGCGAACAGCGAGGAATGCCGGTTGAAGCGGCGCCGCGACACCAGCAGCAGCAGCAACAGCACCACCAGCACGCCGGCCTCGACGAACGCCAGCCCCTTGGCGAACGACAGCGCGAGGCTGGCGAGCGTGAGCGCGAGCGCCATCCACCAGGCGGCGTCGAGCCGGCGCAGCAGCCCGCGCGCGACGAACAGCAGCGACACGCCGAGCACGCTGCAGAGCACCTGCGAGCCTTCGAGCACCCATAGCGGAATCACGTTGCGCAGCACGGCGATGCGCTGCCAGAACGCCGGCGTGGCGCCCGACACCACCAGCATGCTGCCCACCGCGAAGGTGACGAGGCTCAGGAACAGCGGTGCGAGCTGCGAGACCTGGGCGGCCTGCGACGAGACGAAACGCTGGCTGACCGCGCGCCCCTCGAACACGGCCAGCAGGCCGGCCGACAGCACCAGCGGCACGCCGAAATAGATCGCGCGATAGGCGATCAGCGCGGCCAGCATCGAGGTGGGCGGCACCGCGCCGCCGAGCGCGAACGTCATGGCCGCCTCGAACACGCCGATCCCGCCCGGCGTGTGGCCGATCATGCCGAGCAGCAGCGCGGCCGCGTAGACGGTGAGGAAGGTGACCAGGTCGACGTGGCCGTGCGGCAGCAGCGACCACAGCGCGAGACCGGCCGCGGCGACGTCGACCATCGCGAACACCAGCTGGCCGATCAGGTCGCGCCGCGACGGCACGTCGAACGACAGCCAGCGCCAGCGGAGCTGGCGCGGCACCGGCCCGCAGCAGGCGATCAGCCCGGCCAGCAGCACCAGCAGCACCACGCCGGTGGCACGCAGCCAGCCGCTCGCCACCGGCAGCATCGAGGCCAGCGGCCCGGAGCCGCCCACCATGCCGAACGCCGTCATGGCGACGATGCCGAGCACCAGCGTGCCGCCCATGAACACCGTCATGCGGCCGACCTGGGCCGCGCTCACGCCCGAGGCGCCGTACACGCGCACCCGCACCGCGCCGCCCGTCAGCGCGCCGAAGCCGGTGGCGTTGCCGAGCGCGGTGCCGGCGATGGTGCCGATCCACAGCGACACGCGCGGCACCTTCGCGCCCACGTAGCGCAGGCCGATCGCGTCGCGCGCCACCAAGCCGGCGTAGCTGAGCGCGGTGGCGCCGAGCGCGCCGGCCCATTCGCCGGGCGCCAGGTGGCGCAGGTTGCGGATCACCGACTTGTAGTCGACGGTCTCCGACAGGTGCTGGAACACGAACAGCAGCGCAATGCCGATGCCGAGCGCGAGCAGCGGCGAGACAAGCCGATCGAGCGGAATGGACTGGCGAACGCGCGCGATCTTGGCCGCCGCGCGCCGCGATAAATCACTGAAGGACATGAATCTGAAAAGTCAGGCTGGAACCTGTCGCGAGAATTGACGCCGCCGCCGTTGCCGCCGTCGTATGCGGCCGCGTCCCCGGACGCGGTCTTCGCAGGCATGACGCCCCGGCCCCTGCCGGCGTCAGGATGCGCGAGTCTAACGGAGCAACATTACAAATTGTTTTTCGCAAGCCGAGCCGGTTCCGACGAGCGGCCGACGATCCGCCCCCGGTGTGTCGAGCCTGCGCCGCGCTCCGCGCATGATACTGGAAAAGCGCGCCGACGACTCCGGCGGCGACTACGTAAAGGCAAGCCCCTAGCGGGTTTTCACTGCTAGGGGCTGGCGCTCCGGGATCGGGCCATGCACGCTTGGCGCCGGACACGACCGCCACACCGGCAGGATATCGAAACGTGGCCGTTTCCGACAGGAATATTACGAAAATCTTTCGATTTTTGACGATCGACGAGGCTGCGGCACGGGGAGCGGCCCGGGAGATCCCGGCGCGGCCGCGGTTCAACTGATGTAGACCACGCCGTCGCCCTGCTGCAGATGCGGCGAAACCGGGTCGTCGCGATGCACGGCGATCATGTTCAGCCCGGCCGGCACGCAGCGGTAGCCGAACTCGTCGAGGAAGCGCTCGACCAGCACCGGATCGGTCTTCAGCACCTCGATGGTCAGCATCGGCCGGCAGCGGCGCAGCGTGTCGCGCGCGCCCGTGAGCGCCTCCAGCTCCATGCCCTCGATGTCGAGCTTAATCAGGTCCACGCGCGCGAGGCCCAGCGAATCGATGCTGACCATCGGCACCGTGGTGCCGGCCGCCGTGTCATACGAAATCACCTGGCCGATGAATTCGTTGCCGTCACGGCGGCGCAGCTCCAGGCTGCCGAAGCTCGCCTGCGAGAGATAGTCGGGCTGCGGGATCACCAGCTCGCCGCAGCGCTCGCCGAGCGCGGCCAGCTTGGCGCGCGCGTTCAGGCAGTTGTTCAGCACGATGTTGCCGGCCAGCGCGTAGAACACGATCTCCTGGGCCTCGAAGCTCAGCACCCGGCCCCAGCCATGCATGTGCCGCGCCCATTCGATCGTATGCACGCCGATGTTGGCGCCGCCGTCGATCGCCACGATCCCGTCACCGTGCAGCTCGCGGCGGCGCGTGAGCATCGCCAGCACGAAGCCGATCTCGCTCGCGTCGAAGCAGCCGTTCTGCAGGATCTGGTGCCCGACGCCGTAGGTGTAGCCCTCCACGGCGGTATTGTGATCGTGGCGGTTCACGATCATGGTGCCGTGATTCGAGGCCGCCAGAACGAACGCGATCGGCCGGTTGGGAAATGCCATCTCGATGCCCTCCGCAAAGGTGGTCCATGCCGGCAATCGATGCGCCGCCGCGGCGGTGCCGCTTCAGTGCGGCAACTGCGGCGCGATGCGGCTCATCAGGTCGCGCGCGCCGTGCGGCGTCAGGCGCGAGCCGTCGAACGACAGGCCCTGCCGCGCCCGTCGCCCGCGCGCCTCAGGCAGCCGGCCTCGCTGCACATCGCATCATAGGCGCAGACTTGGGCGATGCCGAGCCGCCGTGCCGTGTCGGCGACGAGCCGGCCTTGGCGGCACGCCGCCGGATCGACGCCGGGTCGACGCCGAAATCCGCACGCGCGGGCAGCCCGGCATGCTGCGCGCAGCGGTAGACCCAATAAAGGGTCGGTAGCGAACTTTGCCACGCGCGACCTCCCCGGGCAATACGGTTCGCGAGACACCCGTTGCGCGGGCGGCGGCCGCGCTCGGGCCCGGCGCGGCCGGACGCGCGGCATCCCGGCTCGCTGGCCGGTGCCAGCGTATCCCGCCGGACCGCGCGCCGCCGCGACGGCGCCCGCGGGGCCGCGCTCGCAATGTAACGGGCGTAACCATCTGTGACGCGGCATGCGCGCCGCGCGAGGCGGCGCCATGCCTCGGCCGCGCGCCGGCACCTTGGCCGGCGGCCCAGGGCCGCGCGCCCGAGCGCGCCGCCCGGCCTCGCTGGCGCGCCCGCCGCGCCGGCCCACGCCCACGGCGCGCTCCCCATCCGCCGGCGCAGCCGGTAACATCTCGATCCCGCGCTTCGTGGCAAGCTGGCGGCCCGCATCGCCGGCCGCCGCTGGCCGCGCCGACAAGAAAAAGGTGTTTCGTCCATGCCCCTGACCGCCCGACTGGCGCGCCTGCTCGCGCCAATGACGTGGATGCTGCTCGGCCTCATCGCCATGCCGCTCCGGCCCGCGCAGGCCGCGCCGTTCGCCGCCTCGGCCACCAGCGCGAGCGCCGCCGCCGCGCCGTCGATCTCCTACGACGATGCCGTGGCCTCGCTCAAGCGCCTGCAGGCCGAGCAGGACCGCATCAAGCAGCAGACCTCGGCCGCCACCAGCAACCAGCAGCTCGACACGCTCGACGCGGCCGCCGAGCAGCTCGGCACCAACGTCGACAACCTGCTCGACGCGCTCACGCCGCAACGCGCGCAGCTGCAGGCGCAGCTCGACGTGCTCGGTCCTCCGCCCGCGGCCGGCGCGGCGCCGGAAACGCCGGCCGTGGCGCGGCAGCGCGCCGACCTGACCGCGCGCCGCGACCAGCTCGATGCGGTGATCAAGCAGGCCAGCGCCGAAAAGGTGGACCTCACCAACCTCAACCAGCAATTCGCGAAGCTGCGGCGCGGACTGTTGCGCGACCAGCTCGCGCTGCGCTCGGGCAGCCTGCTCGGGCCGACGTTCTGGGCGCCGCTGCACACCCCGCTGCCCGGCGACCGCCAGCGCCTGCACGCGTTCTTCGGCCAGATCGCCGCGCAGTTCGCGTTCGCCTGGGACCCCGAGCGGCGCGTCGGCACGCTGGTGATGCTGGTGCTGGGCGTGGCGACCTGGAGCTTGGGCCGGCGCCTGCTCGAACGCGGCTTCTCGTGGTTCTGCCTGAACCGGCTGCCGCCCACCCGGCTGCGCCGCAGCGCGCTGGCGCTGACCACCGCGCTCGCCACCCTGCTGGCCACCGGCACCGCCATGCAGCTGCTGCTGCTCGCGCTCACGCGCGGCGACGCGCTCACGCCCGCGCTCGACGACTTCGCCGGGAAGCTCGCCGAGCTGGCCCTGACCTGCGCGCTGATCGCCGGCCTCGGCCGCGCGCTGCTCTGCACGCGCCATCCGAGCTGGCGGCTGCCCGCCATCGCCGACCCGGTGGCGCTCGCGATGCAGCGCTTCCCGACCGTCCTGGCCGCGCTGCTGATGGTGTCCGGCACGCTCGAACAGCTGAACCGGATCGCCGACACGAGCCTGCCCGTGACCGTGTTCGGGCGCGGTATCGTCGCGCTGGTGGTGGCGCTGACGATCGGCGCCTCGCTGCTGCGCGCCAACCGCGCGCGCGCCGAGCTGGCCGCGGCCGGCGAGCCGCCCGAGGCGCGCTCCACGCTGACCGGCCTGATCCACGCGGGCGTGACGCTGGCCGTGATCGCCTCGCTCGCCGCGCTCCTGATCGGCTACATCACGGTGGCGCGCTTCATCACCTACGAGCTGGTCTGGTTCGAGATCGTGCTGTGCAGCTTCTACGTGCTGACCCAGCTCACGCGCGACGTCTGCGCGAGCCTGTTCTCCACCAGCTACGCGAGCGGCAACACCATCAAGCATCTGTTCGGGCTCGCCGATCACCATCTCGAACAGGCCTCGACGCTGCTGTCGGGCTGCGGCGTCGCGCTCCTGGTGCTGCTCGCCGCGCTGGCGCTCGTCACGGGCGGCTTCGGCACCACCCCGAGCGACCTGCTCGACAGCATGCTCACGATGCTCGGCGGCACCCGGCTGCGCAGTCTCAACATCGTGCCGGACCGCATCGTCAACGCGGTGCTCGCGCTGGTGATCGGCTTCTGGCTGCTGCGCTCGATCCGCCTCTGGCTCGACAACGAGTTCCTGCCCACGCTCGGCATGGACCCGGGCATGCGCGCCTCGCTCATCACGCTGTTCAGCAACCTCGGCTACGTGCTGCTGGTGCTGATGACGCTGTCGCTGCTGGGCGTGCAGTGGAGCAGCCTGGCGTGGATCGTCAGCGCGCTGTCGGTGGGGATCGGCTTCGGCCTGCAGGAGATCGTCAAGAACTTCGTGTCGGGGCTGATCCTGCTGACCGAGCGGCCGGTGAAGGTGGGCGACATGGTCAGCATCAGCGGCGTGGAAGGCGACATCCGCCGCATCAACGTGCGCGCCACCGAAATCCAGCTCGCCGACCGCTCCACCGTGATCGTGCCGAACTCGCAGCTGATCTCGCAGAACCTGCGCAACGTGACGATGGGCAACAGCACCCAGGGGGTGGCCACCCTGATGCTGACGTTCCCGCTCAACACCGATCCCGAGCAGGTGCGCGACCTGCTGCTCAACGCCTACCGGTCCCACCCCGGGATTCTGGAAAAGCCGGCGCCGTCGGTGACCTTCAGCCAGCTCACGCCGGACGGCATCACGCTCAGCGTGACCGGCTACGTGAACAGCCCGCGCGTGACGGCCTCGACCAAGAGCGACCTGCTGTTCGAGATCCTGAAACAGCTGCGCGCCGCCTCCATCACGCTGTCGAGCCCGCAGATGCTGATGATCCAGAACGCGCCGGGCAGCGAGCCCGCCGAGGACACGGCCGCGAGCCGCCAGCCATGACCCCGGCTGCGCCGGCGGCTCGCGGGCCCCAGCGGGTCTTCAGCGGGCCTTCACCCGGCCGTCACGGCCGTCATCAACGGTTGCAATCCCTTACCGCCGGTGAAGATCGCTGCCCCTATGCTGCGATCTTCACACCACGAGTTGGGGGAATGCCATGAACAGGCTCGTCTTGCTGCTGCCGGCGCTCGCCGCCGGCGCCGTGCTGACCGGCTGCGTCGCCTATCCGGCCGGCCCCGCCTACGGCGGCGGCTACAGCGGCTACGGCGGCGGTTACGCCGCTCAGCCTGGCTACGGACAGCCCGGCGTGGCCGTGGTGGACGTCAACGTCGGCTGGCATGGCGACCGCTACTGGGACGGCCGCCGCTACTGGGGCCGCGACGAATGGAACCGCTCGCGTTGGCCGGGCGGCTATGATGACCGCGGCCATGCCCGCGACCACGATGATCGCCGCTGGTGAATGCCGCGGCGGGCCGGCCTGCCGTCTCGGCACCGGCCCGCGTTGCCGCCCGGCCGGGTGCTTCGCATGCGCTGGCGTCGCCGCGCATGCCGCCTTTGCCGATCCGCTTCCTCCTCCTGCTCTGCTCACGCGATGAACCTGCCTACCCTGCATCCGCTGTTGCGCACCCTGCTCGCGGTCGCGGCACTCGCCACCCTGGCCGCGAGCCACCCGGCATCGGCGCAAGCCCAGACCTTCCATTTCGGCGAGGGCCAGGCGGCGCTGCCGGGCCAGCGAGCCGACGGCAAGGCCACGCCGCCGCGGGCGAGCGCCGCGCGGCCCCAGCCGGCGCCCGCCGCGCGGCGGGCGCCGGCTCATCGGCCGACCCACGCGCGCAGCCGCCATCGGGCTCGCCATACGCGTCACGCCGCGCCGCCCGCCGCCTACGCCCATCATTGACGCCGCGCGGCCGGCGCGGGCCGCCGACCGCCTCCGCTCGCGTCAGCGTGCGGAGGCGTCCGACGCCCTGCCCTCGGACGCCGCGCCGCCCGGCAGCGCCCGACGAATTTCGTCGACCATCGCATGCGCGGCGCCCGCCACGATCGCCGCATCGACGCCATAGGTCTGCCACTCGTCCCGGCCGTTCTTCGAGAACACCAGCGAGGCGCGCGACGACGACGCGTCGTCGGCCTTGCCCGAGTGCCACGTGATCACCACCTCGCAGGTATAGGCGTGCTCGGCCGTCTTGCGGCACGGCCCGTCCTGGCCGATCGAGGCGATGTCGGCGGCCACCGGCAGCGGCCGCCCGAAGAAGGTGTTGACGGGGCCGTGATTCTCGGCGTCGAGCGCCTGACGCACCGCGGCGTCGATATCGGCCGGCGCCGGGCCGTCGTGAAACCAGCCGCAGGCGGCCATCAACGGCGCGAGCGCGCCGGCGAGCAACAGGGTTCGAACTTGCATCGGCAGGATCCTTCAGGCGGCCCGCCGCGCGCCGCCCCTCGCGGCACGCCCGGCCGGGCTGCGCGCAGTGTGCCCCGGCAGGCCGTGCGCCGCCGTATCGAATCGTAAGCATTTGTTCGCCGGCGCGGGCGCGGCGCCTATACTGGACGTGCCCGGCCGCCGGCCGGCCCGCGGCCCCGCTCCGCGATCCCGCCACAGGAGGCCCGATGTTCTATCTGCTGACCTACGATCTGGTCGACAACTATCTCGAACGCCGCGGCGCATATCGCGAGGAACATCTCGCGCTCGCCCAGGCCGCGACCGAGCGTGGCGAGCTGCTGCTCGGCGGCGCGCTGGCCGATCCGGCCGACTGCGCGGTGCTGCTGTTCACGGGCGACACGCCGGCCGCCGCCGAGGCGTTCGCGGCGGCCGACCCCTATGTGCGCAACGGCCTCGTGCGGCAGTGGCAGGTGCGGCGCTGGAACGTGGCCGCCGGCCGCTACGCGCAGCGCTGACCGCGCCAGGGCCGGCGGCCCCGCTCACAGCCAGCCGGCGCGCCGGAAGCGCCACCAGAGCGCGAGGTCGGCCACCGCCATCACGCCGAGGCAGGCGTAGAAGCCGAAGCGCCAGTGCAGCTCCGGAATGTTGTTGAAGTTCATACCGTAGATCCCGGCCACCATGGTCGGAATCGCGAACAGCGCGGCGAACGAGCCGAGCCGCTTGGTCACCTCGCTCTCGGCGAGCGAGATCATGCCGAGATCCACCTGCACCGCCGTCACCACCATCTCGCGCCGCGCCTCCAGCGTCTTGGTGATGCGCTGCAGGTGGTCGTACACGTCGCGGAAATAATGCTCCATGCCGCTGCAGATCTGCGGCGTGCGCCCGCCCACCAGCTTCGAGAGCGGTTCGATCAGCGGCGCCGTGTGCTGGTAGACGGTCACGAGGCGGCGCTTGAGCGAATAGAGATCCTGGATGATGGCGCGCGCGGTGGCCGGCGACGACTTCTCGAAGATGCGGTCCTCCAACGCCTCCAGCTCGGCGCCGAGCCGCTCGACGGTGGGGAAATAGCGATCGACGACCTGGTCCATCAGCGCGTAGAACACGAACGCCGAGCCTTCCTTCAGCAGGTGCGGCTCGCGCTCGCAGCGCAGCCGCACGTCCTGGAAGCCGTGCGAGCTGTGATTGCGGATCGACAGGACGTAGTTCGGGCCGACGAACACGTTCAGCTCGCCGATCTCGAACTCGCCGGCGGCGTCGAACTCCACCGTGTGCAGCACGGCGAACAGCGAATCGCCGTATTCCTCGATCTTCGGGCGCTGGTGGCCGTTGCGCGCGTCCTCCAGCGCCAGCTCGTGCAGGCCGAACTCCTCGCCCATGCGTTCGAGCTCCGCCGGGCTCGGCTCTTTCAGCGCGACCCAGACGAAGCACTCCGGGCGCGCGACGTAGTCGCTGATGTCGTCGATTTCGATGTCGGCCAGCTTCCGGCCGTTCTGATACGCAACGCAGTTGATCAACATTGTGTCGGTGGAAACGTCCGTTTCGGTCTTGAAGTCGGTCCGCTAGTGTAGCGGCTGCGCCGGCCCGCGCGCAGCCGCCTGCCCGCCACCGCGTGCGCTTGCGCGCCCCGCCGTTCGCGGTCATCATCGCGCATGCATGGCGGCACCGCCGGTGCCGCGCGCACGACGCTCATGGCGTTCGCGCCGTTCCCGTCCGGCTTGCCGCCGCCACCTCCGGAGGCCCGCGCTCGTGAAATACCTGGTGTTTTTCTGCGGTCATGCCGGCACCGGCAAGACCACGCTCGCCAAGCAACTGATCGGCCCGCTGATGCGGACCACCGGCGAGGCATTCTGCCTGCTCGACAAGGACACGTTGTACGGCCGCTACAGCTCGGCCGCGATGGGCGCGCTGACGCAGGACCCGAACGATCGCGACAGCCCGCTCTACCTGCAGCATCTGCGCGACCCGGAATACCAGGGTCTGCTCGACACCGCGCGCGAGAACCTCGAACTAGGCATCAGCGTGCTGGTGGTGGCGCCGCTGTCGCGCGAGATCCGCGACGGACGGCTGCTGAACCGGCAATGGCTCGGCATCGGCCACGACATCGAGCTGCGCGTGGTGTGGGTGGAAACCTCGGAGGAAACCGCGCGCGCGCGCATCATCGCGCGCGGCAATCCGAACGACGCCTACAAGCTCGCGCATTGGGACGCGTACCGGCAGCGCCGCTTCGTGCCGGAGGGCGCCGCCTGCGAAGGGCTGCTGAGGTTCGACAACACCGCCCCGACCGGCGCCGATATCGAGGCGCTGCTGCATCGGATCGTGCCGCCCGCCGGCGGCGCGATGGTGCCGCCGCTGCCGGCCTAGGCGCGGCTTCCGGATACGCTTGCCGGGGCGGCCCGCCGCGCCCGCCGATCAGCCGCCCCGATCCCCGCGCGCGTGCGGGGCAGGCGCGCCGGCTCGCAGTTCGCGCTCAGGCGAGCGCGTGTGCCGGCACCAGCGTCGCGCCGTCGTAGAGCTTGCCGAAGCGGTTGCCGAGGAACGCCTCCAGCGACACCTGCTCCTGCCGCACGAAGCCGCGCTGCGGCAGCACGCCCTCGCGGAACAGGTCGAGCACGGCGCACATCGAGCCCGCGGTGGTGATCTGGATCGCGCTCATCGGCATGCCGCCGATCGAGTTGGCGAAGATCTTGCGCGTGAACACGTCCTGCACGAGCTGGCCGCGCTTCACGCCCGTCACGGTCACGAACACCAGCACCACGTCCTGCGTCGTGGTGGGCACCGCGCGGCGCAGCATCGCCTTCAGCGCGTCGCGGTCGGATTCTAGTCGCATGTCGCCGAGCAGGAACTGCATCAGGTCGCGATGGCCCGGATAGCGAACCGTCTTGTAGTCGAGCGTGCCCACCTTGTCGGCCAGCGTCTCGCAGAGCGTGCCGAGCCCGCCCGAGGTATTGAACGCCTCGTATTCGGTGCCGTCGAGCGAGAAGTGCTCGAGCCCTTCCATCGGCTGCACCCATTGGCGCTGGCCGTCGCGAATCGCCTCGCAGGGCTGGCAGTACTCGTTGACGAGACCATCCACGCTCCAGGTCAGGTTGTACTTCAGCGCGTTGGTCGGATATTCGGGCAGCGCCCCCACCCGCATCTTCACGTCGCGGACCTCGCTGAAGCCGGCCACCAGCGAATGCGCGGCAATGCCGATAAAGCCCGGCGCGAGCCCGCATTGCGGCATGAAGGCATGCTCGGCGCCCTCGGCGAGGCTGCGGATCGCCTGCGTCGCGCGCACGTCCTCGGTCAGATCGAAGTAATGGACGCCGGCGGCCCGCGCGGCGCGCGCGACGTTCACCGCCAGGTAGTACGGCAGTGCGTTGACGAGCGCGTCGAAGCCGTGGAGCGCGTCGCGCAGCGCGTTCGAATCGGCGGAGTCGACGCGGCGCGTGGCGATGCCGGCCTCGGCGAGCTTGGCAAGCGCGTCGGCGTCGCGGTCGAACGCGACCACGTCGTAGTCGCCGGCTTCGCGCAGCAGATGGGCAATGGTGTGGCCGATGAGACCGGCGCCGACGATGGCGATCTTCATGGTGACGCTCCTGACGTGTTTGTTGTGAGTGGCATGAGGTGCCTGTCAAAGAGTGTACGAATCGTCAAAAACACTTGATAGACGGAAAATGCAGCGCTTCGACGTCTGATTTCGTCGTTTTGACGAAGCATTTCGTCTCTATGACAAGTCACGACACGAGTCGCTCACGTTCCACGGGCGGCGCGCCGTGGATCACGCTGCGAAAGGCGCGAACGAGCGCCATCGCATCGTCAGACTCGCGACAACCGGGAAGGCAAACGGCGCCGCCCCGGTGCGCCGGCCGATGCGCGGCGCGACGGCGATGCCGGAACTCACACCGTGATCGTGCCGCGATCGATCTTGCGCGCGAGGATGATCGAGGTGGTGGTGCGCTCCACGCCGTCGAGCGAGCCGATCTCGTCGAGCAGGTCGTTCAGGCGGCCCGGCGAATCGGCACGCAGCCACGCGATGTAGTCGTATTCGCCGCTGACCGCGCAGAGCAACTGCACCTCGGGCATCCGGTCGAGCCGCCGGAGCACGTCCTGGCCGAACTTCGGCGCGAGGATGATGCCGACATAGGCCACCAGGCTCGCGTCGAGCACGTCCTGCCCCAGCCGCGCGCTGTAGCCGGCAATCACCTGCGTGCGTTCGAGCCGCTCGATGCGCGCGATCACCGTCGTGCGCGCCACGTCGAGCTGACGCGCAAGTTCGGCCACGCTCGCGCGGGCATTGGCCTGCAGCAGCGAGACGAGATTGCGGTCGAGCGCATCGAGTTGGTCGAGTCGAGGTGGGCGCATGACAATTTCCGTGACAAGGTGTCGCGATAATAGCGCCTTCCGAGATAAACGCGGCCGCGCGGGCGGCGCTTGGAAACGATGCGTGCGCGAGATTCGGTGATCGCGCGAATCGGTTCGCGCCGCAGCGATTTCGGTTTCGTTTCGGTTGTAAGCAGATGTCGCTGCGCTGCACATTTTTCCGCGAGCATGCTACTAATGATGCGCGGCTCCGGCTCACGGCTTGCTTCCGATCGATGGACGGGCAGTGCCGGCTGCCGTATGACATCACACAGGAGTTCAAATGAAAAAGATCTCGCTGACCCTCGCTGCGCTGTGCGCGCTCACCGGCTCGATCGCCGCCCAAGCCCAGACGCCCGCGTCGGCTCCCGCTCCCGCTGCCGCATCGGCGCCGGCCGCCACCCACGCTGCCCGCCACGAGGCACGTGTCGAGGAACGGATCGCCTACCTGCACAAGCAGCTGAAGATCACGCCGCAGCAGGAAGCCCAGTGGAAGCCGTTCGCCGACACGATGCGCGAAAACGGCGAAACGATGGGCCGCCTCTATGGCGAGCGCATGGAAAACAAGAAGACGGCCACCGCCGTCGACGACGTGAAGCAGTACGCCGAAATCGCCCAGGCGAACGCCGACGGCGCGAAGAAGCTGGTGGACACATTCAGCCCGCTCTACGACGCACTCACGCCGGAACAGAAGGCCCTGGCCGACAAGGCCTTCGGCGAGCGCTGGGAGCAGCATGGCCCGCAAGCCGCGAAGCACGCGCCGCGTCACGCCGCGAAGAAGCCGGCCGCGCCGGCGGCCGATGCGGCGAGCGCCCCGGCTGCGCAGTAAGGACGGCTGACCCGGGGCCGCGCCCCGGAATGCCGATGGCCCGGCCCGTCGCGGTCACGCGATGGGCCGGGCTTTTTTGCGCCGCTTGTTTGGCGTGCCGGCGCGGCGGCCGTGGGAGCGGGCGAAGTCGGGGCGCATTTTTGGCCGGCTGCCGCTTCTTGTCTCGTAGACCGAAGCAAAGTTGTCACCGTTTGCGAAGTAAAAGTGTCACTTCGCCGTTCGGCATAAGCTGGGCAACGGAAAACTGCCGCAAATGGCTTTGTCAAGTTCAGTGCTGGAGGCTGTTCGAATTGGTGATGAGAAGGAATCCTGCTGATTATCGAGCGAGCCTGCGTCGCTCCAGCGGTACCAGCTGGCAATGCGTTCCTTCAGCTGGGTGCGGTGATCCGCAGCCCTCATGCAGTGACGGGGTAGCGCGAAGTGTTGCCGGATCGGACCGAAACGTGAAAGGGAAGCCTGAGTGCGCAGCGGATCGCGAAACCCCTGCATCTGGCGCTCACGCCGGCGCGTGGGCTGGTGACTGTTTTCTGCCCGGTTGTTCACCTTGGCACAGGCCTTCACAAATACGTGCTTCACCCCGCCCAGTTCGGGCACCTCTGCCTTTGCCGCCGGATAGCTGCGCAACTGGTCGGTGACGATCTTCCGGGGTACCGGGTTTGCGCGCAGGATGCGTCTGAAGAAGCGCTTCGCGGCCGCCTTGTCGCGGCGCTTCTGCAGCAGCACGTCCAGTTCGATCCCATGTTCGTCCACCGCGCGCCACAGCACGTACGGCTCGCCGCGCAGCTTCACGAACAATTCATCGAGATGCCAGGTCGTGCCTGACCTGCCGCGCACGGCTTTCGTGCAATGGGCAAACTGCGCGCCGAACCGGTCACACCAGTTGCGTACTGATTCGTAGGTCACAGTCACACCGCGCTCAAGCAGCAGTTCCTCGATGTCGCGCAGGCTCAGATTGAAGCGGTGGTACCAGCGTACCGCGCAGCTGATGATCGAGGCCGGGAAGCGGTAGCCGTGAAACGGGTTGCGGATCTTTGGCATTTCCCCATTCTATCCGCTGGGCGCTTCAAGTTGACATTGCCCGTCTCTACCATAGTCGGCGGTGATGCTTTCTTAGCGAAACTCGCGCGGCCGACGCGAACAAGCGTCGACTTCAGTCCGGATAAGACAATTTGGAGCATAAGATTCGCTCCAGACATTAAGGAAATGTGCTTGTCCGCACATTGGAACCGATACCGATGACGCACGGTATACCACTCGCGATCGAGTAATACAAAGCCCGCATCGGCAAGGTAAGCCCGAGACATTTTGAAACGTTCGTCGCGGGTTATCACTGAAAAGAGGTCTCACTACTAACAATAACTGGAAAAGAGGTGTATCCGGCATCTTTCATTACCGAGTACCTAGTGCCAGATATCGTAGTTCAATATTAAGTTAAAGCACCCAAGTCGCACGCATTGGCAACGCCGTCAATACAACCTATCTCGCCATCCTTCGCAACAAGCCCTTCTCTGTCGCTTGGACCTCGATATACGACATCGACCGTAACGCCACGAGCTTCGATAGCGTTGGAAATTTGCTCTGACAGATGTCCGTCACTTAACGTCGGCTGTCGACCATCGGATCCGAGGCTCAATGACGTGGGCCGTCGCACACGATCACGCCACTTGTCCTGGAGGCCGGACGCCATACCGGATCGGGATCGCACACCTGCTCACGATTCCCAATCCGGCACGTAAATCCGACCTAAGCCGATCGCAGGGCTGGCACTAGTCTCCAACCTGTGTAGCGGTACTGCCAATCAATATGCAACCGCATTCGGTGTGATGACCATGTAGCGCCACACGCTCGCCGCCAATTGTCAACGTCGGATGCGCCTCAATGATCTTGTTAATGCCGTGCGATTTGCCATCGGGATATTTCTCTGGGCAATCAACGAGATCATGCAGACGAGCAATCGCCTTACCTCCAATCGTATGGATATCCGATCCGCTAATCACGCGCCCCCCATGTGATGTCGTATCTCCGACCACGATGATAGGTAGTGCCATCTTACCCCTCGACAAAATTGAGAACAAATTTACGCGTGTTGCCTGGATAGACGCACGCGTACATCAATCGCCTTCTTGATTGGAGTCTTCTTCTGGATAAGACGGGTAGGTGCTTGCTATCCTGCCTTTTATGTAAGCTATGCGATCGTTATATGCTTTCATCAAGCAAGCATTATCGCCGCAGGAATTCCGCACTGTCTTGATCCAATTGATTTGATTCAGTCTCACTGGATCTTGGTATGAAATTTCTTTCGAATTGGTCAGCATCATCGCTACGTAGCCACGATTGACGGTTGCATCAAGCTTAATCAGATCCGGATTCTTGCATATAAGGTGCTCGACATTCGTTGCCGCTTTATTGCAGTCGAAACTTTGCTCCGCGTTTATCGGCGCATGGCTCTGACGCTCGAAGGCGTACGCCCACGAACCGTCGAGCAGCACCATCTCGTCCGGCGATCGATAGATCATCGCTGACCGAAAGCCCGAGCATAGCGGCGCGTCTACATCACCCAGGATATAGGTGTCAGTCAGCGCCGCGCCTTTCGCATGGAATTTCGTGCTCAGAAAAGCATTGAATTTATCCCTGGAACCGAACGAATGAGAGATGACCGGGTCGACATAGAATTTCATTTTCTTGCCGATCTTTACGTTGCAACTATGCCCGGCGTAATGAAATGAAAACGCACTGTCATCGAAAGTGAGAAAGGCTGCGGTCTGTGGGTTGACCGGAAAGGGCAACTTGTGAGTATCATGGCCCTGTTCGAACTGTGCTGCACCTGTCATTCGATATGTTTCCTGGGCCGAAGCATACACCGGCATAAAGACCGCAGACACTAGAAGGAGTAAAATCTGTGCTAGTTTCTTCATGAAAGTAAAGGACATCCTTCGTTCAATGATTGGAATTGTAAGTACCTAGACAAAACATGTCGTGCTCTCGTTCACGGCGTGTCTTGTTCTCGATATCCAAGAATTCGACGGGCGCTCCTGTATAGTCACCGTTGTTCAGTTTGCGACACAGACTTGGCGCTTTGCTCAGACTGCCCATATTAAAGGCGAGCGAGATGAGTGCATCGTACTCGTGCTGGTAGAGGGGTACGCTGATCGCATTCTTGACACGACCTTCGATCACCGCGACATCGTTGTCAAAAAGTGTTTGAGCCTCCGCAACGGTTATCTTGCTCGACATCGCAATGTACCCGTTCGCCGCACAACTGCTTTTGGCAATCAGGTGACCCCAGCCAACCGTGCAGTAGCCTTTACTGTCGTTGTAATAGTAAGTATTTTCCTTCGTAGCGTCATAATGCACACTCTCCCACCCCTTGATAAATGCCTTGCCTTGATCCGAGGTCTTCAATTGCGCTATCGGGATCCGTTGACCAATAGGCTTGAGGGGAGGCGCATCGAGAAACGTCGCCTTATAGCCCTCCTGCAAAATTGCAAGCGAATCGATCAAGTCGCCGCGACGCTGGAACGGAGCGGCCAACGATGATCCGTTCAGTTTCGAATGGGGATCGAATCCGAGAGCGCCCGAATACGTCTCGAAATGGAGCATCGACACATTTTCGCTTCCGACGACATGCAGTGGCGTTCCATTTCCCTTCAACAGTACTCCGCTGTTAGCAAGAACTTGCCCCTGGCTTACTGTGTCTCCGACTTTCACCTTTGTGGACGATGGATCGACTTCGCCGTACAAAGCGATAAACTCTCGACCATCAGAAGTCTTATGATGAATACTGATCTGCCAAGTTTGGCAATAAAAAAATTCGCACTTGATAACGACGCCCGGTGCAATCGCTACAATCGGAGTGTGTGCCTGGACGTAAAGGTCTCGTGCCGCATGCTTTCGACCGCCAGCACGATTCGCACCAAATCTTGCCTGATCATGACCGCCGCCATGTAAAGGTTTGGTCCATGTATAGTCAGCCGACGTCGTCCCGTATACGCCCCCCTCGTCATTTAGCGGGCGGGTTTGTATTGGGAAAATGATAGGTGCAGCGCCCTGACGAGGCACCGAAGTCGGCGCTCCACTAGCGTTGTTCGGATGGTCGTTCTGCGGTGGGCTACCAGGTGGGTTTGGTTTCTTTGGCGTCGGCTCATCGGATTTCCGAGTTTCGGCAGGGGGGACCTTCAACTTTTGTCCTACTACGATGAGGTCTGATTTCAGTCCATTCACCCGCTTGAGCAAATCAACGCTCGTATGATATTTCTTCGCGATTGTGGTCAGATTGTCGTGCGGCTTGACAAGGTAAGTACCACGCCAGTAATCGCCTTTCGCCGTATCGTCGACCTTCGTCGGCAACTCATGTTTGGTCTTCGGGCTCGTCAGATTGAAGTAGGCCTGAGACAGAGACGCGTTCAAACGAGCGACTTCCTTCATCGTGTCGCTAGTCCAACGCTTCACATGCACGGATAGCGCGGTGCCCATTTGAACCGAGAACCGGATCGCGCCCTCCGAATTTGTCGATGCGGCGTGATAGACCTGATTTGCGCGGTCTTCCATACCCTTGATCTCGATTTTCAAATCCTGGATCGGTCGGCCAAAATGATCCTTGAAATAAACCGTTACGGCGGACAGAGGATCAGTGTTGGTATTCGGAGCGGTCATGATTTTTTGGATTGGCTCGAACGGCGTTCAGGCGCTGTGATTAACGTAATGGTCCGGGTCGTCTGGAGTGGCTTCGCCGGAATCGCTGGACGATGAGGCTACCGATTCGACTAGCCACGACCCTTGCGTGCCGACGAGCACCTGAAGGGTCTCGGGTTGGTCGGTCGTCAGGCGTGGCGTGCGGCCATGCTCATCGAGAGTACCCTGAGCCATCACCTCACCATTCTCTCGTCGCGCCGTATATTCGACCTCGCCGAACTCTCTTTGCCAGTAGACATCATAGACGTCGAGTCGATTGCTGAACGCTTTCGGCATGTCAAAGCCGGGTACGACGACAGGTAGCGACTTGGGACCCGGCAGCGCATGGTTGCCCGCATAGGCGATCCATTGCGCGGGCGTACCATGCTCGATTCCTGCACCGTTGATCCGGATATAACTACCGCGCGCGTTGAGCAGTATTTCCTCGGCGGCGGTGATCTCGATCCGACGCTTTGCGCTGATCAGTTTCAGAACCTGATCGGCGATTATTTCGACATTATCCGACTGCGCCTGGATTTCGACCTTGCCCTTTGCTGCGAATAGCTTCATCCCCGCATTCTTGACGAACAAGCTGACTTTTTCGGCCACGCTCGCGACCAACGATTTCCCAGCAGCCAGATGCGTACTTTCACCGCTGACGATATTTACGTGCTGGTCAGCCGTGATCTGTGTCGACTGCTGCGTTGATGTCGCGATACCGGCCGGGCTTGCAAACAACATGATCGGGGCCTTGAAACCGTTCGCACTCCCGGCACCGCCACCGGCGGTGCGACCTCCGGTAGAAATGCCAGCGACGCTTGCCTGCGTCGCGTCGGTAAATGCACGCAACGCATCATAACCTGCGCTGAGACTCTCAGCGCGATGCCCTGCACTTGCGTCAGAAAGCGACTGGACAACGCTTTGCGCGTTAGCGAGTTGGCCAGTCGCGTGACGCGCATCCATGGGCTGTTTGACCGATGCGTCGTAGCTTGAGACGAAAAGCCCCTGCGCCGCACGAATTGCCCCGTGAGCATCCGATTTCAAATCGAAACCGCTGCCGAGATAGGGGCCACGGGTGTTACCGTCCTGATCGATGAGATAGCCGAGATGAAGAAGCGTGTTCGAACTGCTGCTGAACAGTCGAACACGATTCTGCGCAGTAGCGTCGTCCAGGACCATCTCGTTGTAGCCAGCACCGGCATACTCTTTCGATCGATAGCCCGACAGGATGCCATTACTATGCCATTGCGGCTGAACGCGTCCGTTGTAAACGCGATGTAGCACGATGGGCCTGTCACAGTCTCCCCCGACATAACCAACCAGTACTTCTTCTCCGATCCTCGGAACGTGTACGCTTCCGTACCCCCCGCCTGTATCCGACTGCGCAACTCTCACCCAGCACGAGGCATTCGCGTCCCCCGAACTTTGGCGGTCCCATACGAACATGATCTTGACGCGGTTCAATGCGTCCGTATACACCTCTTCACCCTGCGGCCCCACGACAATCGCCGTCTCCAACTCCATCGTCGGCTTCTTGTGTTCGAACGGACTCCGATACGGAACAGTGACACGCTGTGCCTCGACTTCGACCAGATAAAAACCGGCCGAGCCATCTTCATGAGTGACGATCTCACCCGATTGCTCAAACTTTGCCTGTGCTACTTCGCTCTGCAAGCTATATGGGAAGCTCGCTTCGTGACTCGATAGCGGCAGATTGTTTTCGACGTACCGACGCACTTTTATCGATGCGAATTCTCGGTGCCCGGCCGGATCACGATCGTGCTCAGGATGCCCAGTCAGTACGAAGCGGCGGCCGGCATCAATGGCCCGAACACCTCCCACGCCAAGAAATCTCTTCGCCCTCGATTCCCATTCCTCTAGATGAATCTTCGAGAGATGTTCACCGCGATCCCGGCTCAGATACGTGTAGGCGCCGGTATATTCGTAGACTTCCGTCTGTTCCGGCAAATTCCCTTGACCGGCCATCGTTGGCAGCGTCGTACCTCTGGGGTTGGTAATGGGCGATGGTGCCTTGTAGTCAAAGGTACGCGTCGTATGTACGGTACTCTGCAATGTCCGCGAGCCTGCCCATTGCGTAAATGCATCCGTTTCGCTACGGGCGCCTGATCTGGAAAATTCGACCGGATTGGGAGATAGTTCGTCAAGCGAGTAAATGTTATCGGTCACGACGAGTTTGTGCGACTTGCCTTCATTGTCCTGACGCCAAAAACCGAACAAGCCTTCTTCTTCCATCAATCGATGAACGAAATTCCAATCAGTCTCACTCTGACGGCAATACGAGCGCGAGGGTAACGGCTTCAGCAAGGCGAATTCGAATTGCCCCCGCGCTTGTGGATGCGCATTAAATACATCGCTGAGGATGGCGTCAACACTCTGGTTCTGCCAGTACCGCATATCGCTGCGGAACTTTAAGAAATGCATCCACGAAGCGAAAGCCAATTGGTAACTTGAAAGGCTTCCGTCAGAACCAAGCCTACGAGCTGTATGGATGTATCCGTTGATCGGTAAATAGGACTTGTTCGCTTGCTGCAACCAAAGGGTCATCGGTTGAGCGATCAATGTTTTAAGCTCAATATCGCCCGCTGTGGACACCATGTCGAGCTTGACACTGAAGTCACGGCCAAGCTCGGAATAAGTCACCGCCCGACGCGGGACAAGCGCATTCTCCGGCAGCGATGGGATGCTCGCCTTGAGCAGGCGATCTTGCTGAATCAGGCCGCCACGAATCGCCTGAGCCACTTCGGTCATGTTCATGCGTTATCCATCTTCTTGTTTTTGCAGGCTCAACGGCCTACGCTCTCGCGGGAACGGCGTCCCCGTATATCGCCGCAATTTTAGCGCCGTTGACAGGTCGTGGGAGTGTACCTTGGTCGAGAAAGCCACAATATGGTATGACAAAAATTCATACCCTATATCTCAAGCAGTCGAGTTTGACGTGGCCAAGTCCATTGGGATTTTTTCTCCCAACAAATGTCTTTCATTTTCTCCGCAAATTGCTTTCATTTCATTGTCGTAACCTACATCGCCTGCATCCACAAGCGTGCGCAAAATGGGAGAGCCGGGCTTTGTCAAGTTCAGTGCTGGAGGCGGCAATGTCAACTTGAAGCGCCCAGCGGATAGAATGGGGAAATGCCAAAGATCCGCAACCCGTTTCACGGCTACCGCTTCCCGGCCTCGATCATCAGCTGCGCGGTACGCTGGTACCACCGCTTCAATCTGAGCCTGCGCGACATCGAGGAACTGCTGCTTGAGCGCGGTGTGACTGTGACCTACGAATCAGTACGCAACTGGTGTGACCGGTTCGGCGCGCAGTTTGCCCATTGCACGAAAGCCGTGCGCGGCAGGTCAGGCACGACCTGGCATCTCGATGAATTGTTCGTGAAGCTGCGCGGCGAGCCGTACGTGCTGTGGCGCGCGGTGGACGAACATGGGATCGAACTGGACGTGCTGCTGCAGAAGCGCCGCGACAAGGCGGCCGCGAAGCGCTTCTTCAGACGCATCCTGCGCGCAAACCCGGTACCCCGGAAGATCGTCACCGACCAGTTGCGCAGCTATCCGGCGGCAAAGGCAGAGGTGCCCGAACTGGGCGGGGTGAAGCACGTATTTGTGAAGGCCTGTGCCAAGGTGAACAACCGGGCAGAAAACAGTCACCAGCCCACGCGCCGGCGTGAGCGCCAGATGCAGGGGTTTCGCGATCCGCTGCGCACTCAGGCTTCCCTTTCACGTTTCGGTCCGATCCGGCAACACTTCGCGCTACCCCGTCACTGCATGAGGGCTGCGGATCACCGCACCCAGCTGAAGGAACGCATTGCCAGCTGGTACCGCTGGAGCGACGCAGGCTCGCTCGATAATCAGCAGGATTCCTTCTCATCACCAATTCGAACAGCCTCCAGCACTGAACTTGACAAAGCCACCCGTGCGCATCGCCCTGCCCGCGCCGCTCGCCCAAGCTCCCACGCCCGCCGAGTTTCACGCTACAGTGCGTGCTTTTCACCGAACAGCACGCGAATCATGATCGAATTGAAGCAGATCGACCTGCGCACGGACCCTGCCGCACAACGCGTCGTCAAGAATGAAACGGTGGAAGTGACATTCGCGCCCGAGGCGGGCGAACTGATAAGCCTGGAAGGCCCGAACCGCTATGCGGCCGGCGACGCGCTCGTGACGGGCTCGACGGGCGACCGCTGGGTGGTGTCGCGCGAGCGCTTCGACGCGAAATACCTGCCCGCGCAGCCCGATCTCGAACACGGCCGACCCGGCGCCTACCGCAATCGCCCGAGCGTCGTGCTGGCCCGGCGGATGGACGCCCCGTTCACGATCGCGCGTTCCGAGAACGGCGACGTGCTGCGCGGCGCGGCCGGCGACTGGGTCATGCAATACGCGCCCGGCGACTACGGCGTCGTCCAGGCGCAGCGTTTCGCGCAGGTCTATCGCGTCGCGGATTGAGCCGCAACGGCGCCGGGCGGCGCGGCAAGCAAGGCCTCAGGCGAACGCCTCGCCCAGCGTGAGCGTGGCCTCGCGCTCCACCGCCTGCCCCTCCGCGTGCCGCTCCTCGAGCGAGCCGATGAACGCCTCGACATAGGCACGCAGCACCGCGTGGCTGCGCGCGCGCTGCATCGGCCGCATGGCCAGATAGCGCGCCAGCGCGGCCGGCTCGATCCGCACGTCGAGCGCCATGCGGCGCGGCGCGGCGCCGAAGCGCATGCCGAGCCATTGCACATGCAGCAGGCGCCCCGCGTCGTCGCGGCGCTCGGCAAAGCGGGTCTGTTCGGGGAACAGGTCGCAGATCACATGCGCCAGCTCGTTGAATTCGGCGCTCGCGCAATCGTAGTGGTACTCATCCATCAGCGATCTCCGTGGCCGCTCAGGCCGCATTCGGCGCAGGCCGGCACCAGCGGGCGAGTCCGGCGATCAGCAGCATCGTCAGCACGCCATACAGCGTGACCATGGTCGAAATCGGCATCGCGCCGGCATTGAACGCGATCAGCGGCAGGTCGCCGATCGGATGCAGCACGATCGCGAGCGGCAGAATCCAGCGCTTGCGCGCCTGCACCCCGCGCCAGACGATCACCGACATCGCCAGCTGGAACGTGAACGCGGCCACGCATTCGAACACGCGCACGCCGATCGACGGCGCCGACATCGTCACCAGCATCATCTGGATGCGCAGCGCGAGATCGGTCGGCATGGTGGCGAGCTGTTCGTTGAGCTGGCCGCGCTGCGCCAGCCAGACGAGCCAGGTCCACTGGCCCAGCACGATCACGCCGACGAACCACGCCTGCGCGCCGCCGAAGCCGATGCCGTAGCCGAGCCCGCGTCCGTCGCCAGGCGAGGCGCCGTAGCGCCGCTCGACGAAGCGCATCCCGAGGTAGCGGCCGGCCTCTTCGAACACCGCGGCCGCGATCGTGCCGAACGCGACGAAGGCGGCCGGCTTGACCAGAAACTGCGTGATCGCGGGCAGGCCCAGCGCGAGCGCGTAGAAGCCGCGCTCGAGCAGCGTCGCGAACAGCATGAACGCGGCGACGCCGACGATCGCGTCGCGCCGGTCGAGCCTCATCGGGGCTTTCAGCAGACGGTACGTGACGATCGGCAGCAGCGCGACGAGCAGCGTGCCGACGATCAGCGCCACCAGCGTGGCGGGAGCAACAGTCATGACGTTCCTTGAGCGAGTGCGGGCGCACCGGACGATGCGCAACCCCGCATGATACTCAGCTTGAGGTGGACGTGCGCACGATCAGCTCGCCGGGCAGCAGCGCCTCGCGCGCGGCGCCGGTGGCGCCGTCGATCCGGTCGTGGACGAACTCCACGGCGCGCCGGCCGATTTCGTAGGTCGGCTGGCGGATGGTGGTGATGCCGAGCAGCTCGGCCCATTCGGGGTCGTCGATCGACAGCAGCGCCGTCTTGGCCTGCCAGCCGGCGCCGTGCCGCGCGTGCAGATGGCGCGCGAGCGCGAGCGCGACGGGCGCATTGGCGGCGAACAGCGCCGCGCGCCGCCCGGCCCGGCCGGCCGCCTCGATGCGCGCCTCGACCTCGGCCAGCGCGAGGCGCAGCGCGTGCGGCTCGCCGAGATCGGCGATCACGCTCGGCGCGGCCTCGTGGCCCGCCTCGGCCAGCACGGCGCGGAACGCCGCCTCGCGCAGCCGGCGCGAGCTGACCTGCTCGAACGGCTGCACCACGAACGTCACGCTGGTATGGCCTTGATCGAGCAGATGCGTGAGTCCGGCGCGCACCGCGGCGGCGTTGTCGAGGCCGACCAGGTCGGCCTCGAAGCCCGCCACGCGGCGGTCCACCAGCACGGTCGGAATCCCGCAGCCGCGCAGCGGCAGCAGCGCTTCCTCGCTCGCGCCGAGCGCGTTGACGATCATGCCCTCCACGCGGTAGGTGGCGAGCAGTTGCAGATAGCGGCGCTCCATGTCGGCTTCGTTGGCCGCATGGCAGATCAGCGGCATGTAGCCGAGCGCGTGGCAGGCGGCCTCGACACCCTGCAGCACCTCCACGGTGTAGGGGTTGGTCAGGTCGGCGGCAAGCAGCCCGAGCAGCCGGTTGCGGCCGCGCTTGAGCCCGCGTGCCATCTGGTTGGGCCGGTAGTTCAGGCGCGCGATCGCGGCCTCGATGCGGCCGCGCAGGTCGGCCGACAGCACGTGGGTCTCGCCGTTCAGGTAGCGCGAGACGCTGGTCTTGCCGGTGCCGGCTTCGCGCGCGACGTCGCTGATGGTCGCCGGGCGCGCGGCGGACGGCGGACGGAGCTCACTCATCGCGTGGCCCCCGGGCGGGTGCCATGCGCGAGGCGGGCGCGGCATCGGCAGAATCTCAACAAGCGGATCAACTGATCAATTCTCCAGTGAGCGCGGCCCGTGGCAGGTGTCCCCGGCCGGCGCGACGGCATGGCGGCCGCTCCCCGCGAGCGGAGGCGGCCGCCTGCCAGCGCGCGATCATAACGCAGCCGCTCGCAGCCCGAAACGAGGACTCGCTCGGTTCGCGCGCCGCCGTCGCGGACCGGCTGCGTCGCCAGGCCCGGCGCTCGACGGCGCGCGGTGACCGGCGTGGCGGCGCGGCCGGGGATCGTCCGCACGCTTGCGTCCGCAAGCGGCCGGCCTCAGCGGCGCCCGTTCAGCACGTCGCGATTGACGATGTTCTCGCGCAGCGTGCCGTCGAGCGCGCCGATCAGGTTCTCGGCCGCGTTGCGCGCCATCGCGCGGCGCGTCTCGCCCGTCGCCGAGCCGATGTGCGGCAGCGCCACCACGTTCTTCATCGCGAGCAGCGGCGAATCGGCCGCCAGCGGCTCCTGCTCGAACACGTCGAGGCCGGCGCCGCGAATCGTGCCGGCGCGCAGTGCCTCGATCAGCGCGGCTTCGTCCACCACCGGCCCGCGCGCGGCATTGATCAGGATCGCGCTGCGCTTCATCCTCGCGAACTGGGGCGCGCCGATCAGGTGCCGCGTCGCCTCGGTCAGCGGCACCTGCAGGCAGACGAAATCGGCGGTGGCGAGCAGTTCGTCGAGCGGCACGCGGCGCGCGCCGAACTGCGCCTCGGCCTGCTCGTTGGGGTGGCGGTTGGTGTACAGCACGCGCATCCGGAAGCCGAGCGCCGCGCGCCGCGCCACCGCCGCGCCGATCCGGCCGAGCCCGACGATGCCGAGCGTCTTGCCCTGGACGTCGGTGCCGTAGTACCGCTCGCCGATGCTCTCTTTCCACTCGCCCGCCTTGACGAACTCGGCCAGCTCCACCACGCGGCGCGCGCTGGCGAGCATCAGCGCGAACACCGTATCGGCGGTCGATTCGGTCAGCACGTCGGGGGTGTGGGCGAGCACGATGCCGCGCCGCGTCAGGTCGGCGACGTCGAACTGGTCGTAGCCGACCGAGATGGTCGACCATGCGCGCAGCTTCGGCGCACGATCGAGCATCTCGGCGGTGACCGGCACGCTCGCGCCGATCGCGCCGTCGGCCCCGGCAAGCGCCTCGGTCAGCGCCGCGGCGCCGTCGGCCTGGATCACCTCGGCGTGCTCGCGCAGATAGGCAAGCACCTCATCGGGCAGCGTCTTGTACGCAACGATACGATAAGTCATGCGATTCATTTCCCGGTGGTGGAGTGTGCGAGCGGCGGCGCGTCCGGCTGGGGCCTGACGATCAGCGTCAGCACCACCGAGGCCACCAGCGCCGCGCTCATGAATGCATACGAAGCGGCCGGCGTGCCGGTGGCACCGTTCAGATAGCCGACGAAATAGGAGCCGACGAACGAGCCGAGCGCGCCCATGCTGTTGATCAGCGCCATCGCGCCGCCCGCCACGTTCTTCGGCAGCAGCTCGGGCACGATCGCGAAAAACGGCCCGTAAGGGGCGTACATCGCGGCGCCGGCGAGCACCAGCAACGCGTATGAGAGCCAGAAATGCGTGGAGCCGAGCGCCCAGGAACCCGCGAACGCGAGCGCGCCGATCAGCAGGAACGGCCAGACGAACGCCTTGCGGGTGTCGAGCTTATCGGACGCCCACGACACGATGAGCATCGCGACCGTGGCGGCCAGGTACGGCAGCGCCGAGAGCCAGCCGGTGGCCACCATGCCGAGCGACGCCCCGTTGCTGACGATCGAGGGCAGCCACAGCACGAAGCCGTACACGCCGATGCTCCAGCAGAAATACTGCGCGCCGAGCACCAGCACGGCCGGCTGGCGGAACGCCTCGCGATAGTTGCGCACCGGCTTGAGCCCGGCCTGCTCGCTGGCGAGCGCACGCTCGATGTCGCGTTTCTCGTCGGCCGACAGCCACCCGGCCTGCGCCGGCCGGTCCTGCACCAGCCACCACCAGCACCCGGCCCACACCAGCGCCGGCAGGCCCTCCGCCACGAACATGTGGCGCCAGCCGTACTCGTGCACGAGGTAGCCCGACACCACCGACATCCACAGCACCGTGACCGGGTTGCCGAGGATCAGGAATGTGTTGGCGCGCGAGCGCTCGTGCTTCGTGAACCAGTTGCTGATGTAGATCAGCATGGCCGGCATCACGGCGGCCTCGACCACGCCGAGCGCGAAGCGGATCGCCATCAGCGAGGGGATGTTGCTGACCATGCCGGTCAGTGTCGCGCAGGCGCCCCACAGCACGAGGCTCCAGAACACCAGGCGCTTGACGCTGCGGCGCTCGGCGTAGATCGCGCCGGGAATCTGGAAGAAGAAATAGCCGAGAAAGAACAGCGCGCCGATCAGCGAGGCGAGCCCCTTGCCGATGCCGAGATCGTGGTTGATGCCGGCGGCCGAGGCGAAGCCGAAGTTCGCGCGGTCCAGATACGCGAGGCTGTAGGTGATGAAGACGATCGGCATGATCTTCCACCAGCGGCGAATCGCGAGCGTTTGTGGCATGGGGCTGTCTCCTTCGGCGGGTGTCGCCGTATCGCATTCTTCGTGTGCCGCGGGCCGCGCCCGCGGGTTGCGGCCTGTCGCGCGCCGCCTGCGCCGATTATCGCGCGAGCGGCGCCTCGGTGGCGGCCTGCGGCCCACGCGCCGCCGCGCCTTCGAGACGCTCGAGCTGCTCGCGCGTCGGCAGGCCCTCGGAGTCGCCGATCACCTGGATCGCGAGCGCGCCGATCCGGTTGCCGCGCGCCACCGCCGCGCCGATCGGCCGGCCCTCGAGCAGCGCGCTGACCACGCCGACCGCGAAGCCGTCGCCCGCGCCGACCGTGTCGACCACGCGCGCGACGCGCTCGCCCGCCACGGTCCCCTCCTCGCCGCGCGCCGTCAGGTAATAGGCGCCGGCCTCGCCGAGCTTGATGACCACGCCGGCGCGCGCGCCGTTGGCCAGATAGAAGCGCGCGATCTCGGCCGGCGTGTCGAGGCCGGTCAGCGCGCGGCCTTCAGCCAGCCCGGGCAGCACCCAGTCGGCATGCGAGGCGAGTTCGTTGAGCGTGCGCGCCATGACCTCGGCGGAGGGCCACAAAGTCGGGCGCAGGTTCGGGTCGAACGAAATGCTCCGGCCGGCCGCGCGCATCTCGCGCGCCAGATGGAACGCGAGCTCGCACGAGGTCGCCGAGATCGCCGGCGCGACGCCCGTCAGATGCAGGTGGCGCGCGCCCAGCACGTAGTCGGCGGCGTAGTCGTCGAGCGAGAGGTGGCTCGCGGCCGAGCCCTTGCGGAAGTATTCGACGTCGGGGTCGGCGCCGCCCTCGGCGCGCGCCTTGAGCTGGAAGCCGGTGCGGTGGCGTTGGTCGATCGTCACGCACGACGCGTCGATGCCCTCCTGGGCGAGCGTGTCGAGCACGTGGCGGCCGAACGAATCGGCGCCCACCCGGCTCACGTAGCCGACCCGGAAACCGAGCCGCGCGAGGCCGATCGCGACGTTCAGGTCCGCGCCGGCGATGCGCTTCGTAAACTGCTCGGCCTGCGCGAGCGGGCCGGGCGCGTTCGCGACGAACAGCGTCATCGCCTCGCCGTAGGTGATGACGTCGACAGGGGATTGCGGCATACGGAACACTCCTTCGGAAAAAGGGATCAGGCGGCTTCGAGCCAGGCCACGCGCCGGCGCGCGTCGGCGGCGAGATCCGCCGGGTCGAACGGAAACTCGATGCCGCGCGGCACATGGCGCGGCAGCGCAGCGAGCACCGGCACGCAGAGCGGATCGGCCGGCCGCGGCGCCACCGCGAAGCGGCGCGCGCCCTCGCCCGCCACGGCCTTGCAGTGAATGTATTCGACATGGGCGGCCAGCGCGCCGGCCGCGTCGAGCGGCACCTCGCCGGGCCAGATCCAGTTGCCGACGTCGAACGTCATGCCGATCAAGCCTGCGGCGCCTGCCTCGCGCAGCGCCGCGAACAGCGCGGTGAATTGCGCGAGCGTGCCGCCCAGCGCGAGCTGGCCGTTCTCGACCAGTACGCGCGCGCGCGTGCCGCGCAGCGCTTCCGCGAGGTCGCGCGCCTGCGTCGCGCCGGCGAAGCCACCGAGCTGGAGCTTCACGAAGCGCGCGCCCAGCGCATCGGCCTCGGCCAGCGCCGCGGCAAGCGCCTCGCGGTCGAGCGCGCCGTCGTCGCGATAGAGCCCGGCCGGGGTCGAATAGACGGCCCACAGGCCCGCAGCCGCGATCGCGGTGCCCAGTGCGGCCAGCGCGTGGCGCGACGCGTCGTGCGGCGCCGCGAACAGTTCGCGGCGCACCTCGAACCCCGCGGCGCCCGCCTGCGCCGCGGCCGCCACGAACGCGGCATGCCCCTCGCGGCGAATCGCATCGGCCCCGTAGGCGCTCGCGACGATCACGATGTCTGCCATGTCTGCCCTTTCCTCGATCGATCACGCTGGCCGAATCGATTCGGCGCGCATTATTTGGAACCGGTTCCAGTTCGATGAACCGAATGGTGCGCCCCGGGTTTTGCGGCGGCCATAGAGGAAATCCCTAGGCCTCGCGGCGCCAGCCGCGTCGGGGGCCTGCGGCGGAAGCGGCCGCGCGGCACGCGGCGAAAGCGCAGCCGGCGCGTCGCCCGGCCGGCTGCGGCGCGCTGCTCGCCGCGGGCTCATTCACCGGCTCGCCGCTCGCCCGCTTCGTCGCCCTGGGCCAGGCTCATCGCGAGAAACTTGGCGGCCACGCGCGACGGCGTGCCCGCGTGCGGCACCAGCACCGAGAACCGCCGCACCAGCGGTTGCGGCGCGATCGAGCGCATCACCAGCGCCGCATCGCCGCGCAGCGACATCGCCGAGACGAAACCCACGCCCATGCCGGCCCGCACCGCCTCCTTCACCGCCTCCACGCCGGCGATCTCGAGCGCCACGCGCACCGGCACGCCGGCCTTGGCGAAGGCACGCTCCACCAGCTGCCGCACGCCCGAGCCGGCCTCGCGCAGCACCAGCGGCGATTCGGCCAGCAGGTCGAGCGTGACGGCACGGTCGGTCGAGGCGGCAAGCGGATGCGAGGCCGGCACGATCGCGACGATCTCGTCCTCGCGCCATGGATGGACCGCCGTGCCGGGCGGCAGCGCGTCGCCGGGCGGCCCTTCGATCAGCGCGAGATCGAGCGCGCCGAGCGCGGCCACCACGTCGGCCGTGTTGCCGGTCATGGTCTGGATCGCGACCCCGGGCGCGAGCGGCCGGAATTCGGCGATCAGGTAGGGCAGCAGATAGCTGGCCGGCGTGGTGCTCGCCCCCACCCGCAGCGTGCCGCGCTCGACGCCGCGCACCGCGTCGCGGTAGGCGCGCGCCTGCGCGAAGGCGTCGCGCAGGCGCGCAGCCAGCGGCACCAGCTGCTCGCCGACCGGCGTCAGGCGCACGCCGCGCCCGTCGCGCAGGTAAAGCGGCTCGCCGAACTCGTCCTGCAGTTGCCGCAGTTGCCCCGACACGGCCGGTTGTGACAGATGCAGCGCCTCGGCCGCGCGGCTGATGTTCAGCAGCTCGGCCACGGTCGCGAACGTTATCAGTTGATCAGGGTTCATTTCGGAAAAATATCAGATTCCCCGATAGTGGATGTCATTAATCACAATTTCTCATATCGATATATCCAAATTAGGATTGGCGCATCCCATCGAACGCCGGAAGCCTCCCCATGAGCACCACCGCCCCCACCCTGTCGCACGCCGCCGCGTCGTCGCTGCGCGGCCAGTTGAACGGCGTGCTGTTCGTCGCGCTGTTCGCCGCGGCGGTCACGAGCCTGTCCGCGCTGCCTGCCGTCGCGCGGCTCGGCCTCTCGCCGCTGATCGTCGGCATCATCGCCGGCACCGTTTACGGCAACGCGCTGCGCGACGGCATGCCGGCCAGCTGGGCGGCCGGCGTCAACTTCTCGGCGCGCAGGCTGCTGCGCATCGCGGTGGCGTTCTTCGGGCTGCGGGTGAGCCTGCAGGAAATCGCGCAGGTCGGGCTGCCGGGGCTGGCCGTATCGGTGCTGGTGGTGCTCAGCACGCTGGTGATCGGCACCTGGGTCGGCACGAAGCTGCTCAAGCTCGACCGCGACACGGCGCTGCTGACGGCGGCCGGCAGCGCGATCTGCGGCGCCGCGGCGGTGCTCGCGTTCGAATCGACGCTGCAGTCGAAGCCGCACCAGAGCGCGATGGCGGTCGGCAGCGTGGTGCTGTTCGGCACGCTCTCGATGTTCGCCTACCCGCTCGCCTGGCATGCCGGCTGGATTCCGCTCGACGCGCAGGGCCTGGGCCTCTTCTTCGGCGGCACGATCCACGAGGTCGCGCAGGTGGTGGGAGCGGCGAGCGACGTGAGCGCGCAAGTGGTGCACACCGCGACGATCGTCAAGATGACGCGCGTGATGCTGCTGGTGCCGGTGCTGCTCGCGCTCGGCGCCTGGCTCGCGCGGCCGCTGCGCGGCACGCATGGCGCCGCCGCCGGACACGGCCGGCGCAAGCTCGCGGTGCCGTGGTTCGCGCTCGGCTTCCTCGGCTTCGTGATCGTGAATTCGCTCGGCGTGCTGGCCGACTCGACGGTCCATGCGCTGAACACGCTCGACACCTTCGCACTGACCATGGCCATGACGGCGCTCGGCATCGAGACGCGCCTCTCGCAGATCCGCGCGGCCGGCCCGCGTGCGCTGACGGCCGGCTTGGTGCTGTACCTGTGGCTGATCGCGGGCGGCTTCGGCATCACCTGGCTGGCCGAGCGCTGGCTTGGCTGAGCCCCCGGACCGCCTTCCCCGCCCCGCGCCGCGCCCGCCTCCCCGGGCGGGCGCGGCGCGGTGCTATGCTTGCGGTCGACTTTCTCCGCCCGCCGACCCCGTGCTGTCCTTTCTGCTGAAGCTGCGCACCCGCGCACAAACGCTGTTCCGCCTGTCGGACGCCCATACCATGCTGATCTGGTCGGTGATCGCCGGCATCAGCGGCGCGTTCGCGACGATCCTGTTCCGCGAGGGCATCGACACGATCCAGCGGCTGGTGTCCGGCTCGTCCGGCAGCTTCGTCGAGATGGCCAAGCGCCTGCCGTGGCAGACCCGGGTCTGGCTGCCCGCCGCGGGCGGCTTCCTGGCCGGCTGCGTGCTGCTGGCCGCGCAGCGCGGCCAGGCCAGGAAACCGGGTGCCGACTACATGGAGGCGGTGGCGCTCGGCGACGGCGTGGTGCCGGTCGGGGAAAGCCTGTGGCGCAGCGCGTCGTCGCTGCTGACGATCGGCAGCGGCGGCTCGATTGGCCGCGAAGGGCCGATGGTCCAGCTCGCCGCGCTGGCCGCCTCGCTGGTCGGGCGCCTCGCGCGCTTCGATCCGCCGCGCCTGCGCCTGCTGGTGGCCTGCGGCGCCGCGGCCGGCATCACCTCGGCCTACAACGCGCCGATCGCCGGCGCGTTCTTCGTCGGCGAGATCGTGCTCGGCGCGATCGCGATGGAAAGCTTCGGACCGATGCTGGTGGCCTCGGTGGTGGCCAACATCACGATGCGCGAATTCGCCGGCTACCGCCCCCCCTACGAGATGCCGGTGTTCCCGGCCGTGACGGGCCTCGAGGTGCTCGCGTTCGTCGCGCTCGGCCTGCTCTGCGGCGCGGCCGCGCCGCAGTTCCTGCGCCTGCTGGCCGCCTCGAAGGCGCGCTTTCGCCAGTTGCCCGCGCCGCTGCCGGTGCGGCTCGCACTAGGCGGGCTGGTGGTCGGCGTGATCTCGGTGTGGGTGCCCGACGTCTGGGGCAACGGCTACAGCGTGGTCAACTCGATCCTGCACACGCCGTGGACCTGGCAGGCGCTCGTCGTGGTGCTCGCATTCAAGCTGCTGGCCACCGCCGCCACCTCGGGCTCGGGCGCGGTGGGCGGGATCTTCACGCCCACGCTGTTCGTCGGCGCCACGGCGGGCGCCTTGTTCGGCCTCGCCATGCAGGCGCTGCTGCCGGGCCACGTGTCGGCCTCGTACGCCTACGCGATAGTCGGGATGGGCGCGTTCCTGGCCGGCGCGACGCAGGCGCCGCTGATGGCGATCCTGATGATCTTCGAGATGACGCTGAGCTACCAGGTGGTGCTGCCGCTGATGGTGTCGTGCGTGGTGGCCTACTTCGGCGCGCGCGCGCTCGGCCGCACCTCGATGTACGAGATCACGCTGCGCCGCCATCGCGACGAGGAAGAACGGCTGCGGCTGCGCGCCACCCAGATGCGCGCGCTGATCCAGCCCGCGCAGACGGTGGTGCGGCCCGACGCGAGCGTGGCCGAAATGGCGCGCGTGTTCCTCGAGTATCCGGTCAAATACCTTTATGTGACCGACCACGACGGCCGCTTTCGCGGCGCGGTGGCGCTGAAGGACATCACCTCGGACCTGCTGGAAGGCCAGGACACGCAGCACCGCACGGCCGCCAGCTATGCCCACACGCCGTTCCCGCTGCTCACGCCGGACATGGCGCTCGGCGCCGCCTTCGAGCACTTCATGAACTTTCAGGGCGAACGGCTGCCGGTGGTGGAGAGCCTCGCGGAGCCGGTGCTGGCGGGAGTGGTCTACAAGACCTCGCTGCTCGACGCATACCGGCGCATGAACGCGAGCCGCTGAGACGGCGCGGGCAGGCCGCGGGGCAACAGGCGCGCACGCCCAGGAAGCAGCAAGGAAGCCGCGAAGAAACGACCAGCAACAGCCGCAAGGACGCGGCGGGGGCTGCGCGCGAGGCGTTCCGGCCGCGGCCGGCGCTCGTCAGTCGGGCGCGCGGCCCAGCACGACGCGCGCGAAGAAGCCGGCCAGGGTCGCCTCGATCAGGTCGAGCGACACGTGCTGCGGGTCGGCTACGTGGAACGACTGCACGCCGTCGCACAGGCCCATCAGGCCGATCGCGAGCACCTCGGCGGGCAGCAGCAGCGGCGTGCCCGACTGCTCGACGAACATCTCGATGGTATGGGTCATGTCCTCGATCTTCTCGCGCATGAACGCGATGTAGCGGGTGCGGAACTTCGCGTCGCGCGCCGCCTGCAGCCGCGCCTCGCACCACAGCAGGAATGCCGGGCTCTTGCGCAGGAAGCCGCTGTAGAACGCCAGCGCGCTCGCCTCCATGCGCTCGCGCGTGCCGCCGGCCTCGAAGATCTGGTACAGCGCCGAGCGCACCGTCTCGTGATCGCGCCGCAACAGCTCGAACAGCAGTTCGGCCTTGCCGCCGAAATTCGAATAGAACGCGCCGCGCGTGTAGCCGGCCGCCGCCGCGATGTCCTCGACGCTCGCGGCCACGTACCCCTTCTTCGTGAATATCGCGTGCGCGGAATTGAGCAGGCGCTCGCGCGTCTGGTCTTTGCTCTGCTCGCGGGTCAGGCGCTTCGGTTTCATAGGCGCGCAGTCTAGCACCTTTCGATTTGCGATTCATCTTTGCATTCAGATACAACAGCGTATTAGAATCCACCACCGTTTCGAGCGAAAGTCGAACGTGTAAGCTCCATCGCAAGCAGCGTAATCGTTGCCGTCTGCACCGCCGCCCTCCCGGGCGGGCGGCCCCGGCGGCGCCCGGCCAGGCGCAGCGTGCCTGCCGGATTTCCTCGGCCTTTTCCCGTGAGGTTGCCGTGATTGGTTCCGGTTCCCGTGCAGTCCTCGTCGTCGGCGCCGCGCTCCTCGTCGCCGCCTGCCATCCCGGAGGCGACGGCGCGCCTCCCGCGCCGCGCCCGGTGGTGGCCACCCCGGTGGCCGCCGACGGCGCGACCGTCGCGACCACCCTGCCCGGCGACGTCGAGCCGCGCTACGCCACCCCGCTGTCGTTCCGGATCGCCGGCAAGATCGTCGAGCGCAGCGTGCGGCTCGGCGATACGGTGAAAAAGGGCCAAGCCGTGGCCCGGCTCGATCCCTCGGACGCCGAGAAGAACGCGGCGAGCGCGCAGGCCCAATACGACGCGGCCGCGCATGCGTTCAGCTATGCGCAGCAGCAGCTGGACCGCGATCGCGCGCAGGCCCGCGAGAACCTGATCGCGCCGGCGCAGCTCGAACAGACCGAGAACGCCTACGCCTCGGCGCGCGCCCAGCGCGACCAGGCCGCCCAGCAGCTCGCGCTGGCCAGAAACCAGCTGCAGTACACCACGCTGGTGGCCGATCACGCCGGCTACATCACGGCCGAGCAGGCCGACACCGGTCAGAACGTGGCCGCCGGCCAGGCCGTCTACCAGCTCGCCTGGTCGGGCGACGTCGACATCGTCACCGACGTGCCCGAGGCCACGCTCGCGCTGCTGCAGCCGGGCCACGCGGCCACCGTCACGCTGCCGGCGCTGCCGCAGCGCCGCTTCGAGGCGCGCGTGCGCGAGATCGCGCCGGCCGCCGATCCGCAGAGCCGGACCTACCGCGTGCGGCTCACGCTCAGCCATCCCGATCCGGCCGTGCGGCTCGGCATGACCGCCGACGTCGCGCTCGCGGGCGCTGCCGCCGACGGCGCGCGCTACACGCTGCCGTCCACCGCGCTGTTCCACGACGGCGCGGCACCGGCCGTCTGGGTGGTCCGCCCGGACGACACGCTCGAACTGCGCCGCGTCACGGTGGTGCGCTACGGCGAGAGCAGCGTCACCGTTTCGCAGGGCCTGCGGGCCGGCGAACGCGTCGTGCAGCAGGGCGTGCATACCGTCAGCGCCGGGGAGAAGGTCCGCGCGGTCGCGCCGCTGCATGCGGAGGACACCGCCTCATGAGCGCTCGCGACGAAGGCCGCTTCAACCTGTCCGCCTGGGCGCTGCGCCACCAGGCGCTGGTGGTCTACCTGATCGCGCTGGCCACGCTGGCGGGCCTGTTCGCCTATACGCGCCTCGCCCAGTCGGAAGATCCGCCGTTCACGTTCCGCGTGATGGTGATCCGCACCTTCTGGCCCGGCGCGACCGCGCGGCAGGTGCAGGAGCAGGTGACCGACCGGATCGGCCGCAAGCTGCAGGAAACGCCGGCCATCGACTTCCTGCGCAGCTACTCGCGGCCCGGCGAGTCGATGATCTTCTTCACGATGAAGGATTCGGCGCCCGTCAAGGACGTGCCCGAGACCTGGTATCAGATCCGCAAGAAGGTCGGCGATATCGGCGCCACGCTGCCGCAGGGCGTGCAGGGGCCGTTCTTCAACGACGAATTCGGCGACGTCTACACCAACATCTGGACGCTCGACGGCGACGGCTTCTCGGCCGCGCAGCTGCACGACTATGCCGACCAGCTGCGCGCGGTGCTGCTGCGCGTGCCCGGCGTCGGCAAGGTCGACTATTTCGGCGACCCGGACCAGCGGATCTTCGTCGAGATCGACAACGCGCGGCTCACGCGGCTCGGCATCTCGCCGAGCCAGCTCGGCCAGGCGATCAACGCGCAGAACGCGGTCACGTCCTCCGGCACGCTGACGGCCACCCACGACCGCGTCTATATCCGCCCGAGCGGCCAGTTCACCTCGGTCGAGGCGCTCGCCGACATGATGGTGCGCATCAACGGCCGCACCTTCCGGCTCGGCGACCTGGCCAGCATCAGGCGCGGCTACGACGATCCGCCCGTCTCGCAGATGCGCGCCAACGGCCGGCCGGTGCTCGGCATCGGCGTGACGATGCAGCCCGGCGGCGACGTGATCCGGCTCGGCAAGGCGCTCGAGGCCACCACCCGGCAGTTGCGCACGCAACTGCCGGCCGGCCTCACGCTGACCGAGGTGTCGAGCATGCCGCTTGCCGTCTCGCATTCGGTGGACGACTTCCTCGAGGCCGTGGCCGAGGCGGTGGCGATCGTGCTGATCGTCAGCCTGGTCTCGCTAGGGCTGCGCACCGGCATGGTGGTGGTGATCTCGATTCCGATCGTGCTCGCCATCACCGCCCTGTTCATGAACCTGTTCGGCATCGGCCTGCACAAGGTCTCGCTCGGTACCCTGGTGCTCGCGCTCGGGCTGCTGGTGGACGATGCGATCATCGCCGTCGAGATGATGGCGGTGAAGCTGGCGCAGGGCTACGACCGCACGCGCGCCGCCGCGTTCGCCTATACCAGCACCGCGTTTCCGATGCTGACCGGCACGCTCGTGACCGTCTCCGGGTTCCTGCCGATCGCGCTCGCTCAATCGTCCACCGGCGAATACACGCGCTCGATCTTCGAGGTGTCGGCGATCGCGCTGATCGCCTCGTGGTTCGCCGCGGTGGTGCTGATTCCGCTGCTCGGCTATCACCTGCTGCCCGAACGCAAGCGCGACGCGACGGCCGGCACGAGCGCGGCCGCCGCGCCGCACGAATCGGACCATCACGACGAGCACGACATCTACGACACGCGCTTCTACACGCGGCTGCGCGGCTGGATCGGCTGGTGCATCGAGCGCCGCTTCGTGGTGCTGGCGATCACGGTGGTGCTGTTCGTGGTGGCGCTGGGCGGCTTCTCGCTGATCCCGCAGCAGTTCTTTCCGAGTTCGGATCGCCCCGAGCTGCTGGTGGACCTGCGGCTGCCCGAGGGCGCCTCGTACCCGGCCACGCTCGAGCAGACCAGGCGCCTCGAGCAGGTGCTCGCCAAGCGTCCGGAGATCGACCACTCGGTGAGCTTCGTCGGCACCGGCGCGCCGCGCTTCTACCTGCCGCTCGACCAGCAGCTGCCGCAGCCGAACTTCGCGCAGCTGGTGGTGACCGCGAAATCGGTGAAGGATCGCGAGCAGCTCGCGAGCTGGCTCGCCCCGACCCTGCGCGAGCAGTTCCCGGCGATCCGCTGGCGCCTGTCGCGGCTCGAGAACGGGCCGCCCGTGGGCTATCCGGTGCAGTTCCGCGTGAGCGGCGACAGCATCGCCACGGTGCGCTCGATCGCCGACCGGGTGGCGGCCGCGGTGCGCCAGGACCGGCGCAGCCTGAACGTGCAGTTCGACTGGGACGAGCCGGCCGAGCGCTCGGTGCGCTTCGAGCTCGACCAGCAGAAGGCGCGCGACCTGAACGTGACCTCGCAGGACGTGTCGAGCTTCCTCGCCATGACGCTGACGGGCACCACCGTCACGCAGTACCGGGAACGCGACAAGCTGATCGCCGTGGACCTGCGCGCGCCGAAGGCCGAGCGCGTCGATCCGTCGAAGCTCGCCGCGCTGGCCATGCCGACGCCGAACGGCCCGGTGCCGCTCGGCTCGCTCGGGCGCTTGCGCGACACGCTCGAATACGGCGTGATCTGGGAGCGCGACCGCCAGCCCACCATCACGGTGCAGGCCGACGTGCGCGCCGGCGCCCAGGGCATCGACGTCACGCGGGCGATCGACAAGCAGCTCAATACGTTGCGCGCGCAACTTCCGGTGGGCTACCGGATCGAGATCGGCGGCCCGGTGGAGGAAAGCGGCAAGGCGCAGGCCTCGATCAACGCGCAGATGCCGCTGCTGCTGATCGCCGTGCTCACGCTGCTGATGATCCAGCTGCAGAGCTTCTCGCGCGTGCTGATGGTGGTGCTGACCGCGCCGCTCGGCCTGATCGGCGTGGCCGCCACGCTGCTGCTGTTCGGCCAGCCGTTCGGTTTCGTCGCGATGCTCGGCGTGATCGCCATGTTCGGCATCATCATGCGCAACTCGGTGATCCTGGTCGACCAGATCGAGCAGGACATCGCCGTGGGCCAGGCGCGCTTCGACGCGATCGTCGGCGCCACCGTGCGGCGCTTCCGGCCGATCACGCTGACCGCCGCGGCCGCCGTGCTCGCGCTGATCCCGCTGCTGCGTTCCAACTTCTTCGGGCCGATGGCGACCGCGCTGATGGGCGGCATCACGAGCGCGACGGTGCTGACGCTGTTCTACCTGCCGGCGCTCTACGCCACCTGGTTCCGCGTCAAGCCCACCGAGCGCGCCGAGGCGGACCGCACGCCGCCGCCCGCCACGTCCCACGGAGCCTGACGATGCCACGCTTCCCGTCCCGTTTCACCTCGCAGCGTCCGTCACGCGTCGCGCCGCGGCCGTCCCGCCGGCCGCGCCCGGCGCCGGCACTGCGGCCTCTGCCGCCGCTGCGGCGGCTGTGCGCCGCGGCCGCGCTCGCGGCACTCGCCGGCTGCTCGCTGTTCGGCCCCTCGGGCGCCGCGCCCGAGATGCCGTCGCCGGTGCAATACGGCGCCGCGCCGCTGCCCGAGCGCACCGTTGCCGCGCAGGGCGTCGCGCAGCATTTCGAGGTCGGTGCGCAGCCGCTGCCAGAATGGTGGAAGCGTTATCGCTCCGGGCGGCTCGACGCGCTGGTCGAGGAGGGCTTGCGTGCCAGCCCGACGCTGGCTGCCGCCGAGCATTCGCTGGCCGCCGCGCGCGAGCAGTTGCGCGCGCAGATCGGCAGCTCGCTGCTGCCGACCGTCGACGCCGGCGGCCAGGCCACGCGCCAGCGCGGCCTAGGGATGCCGGGCTTCGGCCCGCAGACCGTGCTCTACAATGCGTTCGTCGGCCAGCTTCAGGCCAGCTACACGCTCGACCTGTTCGGCGCCGCGCGCTTCGCGAACCGCGAACTGCGCCAGCGCGTGGACGTGACGGCGTTCCAGCTCGATTCGACGCGGCGCGCGCTCGCCGCCAACATCGTTACCGCAGTGATCACCTCGGCGACGCTCGCCGAGCAGCTGCGCACCACCGAACGGCTCGTCGCGCTCGCCAACGAGCAGGCCGACGACACCGAGCGCCGCAACCGGCTCGGCTCGGCATCGCATGCCGATCTGCTGAGCGCGCGCCAGGGCGCCGCCTCGCTCGCCGCGACGCTTCCCGCGCTGCGCCAGCAGTGGCTCAGCGCACGGCATGCGCTGGCGGTGCTGCTCGGCCGCACGCCGGACCAGGCGCCCGACGATCTCGCCCTGGCCGAGCTGCATCTACCCGAGGACGTGCCGGTGGCGGTGCCCTCCACGCTGCTGCAGACGCGCCCCGACATCCGCGCGGCCGACGCGGCGCTGAAAGCGGCCGCGGCGGCCGTCGGCGCGGCGACCGCGCAGCTGTTCCCGCAGATCTCGCTGTCCGCCGCGCTCGGGCAGGCCGGCTTCAGCTGGCCTGCGGCGCTGTCGGGCGCGGGCGGCATCTGGAGCGTGGGCGCCTCGCTGACCCAGCCGCTGTTCCACGGCGGTGCGCTGCTCGCGCAGCGGCGCGCCGCACAGGCCAGCTACGCGGCCGCCGTCGAGCAGTACAAAGCGACCGTGCTGGCGGCGTTCCAGAACGTGGCCGATTCGCTGGCCGCGCTCGACAACGACGCGCAGGCGCTCGACGCGTCGAGCCGCGCGGCCGACGCCGCGCGCGGCGTCTCGGACGACACGGCCGCACGCGTGCGGCTCGGCGCGCTGCCGCCGTCGGCCGCGCGCTCCAGCGAGCAGCAGTATCGCAACGCGCAGCTCGACGCGATCCGCGCGACCGGCGCGCGGCTCGCCGATACGGCGCGGCTGTTCCAGGCGATGGGCACGCCGCCGGAGGAAGCGAAGCGGGTGCTCGAGCCCTGAGGCGCCGACGCGGCGCACCGCGCGCCTGCCTGGCTCGCGTCGCGTGCCGCGCCCCCGCATCGCTTGCCGCCGGCGCGCGCCCTCACTCCCCGCTCCCGCCCAGCCCCAGCGCCCGCATGCGCCGATACAGCGTGCGCTCGCTCATGCCGAGCCGCGCCGCCAGCGCCTTGCGGGTGCCGCGAAAGGTGCGCGCCACCTGCCGCAGCGTGTCGTCGTCGGGCGCGCCGCGCGCGGCCGCGTCGGCGGGCGGTTCGCGCAACGCATCGGGCAGGTGCTCGACGCGGATCACGCCGTCGTCGGCGAACAGGCAGGCGCGCTCGAGCACGTTGCGCAGTTCGCGGATGTTGCCCGGCCAGGCATAGGCGTCGAGGCAGGCGCGCGCCGTCTCGTGCAGCACGTGGGCACGCGCGCCGGGCCGCGCGTCGGCGATGCGGCGCAGGATCGACTCGGCCAGCAGGCCGATGTCGCCGGGCCGCTCGCGCACCGGCGGCAGCTCGATCGGAAACGCGCTGATCCGGTAATAGAGATCCTGCCGGAAGCGGCCGTCGCCGATCATCTCGCTGAGCGGCTGATGGGTGGCCGCGACGAGCCGGAAGTCGGCGCGCAGCGCCTCCACGCCGCCGACGCGGCGAAACGTACCCGACTCGATCAGCCGCAGCAGCTTGACCTGCATCGAGGCGGGCACGTCGCCGATCTCGTCGACGAACAGCGTGCCGCCCTGCGCCGTCTCCACGAGCCCCGGCTTGCGCGCGTTGGCGCCAGTGAACGCGCCCTTCTCATAGCCGAACAGCTCGCTCTCGAACAGCGACTCGGCGATCCCCGAGCAATCGACCACCACGAACGGCCCGCCCGCCCGCGCGCTGGCCTCGTGCAGCGCCCGCGCGAACAGCTCCTTGCCGGTGCCCGATTCGCCGAGCAGCAGCACCGGCAGCATCGACGGGGCCACGCGCTGCAGCGCCGACAGCGCGCCGTTGAACGCATCCGAGCTACCCACCAGCCCGCCCGCGCTCGGCCGCGCCGAGGCGCTGCGCACGGTGGTCAGCCGCTCGACGTAGGCGATCACCTCGCCGCCGGCATCGAACACGGGCCGCATCTCGACGTCCACGTGCTCCGGCCCGCGCGGCGTGTGATGGATGTGCAGCACGCGCGAGGCCGTGCCCGATTCGAGCGCGGCGCGCATCGGACAATGCTCGCCGGCCTGGTCGCAGGGCACGTCGTAATGATGCGAGACGCGGTAGCAGTGGCGGCCCACATGCTCGCGGCCCGCGCCGCCGAACTGGCGCTGATAGGCGCCGTTCGCGGCGAGGATCCGATAGTCGCGATCGACCACGATCATCGGCTGCGGATCATGCTCCAGATACGACACGAGCGCGCCGAGCCCGGGCGCGGCGGCCGCCTCGACGCGCGGCGGCGCGCGGTCCGGATCGGCGGGCACGATCGGGATGGCGCGCCGCCCACCGTGCGGCCGGCGCGCGGCGCCGCCACGGCCGGGCGCATCGGGAGCGCTGGCCGCATTGGCGGCATCGGCGGCATCGGCGGCGGGAGCATCGGACGGCGGCATAGGCGCCGTCTCGGCGGGAGGGGAAAGCGGCATCGGGCGGGCTCGGTACGCGAAACGGAACAGCGGTGGAACGCGCCGCGCTCGGAGGCATTTTGCCTCGGCGCGACACGCTGCCAATTCTGCCACATCGCTGCCATGCATGGCAGTATTTGCGCCCCGGGCTCGCGCATCGCGGCACCGCCGCCCCGCCGTCTTTCCCGAAAAATAGTAGTCGGATCAATTGATTAAGCGATACGCGCGCGCCGTGCACGACGCTGGCACGCATCTTGTCTCGCTCAGGCGTTTTCCCGATTTCTGATTCCGGAGCATTGCATGACGTCCCAACCCGCCTTCACCGTCGATTCGTTCTTCGACCCGGCCACCAATACGGCCACGCACGTCGTGGTCGACACCGCCACGCGCGAGTGCGCGATCGTCGACCCCGTGCTCGATTTCGATCCGAAGTCCGGCCGCACCCACCACCGCAGCGCCGAGCGCGTCGCCGCGCAGGTGGAGGCACTCGGCGCGCGCGTGCGCTGGCTGCTGGAAACCCATGTGCACGCCGACCACCTCTCGGCCGCGCCGCTGCTGCAGGCGCGCTTGGGCGGCGAGATCGCGATCGGCCGCGAGGTCACGCAGGTACAGAAGGTGTTCGGCACGCTGTTCGACGCCGGCCCGGACTTCGTGCCGGACGGCCGCCCGTTCGACCGGCTCGTCGACGACGGCGACACGCTCGCGCTCGGCAGGCTCGCGATCCGCGCGATGCATACGCCCGGCCACACGCCGGCCTGCATGACCTACCTGGTGGCGCGCGCGGATGGCACCTCGGCGCCGGCCGAGACGGCCGCGTTCGTCGGCGACACGCTGTTCATGCCCGACTACGGCACCGCGCGCTGCGACTTCCCCGGCGGCGACGCGCGCACGCTCTACCGCTCGATCCGCAAGGTGCTGAGCCTGCCGCCCGACACGCCGCTCTATCTGTGCCACGACTACGCGCCCCAGGGCCGACCGGTCTGCCTCGTCACCACCGTGGGCGCACAGCGGCGCGACAACATCCACGTCCACGAGGGAATCGACGAGGACACGTTCGTGGCGATGCGTACCGCGCGCGATGCGACGCTGGAGATGCCGGTGCTGATCCTGCCGTCGGTGCAGGTCAACATGCGCGCGGGGCGGCTGCCGGAGCCCGCGGCCAACGGGGTGCGCTACCTGAAGCTGCCGATCGACGCGCTCTAAGGCGCCGCCCGCGCCGCCGGGCAGCGCCGCTTCGCTGCACCACCACAACAACGCCATCAAGCATATCCCCTGCCAGGAGCCCCAACATGTCCGTCCCGTCACCGGCCGCTGCCGGTTCCGCCCGCCTGCCCGCGGCACGCCACGAGATCGTGATCGTCGGCGCCGGCGCCGCCGGCATCGCTACCGCAGCGAGCCTGCTGCGGCGCGACCGCTCGCTCGACATCGCGCTCGTCGATCCCGCCGACACGCATTACTACCAGCCCGGCTGGACCCTGGTCGGCGGCGGCGTCTTCGATGCGGCGTCCACCGCGCGGCCAATGAAATCGGTGCTGCCGCGCGGCGTCACGCATATCCGCGCGGCGGTCACCGCGTTCTCGCCGGAGCACCACACCGTGACGCTCGAGGGCGGCGCCACGCTCGGCTATCGCGAACTGATCGTCTGCCCCGGTCTGGAACTGCACTGGGCCGGCATCGACGGGCTCGTCGACACACTCGGGCGGCACGGCGTGACCTCGAACTACCGCTATGATCTCGCCCCCTACACGTGGCAGCTCGTGCAATCGCTCAAGCAAGGGCGCGCGCTGTTTACCCAGCCGCCGATGCCGATCAAGTGCGCGGGCGCACCGCAAAAGGCGATGTACCTGGCCGCCGATCACTGGCGCCGCAGCGGCCGGCTGGCCGGCATCGAGATCGAATTCCACCTGGCCGGCGCGGCGCTGTTCGGCGTGCCGGCCTACGTGCCTGCCCTGATGGAGTCGGTCCAGGCCTACGGGATCGACCTGCGCTTCGGCGACCAGCTGATCGCCGTGGACGGCCCGGGCCGGCGCGCCACGTTCCGGCGCGCCCGCGCGGAGGCCGACGGCGGCGGCAGCGAGGAGATCACGCGCGAGTTCGACCTGCTGCACGTGGTGCCGCCGCAGCGCGCGCCGGGCTTCGTGCGCGACAGCGCGCTCGCCGACCCGGCCGGCTGGATCGACGTCGATCCGGCGACGCTGCGCCATCGCATGTTCGCCAACATTCACGCGCTAGGCGACGCGACCAACACCACCAACGCCAAGACCGCCGCCGCCGCGCGCAAGCAGGCGCCGGTGGTCGCCCACAACGTGCTGGCCGCGCTCGGCCGCGCGCGCGGCGTGGCGCGCTACGACGGCTACGGCTCGTGTCCGCTGACGGTGGCGCGCGGCCGCATCGTGCTGGCCGAATTCCTCTACGGCGGCAAGGTCGCGCCGACCTTCCCGAACTGGGTCAACGACGGCACGCGGCCGTCGCGCCTGGCCTGGTTTCTGAAGGAAAAGGTGCTGCCGCCGCTGTACTGGCATGCGATGCTGAAGGGCCGCGAGTGGTGTGCGCGGCCCGCGATCAGCGAGGCCTGAGCGGCCTCAGGCGCTCGCGCGGGGCCCGATGCAGGGGCGCGGCGCGCGACGATGCGGGGCGTCGCGATCGGCAAGTGGGCGGGGCGTGTGGCCCGCCCACGCTCAGGCGGCCGCCGCGAGCCGGCGCCGCTCGCGGCGCAGCATCATCATGTTCGCGCCGATCACGCCGATCGTCACGGCGACGATGAACAGCGTCGCGAGTGCGTTCATTTCCGGATTCAGGCCGAGCCGCACGCGCGAGAACACCACCAGCGGCAGCGTGGTCGAGCCGGGGCCGGACAGGAACGCGGACAGCACCAGATCGTCGATCGACAGCGTAAACGACAGCAGCCAGCCCGACACCAGCGCCTGCGAGATCAGCGGCAGCGTGATCGTGAAGAACACCTTCAGCGGCGTGGCGCCGAGATCGAGCGCGGCCTCCTCCAGCGACGGATCGAGTTCGCGCACGCGCGACTGCACGATGATCGCGACATAGGACAGGCACAGCATCACGTGGCCGAGCCAGATCGTCAGCATGCCGCGCTGCGCCGGCCAGCCGATCCACTTCGCCAGCTCGATGAACAGCAGCAGCAGCGAGATGCCCTGGATCACCTCGGGGATCACCAGCGGCGCGTTGATCATCCCGGAATAAAGCGCGAAACCGCGGAAGCGCCCCATGCGCGCCAGCACGTAGCCGGCCCAGGTGCCGATCGCCACCGAGGCGAACGCCGTCAGAATGCCAATCTTCAGCGACAGCCAGGCGGCCGCGATCAGTTCGTCGTCGCCAAGCAGCGCCGCGTACCAGCGCGTCGAGAAGCCGGACCAGACCGTGACCAGCTGGGACTCGTTGAACGAGTAGACGACGAGGCTCAGGATCGGGATGTAGAGGAACGCGAAGCCGACCGCCAGCGCGAGCAATCGCAGATAACGATTCGGCATCATTTGCGACGGCCCTCCGCTTCCTTGGCCTGGTAATGCTGGAAGACCGCCATCGGCACGAGCAGCAGCAGCACCATCGCGCAGGTCACGGCCGAGGCCATCGGCCAGTCGGCGTTGTTGAAGAACTCGTTCCACATCACGCGGCCGATCATCAGCGTGTTCGCGCCGCCGAGCAGCTCGGGGATCACGTATTCGCCGACGGCCGGAATGAACACCAGCAGGCAGCCGGCGATGATGCCGTTCTTCGAGAGCGGCAGCGTGATCGTCAGGAACGCCTTCCACGGCTTGGCGCCGAGGTCGTAGGCCGCCTCCAGCAGTCGCAGGTCCATCTTCACCAGATGCGCGTAGAGCGGCATCACCAGGAACGGCAGGTAGGTATAGACCATGCCGATGTAGACCGCGGTGTTGGTGCGATACAGCTCGATCGGCGCGTGGATCACGCCGATCCAGAGCAGGAAGTTGTTGAGCAGGCCGTTGTTCTTCAGGATGCCGATCCAGGCGTAGACGCGGATCAAGAACGAGGTCCAGAACGGCAGCATCACCGCCATCATCAGCAGGTTGCGCGAGGCCGGATTCGAGCGCGCGATGTAGTAGGCCATCGGGTAGCCGAGCAGCAGGCACAGCAGCGTCGTGACCGCCGCCACCAGCACCGAGTTCACGTAGGTCGCGAAATACAGGCTGTCGGTGAACAGGAACGCGTAGTGCGAGAAGTTCAGCTTGATGTTGAGCACGCCGTCGGCGAACGACGTCAGCTCGGTGTACGGCGGAATGCCGAGTTCGAGCTCGGCGAAGCTGATCTTCACCACCAGCACGAACGGCACCAGGAAGAACAGCACGAGCCACAAGAACGGCCCGGCGATCACGGCCGAGCGCCCGCTCAGGCCGAGCCTGCGAGCCGGCCACCAGACGATCCAGGACAGAGCGCTCATGAGGTCAGCACCACGCCGGCCGAGGCGCTCCAGCGCACGTAGATCTCGTCGTTCCACTGCGGCGTGTCGATCTCCGAGAGCGCGAGGCTCGTCACGTTGGCGATCACCGTCTTGCCGGAATCGAGCTTGATGTGATACAGCGAGTAGCCGCCCATGTAGGCCACGTTCGTGACCACGCCGTGCGCCCAGTTGTAGGCGCCCTCGCCCGGCTTGCGCGTGAGCGCGATGCGCTCGGGGCGCACCGAGACCGTCACCGCCATGCCGAGCGGGCCGGTGATGCCGTGGCTCACGTGCATGCGGCACGGCAGGTCCGGCGACTCGATGAACACGTAGTCGGGCTCGTCCTCCACCACCTTGCCCTCGAACAGATTGGTCGAGCCGATGAACTCGGCCGAGAAGCGGCTGTTCGGATATTCGTAGACCTCGCGCGGCGCGCCGATCTGCACGATCTCGCCCTCGCTCATCACGGCAATGCGGTTGGCCATCGTCATTGCCTCCTCCTGGTCGTGCGTGACCATGATGCAGGTGACGCCGACCTTGTCGAGGATATTGACGAGCTCGATCTGGGTGCGCTGGCGGATCTGCTTGTCGAGCGCCGACATCGGCTCGTCGAGCAGTAGCAGCTTCGGCCGCTTGACGAGCGAGCGCGCCAGCGCGACGCGCTGCTGCTGGCCGCCCGACAGCTGGTACGGCTTGCGGCCCGCGTAGCGGCTCATCTGCACGAGTTCGAGCGCATCGCGCACGCGCTCCTTCAGTTCGGCCTTGCGCACGCCTTCCTGCCGCAGCCCGTAGGCGACGTTCGCCTCGACCGTCATGTGCGGGAACAGCGCGTAGGACTGGAACATCATGTTCACCGGCCGCCGGTACGGCGGCAATTGCGCGAGATCCTCGCCGTCGATCAGGATCTTGCCCGAGGTGCAGGTCTCGAGGCCGGCGAGCATGCGCAGCAGCGTGGACTTGCCGCAGCCGGAACTGCCGAGCAGCGCGAACAGTTCGCCCTTGCCGACCGACAGATTGACCTGACGCACCGCAGTGGTCTCGCCGAATTGCTTGACTACGTCGACGATCTGCACGAAATTCGCGGCGGCGTCGGCCGGTGCGACGGCGGACGGTGCGCCGGTTAGCGGCATGCGCGACTGGCTATTCATGATCTGCTGCATCACTCCTGCGTGTTGATGAACCGAGGCGAACGGACGGCGATGCGCCTCGGCAAGGGCGCGCGAAGACGAACAAAGCCCCCGGGGTTGCCAGGGGCTTGGTGGATCGGCGCCGGTGCTCCGGGCTGGCGCTCAGCGCCCCGATTTCAGTTCCGTCCAGAGCCGGGTCTGCAGGCGCTGGATTTCCGGCGGCAGCGGCTTGAGCAGGAACAGCGTCTTGACCACGTCGGCGGGCGGATAGACGGCCGGATCGTTGGCCACGTCCGGGTTCACGAACTTGCGCGCCGCCGCGTTGGCGCTCGGGTAATAGACCGCGTTCGTGATCGCCGCGTTGACCTTCGGATCCTCGATGTAGTTGATCCATTCGAGAGCCGCTTCCTTGTGCTTCGCGTCCTTCGGGATCGCCATCACGTCGAACCAGACCGGCGCGCCGCCCTTCGGCACGTAGTACTCGACCTTGTACGGTTTCTTCGCTTCCTGCGCGCGATGCTTGGCGATCACGACGTCGCCGGACCAGCCGAACGCGAAGCAGATGTCGCCGCCGACCAGGTCGTTGATATAGCCCGACGAGTTGAACTGCGTGATGTACGGGCGGATCTTCTTGAGCACCTGCATCGCGGCCTGATAGTCGGCCGGGTTGGTGCTCATCGGATCCTTGCCGATGTAGTGCAACGTGGCGGCGAACATCTGGTCGGGCGCGTCGAGCACCGACACGCCGCACGTCTTCAGCTTCGAGATGTTTTCCGGCTTGAACAGGATGTCCCAGCTGTCGAGCGGCACCTTGCCGAGGATCTGCTGCGCCTTGTTCACGTTGTAGCCGAGGCCCGTGGTGCCGTAGGCCCAGGGCACCACGTACTTGTTGCCGGGATCGGCACCGGCCACCAGCGCCATCAGCTGCGGATCGAGGTTCTTGAGGTTCGGCAGCTTCGATTTGTCGAGCGGCGCGAAGATGCCGGCAGCAATCTGCTTGCCCGCGTAGTTGCTGGTCGGCACCACGATGTCGTAGCCCGAGTTGCCGGTGAGCAGCTTGGCCTGCAGCGTGTCGTCGCTGTCGTAGTTGTCGTAACGGACCTTCACGCCCGTCTGTTTCTCGAAGTTCGGGATCGTGTCCTTGGCAATGTAGTCGGACCAGTTGTACACGTTGAGCTGCGTATCCTTCGCCGCAGCCGCCGACGCGGCCACACAAAGCGAGAGCGCCACGAACCGGCCTGCCACCTTTGCTTTCATCCCGTTCTCCCGTCCGGCCGTGTGCGGCCGGTATGACTTGTCGTCACGACGGCCCGCGCCCTCGCGACCCGTCCCCTAAAACACCGAAAAGTATCACTAATCCCGTGGTGTCACAAAAAAATCGCGTCGATGTCGCACAAACGGGACACCTGCCGCCCTCCCCGGTCGGCGCCTGCGCCGGCGCGCCGGACGGGGAGCGGGAAGTGCGCGCATTTTATCGGGTTATACGCGTGTGTCCACCCGAAAAATAACCGCACACGCCGCACCTTGCCGCACGGCAGGCGCGGGCGTGGGCAGCCTCGGCGCGGCACCCGCGTTCCCTTCCCGTCCGGCGATCGACGCGTGCCGTTCCCGCCCGACCGCGTCCGGCCAAGGCCGCCTGAGCGCGGCCAATCCGTTTCGACCCTGCCGGCCGACCCGACGCCTGCTTTACAATGGCCCAACTCGTCGCAGTATCCGCGTTGCGGCGCGACCTTCCACCGTGCTTCGTCATCCCTCGAACTCATGCGCCATCGCTCCCGCCGTCGCTTCGCCCTGCCCCGCCGCGCGCTCGCCGCGCTGATCCCCGCTGCCTCGCTCGCCGGCGCCGCGATACCCGCGCACGCCACCGTGTCGCTCGTGCAGCCGGCGCGCGAGGCCGCCGCCAGCGCACCGCTCACGCTGACGCTGATCTATGCGGACGACGACCGCGCGCCGCTCGCGGTCACCACGCCGGACTCGCTCGAGGTGACCGTTACCGGCGCCGAGCAGGCGCCGGTAACGGTGCGGCTCGCTCGCGAGCCGGGCCTGCCGGCACGCTTCACGTTGCGCGCCGGCCAGTTCCGCAAGGTGCGATTTTCCGCGCCATGGCCCGACAGCGCGCGCGGCACGGTGACCATCACGCCGGTCGGCTTCGACGCCTCGGCCGCCGTGGTGTCGCTCGATCGCGGCCCGAACCAGGCGCGCGTCGCGCAGGCCGAAGCGGCGGAAGCGCGCCAGACGACACCGGCCGGCGTGGCCGCGGCCGCCACCCACGTCGCCGCGACGGCCGGCACGCCGCTGCCGACGGCCGACGCGCTGACCACCGGCTCGCAGGGGCTGCTGTCGAGAATCTCGTACTACGAACCGATGTTCATCGGCGCGGGCGTAAACGGCGACGTCACCGCCAAGCTGCAACTGAGCTTCAAGTACCGCTTGCACATGCCCGACGATCCGTCGTCGCGCGCGCTGCTCGACAACCTGTATTTCGGCTATACGCAGACCTCGATCTGGGATCTGTCGGCCGATTCGAGCCCGTTCCGCGACACCAGCTACAAGCCGCGACTGTTCTATTACGTGGCCGACACCGGCCTGCGCAGCAACTGGTTCACGCGGATGGGATTCGCGGCCGGGATCGGCCACGAGTCGAATGGCAAGGCCGGTAGCGACTCGCGCAGCCTGAACATCGCGTTCGTGCAGCCGACCTGGGAGTTCGGCGATCTGTCGGATTACCACCTGCAGGTGTCGCCGATGCTCTACTACTACGTCGGCATCAGCGACAACCGCGACATCGCCGACTATCGCGGCTACATGGATCTGCTCGTCAAGTACGGCAGCCCGGACGGCTGGCAACTGGCGACGACGCTGCGCAAGGGCACCCACCACTGGTATGGCAGCGTCGACACGCAGCTGTCGTATCCGCTCGCGAAACTGTTCGGCAATGCCTGGGGCGGCTATCTGTGGCTCGGCTTCTTCGACGGCTACGGCGAGGATCTGCTCGACTACAACCACCGCCAGCACTGGATCGCGCGCGTCGGCGTGAGCATCGCGCGCTGATGTTTTACCATAAGGCTTTGCCGCATCCCTCGACCGCCACCCATCCATGAGCTCCAACCTTCACGACAAGCCGGACAGCCCCTGCATCGGCGTCTGCTCGACGCTCTTCGACGACGTCTGCAAGGGCTGCGGGCGCACCGCGCTCGAAGTCGCGAACTGGGTGTTCATGAGCGAGGACGAAAAAGCAGCGGTATGGGAGCGCATCACGCGCGAGGGCACCGCGATGCGCTTCCAGTACGACAGGCTCTGACGCGCACTGACGCGGCACGCCGCGGGGAGCGCACCGAGCGCCGCCTCATGCCTGGACCGCGGGACGAAAAAAGGCGGCACGCGAGACAGCCGTGCCGCCCAACCCCAACACTTGTTACCGGTTCGTCAGAACTTCATACCCACGCCCAAGCCGACAATGATCGGATCGAGGTGAAGGCGCCCGATCGGCTGGCCGCCGAGCGTCGCGTCGGTATGCATCCAGATTTTCTTCAGGTCGACGTTCACGAAGAAGCGCTTCGTGACCTGAACGTCGACGCCGAATTGCAGGGCCGGCCCGAAGCTGCTCCGGTGGACCGCGACGCCCTCGCCTCCGACGTTGAGGCCGTCGTTGTAGAAATACGTGTAGTTCAGGCCCGCGCCGATATACGGCCGGACCTTGCCCGCGTGGTTGAAGTGGTACTGCAGCAGCAGCGTGGGCGGCAGCACGTTCACGCCGCCGAGATGACCGAGGCTCGAATTGACCTGATGCCGCGACGTACCGAGGATCAACTCGACGCCGAGATAGTCGCGGATCATGTAGGTGAAATCGAGCTCGGGGACGATGGCATTGTTCACACCGGCCTGGATCGCCGACAGCGTGCCGCTGCCGCGATCCGCGGGAGCGATTTCGATCGCGCGCAGGCGCGCGAGGAAGTCACCCGCGGCAATGCCGTCGCCTGGCGATGCGGCATGTGAAACCGATGGGATCATCGCGAAGCTTGCGGTAGCGGCAATGGCTGAAACCAGACAGCGAATTTTTTCTTTCATGGCAATAACCCCCTTGGAACGGTAGTGATTGTCAGGGGCCGGCGAGCGCGTCAAGTTGATGCTCATCAAGCCAGAGAGAACATGGGGCGGTTTGTCGCAGACTCGGGTGCCGCGCCGGTCAGCAACAACGCGAGCAGATCGCGCACGCTGCGGATCGCCTCGCCGAACGGCAGCGCCTCGCGGCCGCGGAAGAACAGGCCGTTGGCCACGTCGCCGCGCAACGCGGCGGCAAGCCGCGTATCGATGCAGAAGTGTCCGAAGCGTTCGACGCCGTCGCGCAAGCCGCACACGGACAGGCATTCGAACGCGGTTGGGCAGCGCTGCCGGAACGCGCCGAGCTTGGCGCGAATGCGGGCCTCGTGGCGCAGATAGCGATCGAGCCAGGGCGTGCGCACGGCACGCGCCGGCAGCCCGGTCACGCTGACGAATTCGACGATGTCCTCGGGCTGCGCGTGCGTGAGCACGTGCTTGAAGGCCGGATGCGCATCGCCTTCCTCGGTGACGGCGAACGGCGTGCCGAGCTGCACGCCGTTCGCGCCGAGCGCCAGCGCCGCGCGCACCGCTTCATGGCTGTTGATGCCGCCCGCCACGATCAGCGGGATCGATTCGCGGGCGAGCCCGAGCGCGCGGATCGCCTCGCTCGCCTCCTCCAGCACGCGCGCGAACGAGAAGCGCGCGTCGTGCATCTCCTCGATGTTGCCGACGCCGAGATGGCCGCCCGCATGCGCCGGATGCTCGATCACGATCGCGTCGGGCAGGCGTCCCTTCTTCATCCATTTCTTCAGCACCAGCGCGATGCCGCGGCTGTCGGACAGGATCGGGACCAGGGCGATGTCGTGGCCTTCGGTCATGTCGGGCAGATCGAGCGGCAGGCCCGCACCCATCACGATCGCATCGGCGCCCGCTTCGCAGGC